>JAUHZF010000114.1 GCA_030426145.1 Polyangia bacterium
ACGAAGACGAGTCTGAGGACGAAGACGAGTCCGAAGAAGACGAAGAAGACGAAGACGAGTCCGAAGAAGACGAAGACGAGTCCGAAGAAGACGAAGACGAGTCCGAAGAAGACGAAGACGAGTCTGAGGACGAAGACGAGTCCGAAGAAGACGAAGACGAAGACGAGTCCGAGGAAGACGAAGACGAGTCCGAGGAAGACGAAGACGAGTCCGAGGACGAAGAAGACGAGTCCGAGGACGAAGAAGACGAGTCCGAGGACGAAGAAGACGAAGACGAGTCCGTCGACATCGAGCCCGAGGCCGAGATCGAGATCGAGTCCGAGTCCGATGACGAGGACGAGGACGAAAACGAGCCCGAGATCGAGATCGAGTCCGAGGCCGAGTCCGAGTCCGACGACGAGCCCGAGACCGAGGTTCAGGTCACGCCAGTCAAGCGTGTCCGCCGTCGCCGCCGCGCCGCTACGTCCCGTTCCACGGCCACCACCGAAGAGGCCAAGGACGAAGAAGACGACGACAAGCCGCGTCGGCGCCGTCGTCGCAGCACCTCGTCGCGCAAGACGGAAGACGAGCCCAAGTCCGACGAGGAAGATGGCCGCGGTCGCCGTCGTCGTCGTCGCAGCACCAAGACGTCCGACACCGAAGAGCGAACGTCACGCGACGACGATCGTCGCGGTCGTCGTCGCCGTCGTCGCAGCACCAAGAGCTCCGATGCGCCTCCGGCCGACCGCAAGAGTCGTGCGGGTGGACGCTCGACGCGCCGTCGCGGTCGCAACGGCGGTGGCGGTGGTGGGGGTCGCAGCAAGTCGCTCGACAAGAACCGGATCAGCAAGAGCACACCCATCCGCGAGGTGGTCCGCGAGGGCCAGCACGTGGTGGTCCAGGTCACCAAGGAGCCCATCGGCACCAAGGGCGCACGGGTCTCGAGCCACGTGTCGCTCCCCGGCCGCTACGTGGTCTACCTCCCCACCGTCGACCACGTGGGGATCAGCAAGCGCATCGGCAACGACAAGGAGCGCTCGCGCCTGCGGCAGGCCATCGAAGCCATGAAGCCCAACCAGGGCGGACTCGTGGTTCGCACGATGGCCGAGGGGCTGACCAAGAAGCAGCTCAAGAACGACATCGGCTACTTGGTGCGCCTCTGGGAGGAGATCGCCAAGAAGCGCGAGGAGGCCCACAACGCACCGGCCATGCTCTACGAAGAGCTCGACTTGGTGCTGAAGACCGCGCGTGACCTCTTCACCGAAGAGGTGGCCCGGATCATCATCGACAACCGCGAGCAGTACGGTCGTCTCCGTCGCTTCGTGGAGATGTTCATGCCCGAGCGGGTCGACGACATCGAGCTCTACGAGGGCCGCGAGCCCGTCTTCGACGCCTACGGGATCGAAGACGAGATCGGCCGCGCCCTCGCACGCAAGGTGCCGCTGAAGAGTGGCGGCTACCTCATCATCGACCAAGCCGAAGCCCTCACCGCGATCGACGTCAACACGGGTCGCTACGTGGGGCGGGGCAGCAAGGATTTGGAGGAGACCATCCTCCAGACCAACCTCGAGGCGGTGGAGGAAATCGCCTACCAGCTGCGCTTCCGCAACATCGGTGGACTCATCATTCTCGACCTCATCGACATGGAGCGCGGTGGGAACCGCGAGAAGGTGCGTCGGCGTCTCGAGAACCTGCTCGCCAAGGACAAGGCCAAGACCACCCTCAACCGGATCAGCGATCTCGGGCTCATCGAGATGACCCGAAAGCGCACCCGGGAGAGCCTCGGACGGCTGCTGCACGAGCCGTGTTTCTACTGCGATGGCACCGGCCAGCTCATGAGCCGGGAGACCATCGCCTACGAGATCCTCCGTCAGATCCGGCGCGAGCAGGGCGACCTGCCTGGCTACAGCATCACCGTGAACGCCCACCCTGCGATCGTCGACATGCTCAAGACCGAGGAGAAGGCGGCCGTGGCCGAGGCAGAGCGACTCTTCCGACGTCGCATTCAGCTCGTGCCCCGCAAGGAGTACCACATCGAGCAGTTCGACCTGCAGGGAGGGTGAGCGATGTCCGACCGGGAGCAGCGCCGCGAAGAGAGGGTCACGATCAACAAGTCGTTCGACTCGTTCGACGCCTTCGTCGCTGAGTACGTCACCAACGTCTCCAAGTCGGGGGTCTTCATTCGCTCCGCGCAGCCCCTCCCGGTCGGCACCAAGGTCGACCTCTCCTTTTCGGTCATCATGGACGGCGTCGCCACCATCGAAGGGGAGGGGGAGGTGGTTCGCGTGCACGACGACCCACCCGGCATGGGTGTGGTCTTCACCGCGCTGAACCAGACCTCGCAGGCCATCATCGACCGCCTGCTCACCGTGAGGCGCGGTTGACCCCCAGCCCAGTGTGGTCAATGCAGTGTGGTCCGTTGGGCGCGCCCTAGGTGGACCTTTTCAGGCCGAGCGCCGTCCTCAAGCATTCGAGATGTGAACGCCGTGGTTCCTCCGCAAGACAGCCTCCTCGATCCCGCCGTCAGCGAACGCGTCGAAGCGTCGCTCCAAGACATTCGTGACGGCAAGATGGTCATCCTCGTCGACGACGAGGACCGCGAGAACGAGGGCGACCTGGTTCTCGCGGCCGAGCTCGTCACGCCCGAGTCCATCAACTTCATGGCCAAGTACGGCCGTGGTCTCATCTGTCTCGCCCTCGACGAAGCGCAGGTCGCGCGCCTCGACCTGCCCATGATGCGCGTACCCGGGCGAGGTGGTCCTTCGCTGGGCACCGCCTTCACCGTCAGCATCGAGGCGGCGCGAGGGGTCACGACGGGGATCAGCGCGGCCGATCGTGCGCACACGGTCAGGGTCGCTTGCTCGCCCGACGCCAAGCCCGATGATGTGGTCACGCCGGGTCACATCTTTCCCCTCAAGGCGCGCCGTGGTGGCGTCTTGGTGCGCACGGGGCAGACCGAAGGCTCGGTCGACCTCGCTCGCCTCGCGGGTCTCCGCCCAGCGGGGGTGATCTGCGAGATCATGAAAGACGACGGCACCATGGCGCGCATGCCGGACCTCGAGCGTTTCGCCGAAGAGCACGACATGCGCATCCTGTCGGTGGCCGACCTCATTCAATACCGGCTCCAGAACGAGACCCTCGTCGAGCGTCGCGCCGAGCACGACATGGTGCTCGATCAGACGGGCACCACCTGGCGCTGTCTCGTCTTCGAGCTACCGGTCGAGAGTCGCCAAGCCATCGCGCTCGTGAAAGGCGACGTCTCTGGAGACGAGCCAGTGCTCTGTCGCGTGCATGCGGGAGCGGTGGTGTCGGACCTCTTCTCATCCCGAGCCGGCTCGGGGGGCGCGGTGCTGCGTGCATCCATCCAGCGCATCGAAGAAGAAGGTCGCGGGGTGATCCTCTATCTCGAGCCGCGCAAGTCTCTCGCCGACGAGATCCACCGCACCTTCGGAAAGGTGCCGCGCCCAGCCGACTCGGTGGCGGGCTCGATGGCGGGTGAAGACGGTGGCGTCGTTCGAACCAGCGACCAGGCCCGGCAGATCCTTCGGCGATTCGGGCTCGGCGCCCAGATGCTGGCCGAGCTCGGTATCCGTAAGCTTCGGCTCATCAGCAACAGTCAGCGCCGCATCGCGGGCATCTCGGCCTACGGGCTCGACGTGGTCGAGCACGTACCGGTCGATCTGTCGGGACATCGCGGCTAAGCAACGAGGCAGAATGAACATCAAGCGGATCGAGGGTCAGCTGTCGGTTGGAGCCGACGACGCCTACGCCATCGTGGCGGCGCGCTTCAACGAATTCATCGTCGATCGGCTGGTCGAAGGCGCGGTCGACTGTTTGGTTCGGCACGGCGCGACCGCGAAGAAGATCACCCTGGTGCGGGTCCCCGGAGCGTGGGAGGTCCCGCTCGTGGTCAAGCAGCTGTGTGACTCGGGCAAGTACCGCGGGGTCATCGCCCTCGGGGCCCTCATCCGAGGCGCCACCGCTCACTTCGACTACATCTCGGGCCAGGTCGCCAGCGGCGTGAGCCAGGCGTCTCTGGGCTCGGGGGTGCCGGCCGTGTTCGGCGTTCTCACCACCGACACCATCGAACAAGCCATCGAGCGAGCGGGCACCAAGGCGGGCAACAAGGGCGCCGAAGCGGCGATGGCTGCCATCGAGATGGTCTCCGTCGTCGAGCAGCTCTGAGGAGGCGAGCATGGGTGCGCGTACAAGTGGCCGCGAAGCAGCGCTTCAGATGCTCTTCGCGCTCGATGTGAACGACGCTCGGGACGCGAAGGCCGTCATCCGCGACTACTGGCGTGAGGTGCCGGGTGACGTCGAGGGTCGTGACTTCGCCGACGAGCTCGTGGCTGCGGTGGCCGACGACCTCGACGGCATCGACGAGCGCATCTCGAGCGCGAGCAAGAACTGGCGTCTCGAGCGCATGGCCCGCGTCGACCGCAACATACTCCGCATCGGTGTCTACGAGCTGAGCGGAGGTGACGACGTACCGCGCGCGGTCATCATCGACGAAGCGGTCGAGCTGGCGAAGCGCTACGGCACCGAGAACTCGAGCGTCTTCGTCAACGGCGTGCTCGACCGCATCGCGGAAGAGCTCGGCCGTAGCTGAGAAAATCTCGCCGACGGCGAAACCGTCGCGCCCACGGCGCCGTATCTTCTAACAAGCGCGAGCGGTCGCCCGATGGACATCTCCATCAGCCAAGACACCGACGACCAACGTTCGTCGGGCGACTGCTCGCGCCTCGCCTACGGGGCAAGGTAGCTCACGACGAGGCCGTCTCTGCAGCCGCCAGTGGTGGTGGCGATGTCTCTCCAATTCAGGTAGCTCGCTTGCACTTGCGCAGAAGGTGTCACTCGCATGCGGAATTGCAGGGACGTCGGGTTGTTGCTCGCTAGGACTGTTGCTACCGAAGTCGCCACGTCGAGCGTTATCGGGTTCGTCGGCGTCGGCTGACCGAAGGAGAACGGATTCGGATAGCTTTCAAGCGCGGGGTCCGACCAGGACAGTGTCGGGTCGTTGCTATCGTATGTGATGCGGTCAAGCGATCCAGAGGTCACGTTCGCCCCAACCTGGGAGACGTATGAACAAGTGAGCGTCGCAGAGGAGATGGTTGCGCCCGACGGAATTGGGCTGAGGTCGAAGGTCATAAAGGCATGACATGTTCCTCCTCCCTCAACCCTTCCAACCCGCAGCATCGGAAGCGAGAAGCAACTCGCACTAGCCGATGTGCTGTAGGCGCCTTCGCTTCCAGCGATCGCACCGGTCACGCGTCGAAGGGTCGAGAAACTCCATGTGCCGTAGTCTTCGAGTTGGTTGCCCGCCAGGTCAGCTGCGAGTGTGGTGATGGTGTACGAATACTCGTTGGCGACGACGTCGTGGCTGCCCTGGGCATAAGTGAGGTTGCCGGGAGTCACCTCCATCGTTTGGTCGTCCGGCCATGCGAACGTGAGGCCCGTGAGCGTACTGGACTGGAACGCGTTCTGTGTCGCGACCCGGTTCATGGGTTCGCTGAAGCTCACCAAGATGGTCGCTGTATTGCTGACGCCGGTGGCGTCGACGGATGGCGTGACCGACAAGACGGTGGGTGGCGTCGTGTCGACGCCGGTATCACCACCACCGCCTGTGCTCGAGGTGGTTTGTGAGCTCGATGAGCTCGACGCGCCACCGGTGCCTGAGCTGGTGCTCGCCGAATCACCCACGTCGCAGGTGAGGGTGTCTTCGCAGGGAGCGTCGTCACACCCAACGCTGAGGCCGACGAGGAGCGTAGCGCCAATGAGAAAAGACAACCCTGACGCGTACGTCGCAGAAGGCATCATGTGGGGAAATCCTAGCGTTAATGGTTGAGGTTGACGAGCGCTGAGATGAACGTGGTGGTTCAAATATGCGGTGGCGCATGGCAGCCAGGGGACGAGATAGGAATTGACCGCGTCGTCGCAAAGTTCCGAAAACTGATGAAGCCTCCCCGAAGGTGAAACTTGGCACACACGGCGCAGTGTCTTCTGTCAAGCGCGAGCGGTCGCTCGGAGGACATCGCCATCAGCCATAGCGACGACGACTAGAATTCGTCGAGCGACTGCTTGTCACTCGTCTCTCGCCACTATGGTGCCACGTAGCTTACCAGGAGTCCCTCGCTGCATCCGCCGGTCGGTGCAGACGCATTCCTCCAGACCAGGTAGTTGTTCTCGAGGAATGGGCTGTGGTTGATTCTGAAGCGGAACTGTAGCTTCGTCGCACTCGAAGCGACTTCGGCCGAAATGGCGGCAGTAACGTCCACCGTCGCCGGGTTCTGGATCGTTTGGCCGAAGTTGAAGGGGTTTGGGTAGGACGCAACTGCCGTTGCACCCCATCCTGCTGCGTAGTCACCGTCTGGGAAACGCACCAAGTCCAGTGAGCTCGACGTGGGAGTCGGACCCACCAATTGCTGGTAGCTGCATGTGAGACTGGCCGACGCCAGTTGCGCCCCAGGCGGGATTGGGGTCAGGTCGAATTCGTTTAGGATTCTGCAGCTATGGGGGCCGGGAATAACCTGGCCTACGATGCTCGAGGGGAAGAAGAAGCATGGTGCTCCTTCTCCTGAGGAATTGCGTGACGGTTCGGTCAGGGCCGGAAGATGGTCTGTCACCTCTCTGAGGGTTGAGAAGCTCCAGCTCCGGTTGTCTTTGAGCTGGTTACCCGCCAGGTCGGCCGCGAGCGTGGTTATGGTGTACGAATACTCATTGGCGACGACGTCGTGGCCGCCTTGGGCGTAGGTGAGGTTGCCCGGGGTCACCTCCATCGTCTGGTCGTCTGGCCAGGCGAAGGTGAGGCCGGTGAGGGTGGTGGACTGAAACGCATTCTGCGTCGCGACCCGGTTCATGGGTTCGCTGAAGCTCACCAAGATGGTGGCGGTGTTGCTGACGCCGGTGGCGTCGACGGATGGCGTGACCGACAAGACGGTGGGTGGCGTCGTGTCGACGCCGGTGTCACCGCCGCCGCCCGTGCTGGTGGTCGTTTGTGAGCTCGATGAGCTCGACGCGCCACCGGTACCTGAGCTGGTGCTCGCCGAATCACCCACGTCGCAGGTGAGGGTGTCTTCGCAGGGAGCGTCGTCGCAACCTGAGAGGAGTCCGGCGAGAAGTGTCGCGCCGACGAAAATGGATAGCCGGGAAGACGAGTTGGAAACAAGCATGATGGATTGTCGATTCTAGCGGTGATGGTTGATGGCGACGAGCGATGGTGGTCGTTGCGGGCTCTGCGTGTTTGATCACGGGGAACAACGGCGGGCCCCACGGTCAACTCCGTCTCGCCGAGCACGCAGGTGAGTGTTTCTTCGCAGGGCGCCTCGCCGCAGCCCATGACACTCAGGCAGAGTGCCATGGCGTACGGCGAGGTGGCTTCGCGGGGCGTTCTCGTGTCGGCCATCGGTGACATCGCTGGCCTAGGGGGCGAGGTACGACACCTCGAGGGCCTGGGTGCCGCACCCGCCATTGGGGTCGTTGTTGGTGTTGCGCCACTGTAGGTAGTTGTTTCCGGGCACAATGGCTTGGGGCACCATGGTCTTTCGGAATTGCACCGAGTTCGGCGTCTGGCCCGCGAGCTCGGCCGAGATCGCCCCCAGCACGTCGACGTTGAAGGGCATCTTGGTAAAGTTGAAGCCGTTGAACCCAAAGACATTCCCGTACGCCGTAATGGGGGTAGCGCTCCAGCCTTGTGCGAGGTTGTTGGGGTCGAAGCTGATGTGGTCGAGCCGGCTGTTGGGGCTCGGCATGTTGCCGACGAGGAAGTCGTACTCGCAGGAGAGCGACGCGCTCTGCAGTTGGGCACCCGCGGGGATGGGGCCGAGGTCGTAGCTCACGAGGAGTCGACACTCCTTGGCGGGGGTGTTGGGTGGTGCGTAGGAGCCGACGGGCACCGTGAAGGTGCCGCAGGTCGCGCCATTGGCCTCGACCGAGAGCTCTTGCGTCTCCGGCATGTAGTCGGTGACGTCGCGGAGGGTGGAGAAGCTGCTGGGGGCGTTCTGCGCCATCGGGTTGCCGGCGAGGTCGGTGGCCACGGTGGTGACGGTGAAGTCGTAGACGTTGGCCATCACCGTGGGGCCGCCTTGGGCGTAGGCGAGACCGGTGGGTGTGACCTCCATGGTCATGTCGTCGAGCCAGTTGAAGGTGACGGCGCCGAGGTTGGCGGATTGGAAGGCCGCCTGAGCACTAGGCTTGTCCATCGGCTCGCTGAAGGTCACCACGATGACCTCGTTGTTGGCGACACCCGTGGCGCCATTGGTGGGGGAAACGGAGACGATGGTGGGCGGGGTGGTGTCGACCGGCACCATGCCGCCGGTGCCCATGCCACCCGTGCCCATGCCGCCCGTGCCCATGCCGCCCATGCCACTGCTCGTGCTGGTGACCATGGTCGAGCCCGTGGTGGTGGTCGACGGATCGCCACCCATGCCGCTGGACGTACTGTTGCCCGACGACGTGGAGGCGGCGGCGCCGCCGGTGCCGGAGCCGGTGGGATCCGGGTCGATGGGGTCTTCACCGCCGCCGCAGGCGACGGTGACGAGCGCGAGGTTGATGCCGAGGAGGGAGAGGGTTCGAAGTCCGTTCATGCCCTGTGCTCGACAGGAGCGCCCCAAAGGTTGCGTAAAAAACGCATCCTTTTTCGGAAGTCCTTCGATTACGCGAGCTTGGACTCTTTCTCGAGGTACCGGAAGATGGTCCTGGGGTCGACGCCGAGGTCGCGCGCGGTCTGGGTGCGGTTGCCGCCGTTGCGCTCGAGGACCTCGAGCACGTAACGCCGCTGGAAGTCCTCCTTGGCTTTCTCGAGGGGGAGGATCTTGTTCTCGGCGGTGGCACCCAAGTCGAGGTCGTCGGGCCCGAGCAGCTTGTTCTCGCAGAGCACCAGGGCCTTCTTGATCCGGTTCTGCAGCTGCCGGATGTTGCCGGGCCAGTCGTACTTCTTGATGGAGGCGATGGCGGCGGGGCTGAAGCCGCGAACCGGGCTTGCGAGCTCTTCGGCGTATTTGCTCAGCAGCGACTTGGCGATGATGAGCACGTCGTCACCACGTTCGCGCAGGGGCGGCAGCCAGAGGTTGACCACGTTGAGGCGGTAGTAGAGGTCCTCCCGGAAGGTTCCCTCCTTGGTCATCGCCTCGAGGTCGCGGTTGGTGGCTGCGACCACGCGGATGTCGACCTTCTCCGGCTTGGAGGAGCCGACCCGCATCACGACCCGCTCCTGCAGCACGCGCAGCAGCTTGACCTGCAGGTTGAGGGGCAGCTCGCCGATCTCGTCGAGGAACATCGTGCCGCCGTTGGCGACGTGGAACTTGCCGGGACGATCCATCACCGCGCCGGTGAATGCGCCTTTGACGTGACCGAAGAGCTCGCTCTCGATGAGGTTCTCGGGGATGGCGCCACAGTTGATGGTGACGAAGGGGCCCTCGGTACGCGCGCTACAGCGGTGGATCTCTCGGGCCACGAGCTCTTTGCCGGTGCCCGTCTCGCCGGTGATGAGCACGCCGATGTCGGTGCCAGCCACCTTCTCGAGCTTGCGGAAGACCTCGCGCATCGAAGCACAGGCGCCGATGATTTCGCCGAAGCGCTTGTCGCGAAGCTCGCCCTGGAGCTTGGCTTTGTCCTCGCGGAGCGCGGCCACCAGCATCGCGTTCTGCAGAATGAGCGACGCCTGGCCGGCGAAGATGCTCAGCAGGTCGAGCTGCGGCTTGCGAAAGAGCTCTTTGACCTTGTCGTTGCCCACGTAGAGCGCCCCGATGACCTCGCCTTGTGAATGCAGCGGTGCGCACATCACGCTCGAGAGCTGCATCGCGACCACGCTCTCGCTGCTGCCAAAGGTGGTGTCGTTGAGGGCGTCGGACACGATGATGGCTTTGCCCTCGTCGACGGTGCGCTGAACGATGCTGTCGCTCACCTTGCCCTCGGGGTCGGCGATGGCGGCCTGGTCGACGCCGCGCGAGGCGCGTACCACCCACTTGTGGTCGCCGCTGCCGCCCTTGGCGCCGGAGCTCATGGCGCCGTCGAAGGTCGACTCGAGCAAGATCACGAACCCGCGCTGGGCGTGGCTCAGCTCGATGACGCTATCGAGCATCGCGTCGAGCAGCTGGTCGACGTCGCGGATGCGGCTGAGCTTTTCGTTGAAGGCGTAGAGCTTTCGCACGCCGGCGATCTCGTGGCCGCCCACCTGCGTCAGCTGGGTCCCGGTGGGGGCACCCTCGGGTTTGTCCGGGCGGGGCTGCTTGAGCTGCTCGGCAAACATCGAGAAGGCCAGCTCGGCCTCGTCACCCACGGTGACGCGGTCGCCGTGCACCAGTCGCGCGCGACGCTTCTTCTTGCCGTTGATGCGGAGGGCGCCGACACGCTCGATCTCCTCGATGACGAAGTCGCGCCCATCGAAGTTGATCTGGAGGTGGTTGGGGAGGACGTCCTCTCCGCTGATCACCACGTCGTTGCCCGGCGCCTTGCCCACCGTCGTGACCGGCTTGTGGACGCTGTACTGCCGTGGCGTACCTTTCCCCGAAAAGTATTTAAGCGTGGGCATGCGCTAGGCAGCATACTCCAACCGCGGAGCGCTACCAGAGCTCGCCTGTCATCTGCGCCCCGAGCCCCTGCTCGACGGGCATGAGGCCTACCCCGCGCACCTTGATCCAGTCGGGGTCGTCGGTGTCGTTCTCGGCGTAACCCGGGTAGCGGTAGCGCGGGGCGAGGGCCGCCGCGAGGCCGATGCCGGCCATGGCGCCGATGCCTTGGGCGATGAGTCCGCGGCGGGGATCGCGGTCGCTGCCGATGTACGCGAAGTAGATCGGCAGCGAGGCCACGGTGCCGAGGCCGAAGCCAGCGTACATCCAGCCGAGGCCCTCCCAAGACGGTGTCCAGAAGACGCTGGCCGTGACCGCGCCGGCCAGGGCCACGCCCATGCCGATGTTGCTGCCGAGGCTCACGGCGTCGTTGGTCTCGGACCAGTTGCCGAACGACTTAGACGCACCACCGCCGAAAGCCGCGCCGATCCCCGCGCCCCAGAGCACGCTCGACATGAGCAGCATGTTGTGTTCGGGCCGCGGCTTGATCAGATAGTAGAGGCCGACGCCGGCGCCCGCGCCCACCGTGGCCCCGACGAACTCGGCGCGAGCCACGCCGATCCAGCCCCACTCCTTGCCCGTGCTGACGCTCGCCCACTGATAGGCGGCGATACCCACGCCGCCCGCTGCGCCGATGATGGCGCCGGAGGCGATGGCCGAGGGCAGGCCTTCGGGCATGCCCTTCGTGTAGGCGAAGCGGTCGACGAGAAAGACCGTGAGCGGCATGGCTGCGCCAAAGGCGGCGGGGGCGATGACGTAGACTCCAGGTTCTCTGACCTTGGCCTCTTCGTTGACCCAAATGCCGGTCCCGATGCCGTAGACCGCCGCCGTGGTGTAGAGGAAGCCGATCTCCAGGCCCGAGGAGACCGGACGGCGCCGCTGAACGCCAAAGCCTGGTCCCGGGGCATAACCCGGAGGTGGATACCCAGGGGCAGGGCGGGTGCCCGGCGGGGGAAGGGTTCCGGGAGGCCGCGTGCCCGGCGGAGGCGGGTACTGAGCGACGTCGTAGGGCGTGCCCACGCTGAGCGTGTCGAGCTCGGGCGGCTCGGGCGTGTCGAGTGGAGGCAGGCCGACGGCAACCTCCTCGAGCGGGTCGGGCGACACGTCGGCGGCGGCCTCGGGGGCCGCGGCCAGGAGACCCAGCGCGAGGGCTGAGCTCAGCCATGCACGGGAGCCAAGCGACATCAGCCGGAGCTTACTCCATTGTGGTCCGGGCGCCCGAGCCGGGCAGAACCCCGGCGCTTCGTCACCGCTGTTCGTGCTTGAGCGGTCGCGTCATGAGGTCGACCACCGCCTGTTTCGCCGGCTTGTCCTCGTAGAGCACCCGGTAGACTTCGTCGGTGATGGGCATCTGCACGCCGAGCTTTTGGCCCAGCTCGTGGGCGCTCTTGGTGGTCTTCACCCCTTCGGCCACGTGCCCCAGGCTCTCGAGGATCTCGGGCAGGGTGCGGCCCTTGCCGAGCTCGAAGCCCACCGTGCGGTTGCGTGAAAGGCTGCCCGTGCACGTGAGCACGAGGTCGCCCATGCCCGCCAGGCCCGCCATGGTGAGGGGGTCGGCGCCCTTCTTCACCGCGATCCTAGCGATCTCGGCGAGCCCACGCGTGATGAGAGCGGCCCGGGTGTTGAGACCGAACCCGAGCCCGTCGGCGGCACCGGCAGCGATGGCCACGACGTTCTTGAGCGCTCCGCCCATCTCCACGCCGACCACGTCGTGCGTGTAGTACATGCGCAGATTGGCCGTCGCGAACTCCTTCTGGACCCGCTCGGCGGCCCCTTCGCTCTCGCCAGCCACGGTGACCGCAGTAGGCACGCCGGCGGCGATCTCCTTGGCGAAGCTCGGACCGGAGAAGTACGTGAGCCGCGGTTTGGCCGCTTCGCCGAAGACGTCGACCATCACCTCGCTCATCAGCATGAGGCTCTCGTTCTCGATGCCTTTGGTGGCGCTACAGATGAGGGCATCGTCGGGAACGTGGTCGCGCGCGATTTCAGCCACGCCGCGGGTCGCGTGGGACGGGACCACGAAGAGCACCAGCTCGGCGTCTCTGACGGCTTCGGCGATGTCGCTCGTCGCCGAGAGCTCGTCGGGAAAGGTGAGGTCACCGAGGTAGCGCTCGTTCTTGCGGGTCTCGTTGATGGTGGCGGCCAGCTCGGGGCGCCGCGTCCACATCCGCGTGGGGTTGCCCTGATCGGCCAGGACCTTGGCCAGCGCAGATCCAAACGACCCGCTTCCCATCACCGCCACCTTCGTCATGCCGTCGACTCTAAATAGGTGAGCGTGCGTTCGCTACAAATCGTCGCGAAGCGACGCCGTTTGGGGAGGGCCCCCTCGCGTAGCGAGGGGAGGGGCCTTCTGAAGCTTCTGAAGGCCCCTAGTGAATGAGGAAGGAGTGAACAGGGGGTGTGTTCGCGGAGCCTCGACTCGTCCTCGCCCCGCCCCGGGGCGAGTCGAGGTGCAGCGAACCCACGGGAACGTATTGAGCCCGGCAAGAACGAAAGGTGTACGCCGGGGACGGAGCGGCTAAGGTCAGCGGCCATGCGGTGGTGGCACCGACTCGGTCTCCTGGCGGTAGGGCTTTCGTCCTGCGGGGCCTCTTGCGGCCAACAGTCGCTCGCGATCATGCCGGGGATCTTCAACGACCCCGAGCACCGTACGCTTCGCCGCGACTTTCTGCGTCTCGCCGTCGACGAGATTTGCCCGCAGGTGTTGCGACAGACCATTCCCCTGCGTCTGCGTGGCGCCGACCCGAGCACGGGTCGCTTTTTCCCCACCTCGTGTGAGGTCACCGAGCTCGGCAACGAGAAGAACCTCTTCGTTCAGCTCACGGGACACGGCTACGAGTGGAACAACGTGACCGGTCGGCTCGGCTTCGAGGCGGTGGCCAAGGTCGAGTACGAGCACGACTTCTTGCTCGATGGCTCCACGATGTACGTCTACTTCCGGAAGCGCCACGTGCAGACTTCGAGCTTTACCCCGCTCCTCGTCGAGCGAGCGGCTGACCCGCCGTCGCAGGTGACCCAACTCCTCGGCACCGACATGGCGACCGCGGCCAAGCAGATCGGGGACCAGGTGCTGACGGGGCAGCTCGGACGTGGCTTCACCGTCATTCGAGAGCCCGATGGATCGTCGCGGGTGGCCGTCGGCATGCTGCCCGTGGGGGCGTCTCCCTTCGAGCCCTTCGGCATGGGCGAGTCCACGTGGCCCGTGCTCGCCAACGACCGCACCGAGCTCCACACGGGCCAGGTCGACTTCGCTGGACCCTTCGTGGTGGAGGGGGGCGACACCCTGTGGCTGACTGCCTTGGTCGAAGGCGCGCCGGCCGTCGACGTCTTGGTCTACGCCAAGGCGGCGGCGGTGCCGTGGATCGCGGCCTACGAGCGACAGGGCAACGCGGCTCCCGCGCCTGTGCCCGCGCCGGTGTTCACCCAGGCGATACAGGCGTCGCCAGGGCGGGCGGTTCCCTTTCGGGCCCCGCTTCGGCTCCCGGCTGGCGAGTACATCATCGTCTTCGATCACTCCGGGGTAGCGGGCCCGACTTCACCCGCGGTGCAGCCCATGGATGACCGCGCGGCGTTGGTGAGCTACGCGGTACAGCTCGGAGACCCGCCTTGACTTGTCGTCGCCCGGGTCAATAACTCTGCCTGACCCCCTCACACGCCGTTAACGCCTTGTCGAAATCGAAGAAGCGTGAGACCGACCCTCCCGAGGACGAGCTCGAGGAAGACCCGTCGGAGGACGAAGAAGAGGAGGGGGCCGAGGCCGAAGAGGCGGCCGACGAGGAGAGGCAGCCACGGCGGCCTGCACCCGAGCGTCCGCCGCTGATCCTGAAGTGGCTCTTCTACATCGTGTGGCTGTTCGCCGTGCCATCGGCCCTGGCCATCGGCATGGTGCGCCTACTCGAGCCCGAGCCCTTCGACATGGAGGCGGGTCCCATCCGCACCTTCGTGGGCGAGCAGCAGGTCCCCGCGGTGATCATGTTCTTCACCATCTTCGCGATGGTGCTCTGGCGCCTGCGTTATGCGCTGCCCTTCTCGGCATCGCTGGGGCTCCTCGGTCGGTCTGACGTGCCACCGAAGCTCCGCCCCAAGTTCGACGACGCGCAACAACTCGTACTCGAGGCGCGCCGCATCACGCTCCAGCGCAAGTCCGAGCTCAAGCGCCACCTCAAGCCGTCACAGCGCGACGCGCTCGACAGCGCCCTCGACAAGCTCGAGCGCGCGATCGACGCCGAGAAGATCGAGGAAGACGAGTTTCTATCGGCCCACGCCAAGGCGACGCACCTCGTCGACGAGCACCTCGGTCGGTGGCGCAAAGGCGAGCTGCGCGAGTACGCAGAATCCATCGGCGTCGCCGTCGCCGTCGCCCTCATCCTGAGGTTCTTCGTCATCGAGGCCTTCAAGATCCCGAGCGGCTCGATGATCCCGACATTGATGATCGGCGATCACATCTTCGTGGCGAAGTACGCCTACGGCCCGCTCCTGCCGCGCAGCGATACCCGTCTGTACAACAACCTCCCGCCCGCCCGCGGCGACGTGATGGTCTTCAAGTACCCGGAGAAGAAGCAGCAGGACTTCATCAAGCGGGTCATCGCGCTGCCGGGCGACAAGCTCGAAGTCGTGGACGGGCGACCCGTGATCAACGATTGGATCGTCCCGAACTGCTACGTGGGGAAGATCGACCAGATCAAGGCCACGGGGCACCTCTACGTCGAGTATCTGGGCGAGAACACCTACCTCACCCTCTTCAACCAGAAGCTGCCGTCCAACCCCTGCAAGCGCGACTCGCAGTGTGCCCGCGGTGGCACGTGCCGAGGCGGCGCCTGCGGCCTGCTCCAGGGCCCCTACCGGGTCAAAGAGGACGAGGCGTGGGTGATGGGCGACAACCGCAACAACAGCCACGACTCGCGCATGTGGCGCGGCGGACTCGGGGCTGGGGTGCCCTACGAGAACATCAAGGGCCGCGCGATGTTCGTCTGGTTCAGCTGGGACCAGTCCACCCGTTTCGCCGCCGAGCGTCTGGGGGTCAACGTGATGGGAACCCCCAAGCTCCCCGACGGAGCCCCGCAGGAGCTCCGAACCGCGCTCTCCAAGTGTCTGCGTGAGCGCCCCGAGCAGACCGAGCCGCCTCCACCCAAGCCCGCGCTCTAGGGAGCGGAGAAGCTGCTCAGGTGGGGAAGCGTGCCGGTCCTGGCTTGCGATTCGGCCATCGTAGCGACTAGCTTCCCTCGGCAGAGGTGATGGCATGCAGTTGAAGCGTGGATGGTGGCCGATCATGGCCTTGGCGATCACGTTCGGCACGACGACCGTAGGCTGCGACAAGCTGCCCGGGGCCAGCTCCGACGATTCCGACTCGTCTTCGTCCAAGAAGAAGAAAAAGAAGAAGAAGGACGACGACGAAGAGGACGAGGACAAAGACAAGGACGAGGAGAAAGAGGAGAAGGAAGAAGAGGTCGAAGAGGAGGAGAAGGAAGAGGAGTCTGAGGAGGAGAAGACCGAGGGCGACGAGAACAAGGGGGGCGGAAAGCCTGCCGCCGATCCGGAGCCCGAGCCTGAGCCTGAGCCGACCCCCGACCCGACCCCCGACCCGACGCCGAACCCGCAGCCCGAGCCCAAGACGCAGCCGTCTCCCACGCCGCCGTCTCCCTCGCCGCAGCCGCCTCCCCCTCCGCCCCCGCCGGCGCAGCCTCCGCCTCCGCCGCCACCCCCTCCGCCAGCGCAGCCTCCGCCTCCGCCGCCACCCCCTCCTCCGCCCCCGCCGCCGCCTCCGAGCGGCGACCCGACCAAGGGGAAGCTCAAGATCAAGCGCAAGTTCTAGGTGGGATAAACACCCCCACCGTCACACCGCGCCGTCCTGCTCCGGACCGGCGCGGTGGCCGCCAAGTGCGCTACATTGGGCACGTGCGGAGTTTGGCCTACGGAGCATTGGTGGCGGCGTGCATCGCCGCTTGTGCGAAGGGTTCCACCATCGACCCGCCCGACCCGACGGGTTCGGGCGGCGCGTCTTCGACGACCTCGGCCGGCGGTGCCGATGGGGGTGCAGGAGGCGAAGGAGGAGCACTCGGCGCGCTCGGCACCGAATGCACGGAAGCAAACGCGTGCGATAGCGGCTTCTGTGTGGACGGCGTTTGTTGTCGCACCGCGTGTGACGGGATCTGCGCCACCTGTGACGTCGCGGGCGAGTGCGTGGGCCACCCCGCAGACACGGACCCCGAAGGCGAATGCCAGGGAGCGACCTGCGACGGCGCCAAGGCCTGCGCCTTCGGCGCGCACCGCTGGAGCTACGGCTTTGGTGACTTGGTGGAAGAAGAGGCGGGCGACGTTGCGGTCGGGCCGAACGGCGAAGTGGTGATGGTGGGCACCTTCATCGGCGACATCGACTTCGGTGGCGGACCCATCAGCGCGACGGTGGGTCAGGACATCTACGTCGCCAAGCTCGACGCGATGGGGAACCACGTCTGGAGCAAGGGCTTCGGCAACGTGAACATGAACCCCAGCGGGTTCTTGTCGTCGCAGCTGGTCTATGGCGTCACGATCGCGCCCAATGGTCACATCTTCCTGACCGGCACGGTCGCCCAAGATATCTCCTTCGGCGGCCCCACCCTGACCGCACAGGGGCTCGACCTGTTCATCGTCGAGCTCGATGAGAATGGCGACCACGTGCGGAGCAGGCTCTTCTACGCCACGTCCCAGAACCTGACCCAACGCATTGGCTACGACGTGGCGATCGATGCATCGGGCAACATCCTGCTCACGGGCAGGTTCAGTGGAACGCTCGACTTCGATGGGAACGTGCTCGACAACGGCGTGGGCAACTTTCGCAGCACGTTCGTCGCCAAGTTGGACCCGAGCTTCACGACCTTGTGGGCCAGCAGTCACGGAACGGCGGAGGCGACGGATGAGGGCCGCGCCATCGTGCCTAGTGTCAACAATGAGGTGGTGATTTGCGGACTGATGGCAGGCAACATGACGTTTGGCGCCATCAACCTCACCACCACGGGCCCGGAAGATGCTTTCGCGGCGAGATTCGACACGAATGGCAACGTCCTCTGGGCCAAGCGTTTCGGTGGCGTCGGCGCCGACATGTGCAATGGAATGACGGCGCTTAACGGTGGCGACGTCGCCATTACCGGCTACTTCGAGGGAACGGTGAGCTTCGGCGGTGACGACCTCGTGAGCCTCGGCAGCAAAGATGCCTACCTGGTTCGACTCACCGGCGCCGGCACCGAGGTCTGGTCTCAGGCTCTGCGCGGCCCCGGCGATGATCGCGCAACCCGTGTGGTGAGGGGACCTCAAGATACGGTCATCGTAACGGGTTCATTCGCCCAGACCCTATCGACGGGCGCCGACTTCCTCACCTCACAAGGCGCCGGCGACGTCTTCCTCGCCCGCCTCCTCGAGACCACCGGCGCTCCCCTCTGGGCTCGCCGCATGGGCGGCGTCAACGACGACGTCGCCCCCGAGGGCCTCGCCGTCGACGCATCGACAGGCGAAATCGTCATCAGCGGAACCCTCGGCGCCGAAATGAGCTTCGGCGGCGCCCCCATTCAGAACAGCGGCGTCACAGACGTCTACGCCGCCCGCTTCGGGCCATGAGGAAGCCATCCCACGGGACAGACACGGTGGGGCGGTTTTGCTAGCCTGGGGGATGTGAATGGAAAAGCGTATCTTCTCCGACTAATCCCCCTCGTTTCGGTTGGTCTCCTTGCAGCTGCGGCGTGTGGCGATGCCCCGTGCGAGGATACCCTAACGTGTGATGTGGGCCCTGCCGGTGGCGGCTCTCCCGCGAGCAGTAGCAGCTCAGGGGACGGCGGAGGAGCTGCGTCGCTGGAACTCGGTGAGGCCTGCGATGGCGGAGGCCAGTGCGAGAGCGGATTCTGCGCCGATGGCGTCTGCTGCGATGCGGCGTGCGATGGCGCCTGCGTGGCTTGTGACGCCGCCGGGAGCTGCGAACCCCATGCCGAAGGCACCGACCCGGATGGGGATTGCGCAGGTGCCGTCTGTGACGGAGCGAGCATGTGCGGGGCCCCTCCCTTGGTTTGGGCGAAGCAGTTCGGGGGAACAGCGGCCGACAAGGTCTATGACATGGCTGCGACGGCCGACGGCGGAGTGGTGGTGGTTGGTTCCTTCTCTGGCAGCGTCAACTTTGGGGGCGGGGTCGTGACGAGCCAGGCTGGCGCAGACGCCTTCGTCGTGAAGCTCGACCGCGATGGCAACCACGTGTGGAGCAGAACGTACGGCGACCCAACGCCTCAGGACTCGACCCTTCGAACCGAGCGGGCTCTTGCGGTTGCCGTTCGTGGTGACGGGCACCTCGTCGTTGCCGGAGAGGTGCAAGGGGACTCCATTAACTTCGGTGCGGGAACCATGCAGACGGTGCTTGGTGACGCATTTCTGCTCGAGTTGGATGGGGACGGCATTCTTCAGCAGGTGGATGTCTTTACCGGTTCGGACAATGGTTCTACCTTCTTTGCGAGTCGAAGAATTGAGGCCCTAGCTGTCGATAGCGCCGGTGGCGTCGTGCTTGGTGGTGGGACGCGTTGGGGGCTCACTATCGGTGGCGTTACAGTTGGCGATGGTGGAAGCAGTTTCGACGGGTTCCTATATCGGCTCGATGCGGGCTTGAGTCATGTGTTTAGCAACTTCCTGGATGATGGTGGGTTCGTCAACAGTGTTGCGGTAGCGCCCGATGGCGATGTCGTCGCCTGTGGTGAATTCGCACTTCCCATTACGATAGGTGGCATGTCCATCGTCCCGGCAGGGAGCCAAGATGGATTCATCGCTAGGCTCAATGCAACTGGCCAGGCAGAATGGGTGAAGAGCTTAGGGAGTTCGGGCGCGAGCTGTGAGTCGGTGGACGTGGCCCTTGATGGTCGAGTCGTAGCTGGGGGCTCATTCGCAGGAGCGATGGACCTAGGCAATGCCCACGTCCTCACGGCAGGAGCCAATGGAAGCGGGTTCGTCGTCAGCTATGCCGCCGATGGATCGACGGAGTGGGCGGAGCAGGTGGACGGCGAGTCGGGGGGGCTCGTGCGCGAGGTGTCGGTGGATACCGATGGCTTCGCCAGTGTGTGGGGATGGTTCGGAGGCTCAGGCAGCTTTGCCGGGATTACCCTCACATCCGCGGGCGCCGAGGACTTCTTTCTCGCGAGACTCGGTCCGTCGGGCGGCGTGGCGTTCCTCAAGGAGCTGGGAGGAAGCAATTCCGAGGACAGCCCAATTGCGCTTCAGACCTCGAACGGGAGCATCTTCCTGAGCGGCGAGTTCACCAACACGCTCACACTGGATGGCACGACCTTGGTTCCGATGGGCTCGACGGACCTATTCGTCGCGAGGTTCGGAGCAGCTCAGTAGTGCTAGCTGATGAGGCCGCTGGCACGGCCTGCTTTGGTGAAGGCGGCGATGGCCTTCGCTACGTCGTCGCTGCTGTGTGCGGCGCTGAGCTGAACGCGCACGCGGGCCTCGCCCTTGGGGACCACGGGGTACGAGAAGCCGATGACGTAGATGCCCTCTTCGAGGAGGTCGTCGGCGAGCTTGGTGGCGATCTTCGCGTCCCCGATCATCACGGGCACGATGGGGTGGTCGCCTTCTTTGATGTTGAAGCCAGCCTTCTTCATGCCGTCGCGGAACTGTTTGGTGTTGGCGTGAAGCTGCTTGCGGGGCCGATCGTCTTTGTCGAGCAGTTCGAAGACGGCGAGGGAGGCACCGACGATGGGCGGAGCGATGGTGTTGCTGAACAGGTAGGGGCGTGAGCGCTGGCGGAGGAGGTCGACAATCTCCTTGCGACCGGTGGTGTAGCCTCCGCTGCCTCCGCCGAGGGCTTTACCGAGCGTGGAAGTGATGATGTCGACGCGGCCCATGACGCCGCAACGCTCGGCCGTGCCGCGTCCGGTCTCACCCACGAAGCCGGTCGCGTGGCACTCGTCCATCATCACCATGGCGTCGTACTTGTCGGCGAGGTCGCAGATCTGGTCGAGCTTGGCGTAGTAGCCGTCCATCGAGAAGACGCCGTCGGTTGCGATGAGCCGAACGCGCTTGTCTTGGGTCTTCTTCAGCAGCTCTTCGAGCTCGGCCATGTTGCCGTGCGCGTAGCGGTGCCGCTCGGCCTTGCAGAGGCGGATCCCGTCGATGATCGACGCGTGGTTGAGCTGGTCGCTGATGATGGCGTCCTCTTTGTCGAGGATGGTCTCGAAGAGGCCGCCGTTGGCGTCGAAGCAGGACGTGTAGAGAATGGTGTCCTCCGTCCCGTGGAAGGCGCTGATCTTGGCCTCGAGCTCCTTGTGGATGTCCTGCGTTCCGCAGATGAAGCGTACGCTGCTCAGCCCGAAGCCATGGCTGTCGATGGCCTTGCGTGCCCCGTCGAGGACGGCGGGATCGGATGACAGGCCGAGGTAGTTGTTCGCGCAGAAGTTGAGGACCTCCTTGCCGTTGGCCTGGATCTGGGCCCCTTGAGGCGTGGTGATGACGCGCTCTTCTTTGTAGAGCCCGGCGTCACGGATTTCGGCCAACGTGTCTCGGTAGGTGTTCTGCGCGCCCTGGAACATGGGCATGGTCTACCCGGTGTGGTGCCCGTCGTCGAGGCATGCTGCCGTCACCCTCGCAGGGTGAGTGGGTGGCGGGGTTCACCCCGCTGGTGGCCAGAACTAGGGGAAATTTTGCGCAGCACGTTCTAGGTGCGAACAAGCGGGCCGGGTCGGTGGTGCACCTCTCCGCGACCTGTATAATGCCCCGACGCATCCTCGACGCTCAGAGAGGCGCGGGGGGCCGAAGTACACAAAGGAGAACGAAGGATATGCGTGCTTGGACGAAGTGGCTCGGGGTAGCCACCTTTAGCTTGATCGCCAGCAACGCCGTCGCGGCCGACCATGGAGATGGTCCCGCGGTGTCGGCGACGGCGGCGACCGACATCACCGACATCTACTCGTGGATGACGCCCGACAACCAGAAGCTCATCCTCATCATGGATGTGCGGGGTGAGTTCTCGACCAACCACCTCTACGCCTTCCACGTCAGCCGGCAGACCGACGCATTCGACGCGATGTTGGTCACCCCAAGCGATGAGACTCTGGTCATCTGTCAGTTCGAGTCGACGACCAGCATTCAGTGTTGGGCAGGCACCGACTACGTGACCGGTGACCCCAGCCCCGACGCCGGCATCAGCAGCATCAGCGGCAACGTCAAGGTGCACGCGGGTGAGCATGCCGATCCGTTCTTCATGTACATCAATGGGTTCGTGCAGGCTCGGACGGAGGTGCTTCAGTACGCAGGAGCTCTCACTTTCAATGCCAACGGCTGCCCGAACACGACGATCATTCACCCTGAAGCTTCGGCCTCGAATGACCTCACACCGGGGTCCAATGTCGCATCGGCTTTGGTGGGGATGCTTCAGGGAGACTTTGACGCCGACCTCGTGGATCTTCCCAATGGAGCGGTGGACAACTTCGCTGGCACGGACGTCTGGTCGATTGTTCTCGAGGTCGACAAGTCCTTGATTGGCGGGACCGGGGACTACTTCCAGGTCTGGGGCAGCACCAACTCACCCATGTGAAGGGAGACAAGACATGATGACTCGAAAGATCGCACTCGCTTGTCTTGGCACCCTCGCCCTCGGCGTGATGATCTCCGCTTGCGGTGACGACGACGAAACGACGGCCACTACGACCACCACCTCCTCGAGCTCCAGCGCGGGCGGCAGCACGTCGTCTAGCGGCGGCAGCACATCGTCCAGCGGTGGCGGCGGTGGGGGCGGCGGAGTTCCAGCTCCTCCCGTCCTTGGCGCGCAGATCGACCGCAAGGGGCGCCCCGCCATCAATACGGCAGCCAACCGGGCGTTTACCAACGATCCAATGCGCAACGCGGCGGAAGACGCTTGGAACGCGGACGGCAACCCCGCCATGTGGCAGGCCAACTACTTCGAGAACGTGAGGACGACGCTCGCGATCCTCGACTCTCTCGATGGGGTATGCGGTGCGAACTCGCAGCTCGCGTTCAACCTCGACCCGGGTAACGGTCTCGACGAATACAAGGCGCTCGCGACGGTGTTGACCAACGATTGGCTCACCGTCAACAGCGGCGCATCGACGTGTGCATCCTACCTTGGGGTGGAAGCCGAGGCCCTGCTGTCGGCAACCGCCGATTGCGGCGGGCGCCGACCGACCGATGATGTGATCGAGACCACCTACTCAGCCGTCGCTGCAGGTCTCATCAGCGGGATCGACGATGGCGTCACTGCGCGCGCCACGGCTGTCACGGCTCAGATGAACTTCCCTTACCTCGAGGCGAAGAACGACTGAGCGTGATGGGGTCTCGCCGGCTCGGCGAGACCCAACGACAACATGAGCGACGCTACGTCGAACGTGCGATGCGCCGCTGGGATGATTCAGGTCATCCTGGCGGCGCTGTGTTTTGGGGGATGCGGCCAGGGGGAGCGCGGTCCAGCACCCGGCGCCACCAGCCAAGGCATATCCGTTCCCTCCGTGGCCGCGAGCACGTCTGTCGACGCGCCACGCCGCTCGATTGAGACGGCAGTGCCGGCGGAGATCGCGCTTCGCAACTTCGACCGAACGTGGAAGGCGGCGGAGAAGAAGCTTCAGAAGAGCGGCAAGAAGGGGATCACCGACCTGGTGGCCGTCTACATCGCGAAGAGTAGCCGGCTGGGTCAGGTGTCGTTTCTGCCGCGGGCTTTGGAGCAAGCCGAGGCGGTGGTCGCCGACAACCCCAAGTCGGCCATGGCGCATCAGACGTTGGCCCAGGCGTTGGGGGCGGTGCATCGTTTCGACGAGGCTGAGAAGGCACTTGTTCGTGCGGAGGAGCTGGGGCGAGCCGACGACGAAGTCCGGCAGCAGCGCGGGGTGCTTGCGATGGCGCTCGGGCGCTACGACGACGCCTACGCGTTGCTACACGAGCACCGAGAGAAATTCCCCAATGCCGTGACGTGGGCGTTGGAGGGCTCGATCTTGGGGAGGATGGGCAAGTACGACGAGGCCGATACCGCTTTCGCCAAGTCCGAGGCCATGTACATCAAAGCCTCGCCATTCGTAGTCTCGTGGATTCTGTTCGAGCGCGCGGGGATGTGGGACCGAGCCGGCGATGTCGAGCAGGCGAAGCGCTACTATCGATTCTCCCTGCAGGCGCTGCCTCAACACGCACATGCGGTGGGACATCTGGCGGCGTTGTTGCCGCCGGCGGAGGCTATCCCCCTCCTCGAGGGGATCTTGCCGACCTCGGACGACCCCGAGTACCGGGCGATGCTCGGCGGAGTGAAGAACGAGCAGCAGGCGGGCTCCGGCGACGCACTCATCGCGGAGGCGCAGAAGGGTTACGACGAGCTCATGAAGGCGGCGCCCCTCGCATTCGCGGACCACGCCGGTTGGTTCTACCTGGACGTGGCCAAGAAGCCGGATCTAGCGGTCGAGGTGGCAGAGAAGAACCTCGAGAATCGGAAGGTCCCGGAGGCCTACGAGCTGCTACTCGCGGCCCTGCTCGCGTCGGGCGAGAAGGACGAAGCGTGCCGCATCGCGGACCTGGCTGCGGCCTTCAAGTACCCCACGCGGGGGATGAAGCGGATGGAGGCGCGAGCCTTCGAGAGCTGCGGGCGGAAAGATGACGGCGCCAAGCTGCGGGTCGATCTCGAAGCTCCCCGGGCGAAGCACTGAGGTAGCGCGTGAGGCGCTCGTCGCCGAGACAGAGCTGCGCGGCGGCGAGCCACTCGGGCGGGCATCGCACCGCTGCGCGCGTGACGGATTCGGGATGCAATTCGCATCGGCGCGCGATCGCTCTGATATGGGCGTTGCCCGCTACCGCCAACGCGCAGAAGGTTGTTCGAACGCGTCCCCGGCGGGTGATGGCTGCGAGCTGACTGAGGTGTGAAGCACACGCGGCAAGGGCCATGCGGTCGAGGCAGGCGAACGACTGTGGGTTTGGAAGCCTCGTCCCCTCCACGGAGACGGTGGGGTCTGATGAGACGTACGCGTGGAAGCGCTGTCGAAAGTTCTCCTCGGCCCACTCAAAGTAAGGGTGCAAGGACGGCTCCGTCACCCACGGGAGGGCGGAAGCGCCCACGATGTCGCGGTGGGTCGACCACGCCCACTCGAGGGGCAGGGAGAGACCTCGTCGTGAAGGGTTGAGGTGGATGTACCTCACGTTTCGCGCGACCTTCTCGTGCGCGACGATGGGAGGTGAATCGTTGACTGGACCCCAAAGCGGTCCGTACCCGAATCGTTGGGCGAATCTCGCGAGAAGCTGCCGCAGCTCTTCGCTGCGCCCCGCATGTGCGAGCAGGTGAAGGTGCTCGGGCATCAGCACACTGGCCAGCGCACGGGGGAAGCGTGCTCGGAGTCGTGCCCACATCCACGCGGCTTTTTCGAAGTCGAGAAAGACGCGCCGGCCATCGCGGGTGCGTGCGGCGTAGTGAACGAGTGATGGAGGGGTCGCCATGCCAGACCGCCTTGCGAAGTCCGTGCCCACTCGCTTCACCCCGAAATCACTGTGACGGCATGGGTACTCGGGGTGGCGTCCGCCATGGCGGACGGTGGCGGCCGCCACCTGCATGTGTGGTCGCGCGTGACGTTCGGGCTAGGCGATAGTCGACCCGTACGGCCCTCACCCGGCCACGTTGGAGGTCTGCAGGGGTTGAACGTCGAGCAGGGGTCGACGTTGGAGGTCTGCAGGGGTTGAACGTCGAGGAAGTCGACGTTGGGGGCGAGCAAGGCGGGTCTGCAGGGG
>JAUHZF010000115.1 GCA_030426145.1 Polyangia bacterium
CACGCTGCCTCGGTGGCGGGTCACGCGCAGGTCGTGCAGCGCCTGCTCACGGCGGGGGCAAACCCCCGCTTGCCCGATCGCGACGGCACGTCCCCGCTCTTCGTGGCCGCCGCGCGTGGCCATGCAGCCGTGGTCGAGCTCCTCCTCGAAGCGGGGGCCGAGCCCAACCGTGCCGATACGCGCGCTCGTCTCCCTCTCGGCGCGGCACTGGCGGGAGGTCATCACGAGGTGGCTCGGGTGCTGCTGCAGTCGGGGTCCTCTCCCGACGCCGCCGTGTGGCCGCCCGAGGGCTCGGGCTTGGTGGTCGTGGCCGCACGTGGCGACATCGAGGGGGCCGCGCTGCTCTACGCCGCCGGCGCCACGCTGGTCTCTCTACCAGGGCACACGAGTCCCCTCATGGCTGCCGCACGCGCGGGCCGGGTGTCGATGGTGCGTTGGTTGCTGTCACGGAAGACGCCGACCTCGACGGTCGACGCGGAGGGACGAACGGCCCTGCACCATGCAGCCCAGACGGGACAGGCCACCATCGTGCAGCTGCTGCTGGATACCGGCGCCGATCCTGAACGCCTCGACGTCCGCGGACACCGTGCGCTCGACCTCGCCCGAGCCGCTGGGCACGAGCGTGTCGTGCGCATCCTCGACACCCCGACGCCGTAACACCTCCTTCGCACTGGCCGCGCGCCGAGACCCAGCCCATCATTCGGGCTCCGCAATGGCTACGACGCAGCAGCAGAACCCACAAGCGCTCCGCTCCCTGACGGAAGAGAAGTACTTCGACATTCCGTACGAAGAGGGCGCCCCGATCATCAAGCGTGCGCTCGAGCACGCCTTCGGGATGCGCCTCGACGAGCTGGCGCCGGGTATGTATTCGGGCCTTCGACCTGAAGGGGACTGGAGCCAACTCGAGGTGACGGTGCGAACGCTACGCGCCGATCGCGGAACCCACGTCGAGATTCACCTCGAGAACCGCTTCACCACCAAGGCCGCGACGCTCGGCACGGCCGGCATCGTCATCGGCTGCTTTCTCATCCTGCCGCTCATCCCCGTCATCGTGGCGTCGACCCGGATCCAGCGCGGCGAGAAGCGCAACCGCCTGATCGCGATGCATCGCGCCTGGACCGAGCTCTCCGAGGCCGTCGGGGCGCCCCGACGCGCGAGCTAGCGCGAGCAACCACAACGCGCCTACGCACCGATGCGGTTCTCCGACACCGCCGTCGCGCGCGACGAGGCTGCCCAGGCCGAAGCCGAGCTCGACGACGAGCCCGACCAAGATCAGTCGATGCATCGCTGAGGTTCAAGCTCTCCTCCCACGGGTCGTTCTATGGCGTGGGGGACCGAGCCCTCGGCGATGACGATGCGACAGCGACAGCGAGAGACCGGCGTCCTTGGCAACGCCATCGCCTGGTTGGCCGATGCCGATTCGGTCCCCGACGAGGTCGCCCGCCGGCGACGCATTCTCATTCACGCCACCCTCGTCATCATCGTGGCGTTGGTGTTCTTCGCGCTACGGCAAGTCGCAGCGGCCCAACTCGACAGCACCGCCCTGCTCCTGGCTGTGGCGGCGTTGGTGCTGACGACAAGTCTGGGCACCATCCGTGTTCTGGGCCGCCACCAACCGGCTCTCATCATCACGCTCGCGACGGCCATCCTCGCCCTGGGTCGCATCGCCCACACCCACGGAGGTCTGACCGCGCCGGCAGCCATCGGCTTGGTATCTGTGCCCCTTTTGGCGGTGTTCGTCGGAGGTCGGCGAAGCGGGATCGCGACCTCGGCCGCGACCTCAGCTGTCTTGGTCGCACTCTTCGTGCTGTCCCCGCCGGTGATGGCCACCCCTCACCTCGACACGACCCGTCTGCTCACGCTGCTAGGCTGCGTCGCGTTCACCTACGCCGTCGCATGGTTCTTCGAAGAAGAGCGCGGTCGCACGGAAGCCAAGATGGCCCGCAGCCGCGAGGACTTTCGTCGGCTGGTGGACCGTGCCCGCGACGCCATCGTCGTCGTGCGCGACGGGAACATCGCCTACGCCAACGCAGCCACGGTCGACCTGTTTGGGTTCGAGCCCGACGAGAGCCTCGACGGACGCCCCCTCGCGAGTGTGATCCACACGGACGACCGAGACGACATGGCGCCGGTCCTGCAGCGCCTCTTGCGAGGCGACACGAGCGACGACGCGGCCGAGGCCTCTTTTCGCCGCCCCGACGGTCAACGGGTCACCATCGTGATCCGCCAGGTCGAGAACGTCCACTTCGGAGGTGACGAAGGGCTCCTGCTCATCGCGCGCGACATCCGTGAGAAGAAGCGCCTCGAGGCACAGCTTCGTATGGCGGATAGGCTCGCGTCGGTCGGAAGCCTGGCCGCGGGTGTCGCCCACGAGGTGAACAACCCCCTCACCTACCTGATGAACAACCTGAGCTACGCGGCGGACTGCAGTCGCGCCGTGCGTCGAGGTGCTCCACCTCATGAGCTCGAAGACGCGCTCGAGGCCCTCGAGGAGGCGCTCGACGGAGCCAAACGAGTCCAGCGCATCGTGAGCGACCTCCAGAGCTTCTCCCGCGAGAGTACACCCGAGCAGAGTCGGGTAGACCTCCGCCAGGTCCTCTCGTCGGCCATGAAGATGGCCAATCACGAGGTGAAGCACCGCGCCAGCCTCGAAGAGGATCACGAGGAGGGCCTGCCCTTCGTATGGGGAGACGAACCGAAGCTGGCCCAGCTCTTCTTGAACCTCCTCATCAACGCAGCGCAGGCGATTCCCATCGGCGACAAGGACGCGCACAGCATCACGGTTCGCACGCGTCGCATGGGCACCGTCGACGCGCCTCGCATCCTCATCGAGGTCATCGACACGGGCGGCGGCATCGACGAGGCCGTGCCCGATCGCGTCTTCGATCCGTTCTTCACCACCAAGCCGGTGGGGGAAGGGACCGGCCTCGGCCTGGCCATCTCGCACGGACTCGTCACGTCGATGGGCGGAAGCCTCACGCTGCGCAACAACCCAGACCGCGGCGTGACGGCGCGTGTGGAGTTGCCCGCCATGGCGGCTCTCCCCGACGACCCTTACCACTCGCTTGCACCGCTCGTGGCGCTCGCGAAGCCGCGGCTCCTCGGCGCCACGCAGCAGACGGAGATCCTGGAGATCGACGCCCCGGCGATGGACCTCGAAGCCATGGGCCACGGGATGGTCACCACGCCGCCGGACTCATCGGACAAGCCACGGGTGCTCGTGGTCGACGACGAACCCTACGTCGGGCAGGCCCTCCGCCGGATGCTCACGCCGACCTTCGAGGTCGACGTCGTGCGCCGTGGCGTCGACGCCCTCGAACGGCTCACCATCGACCACTACGCAGCCGTGCTCTGTGACGTGATGATGCCCCAGATGTCGGGCATGGACCTCCATGCCGAGGTCGCACGCATGCTGCCGGGTGACGAGGACCGCCTCATCTTCATGACCGGTGGTGCCTTCACCCCCGAAGCGCGGGCGTTCCTCACCCTCCTCGAAAAGGACGGACGCACGCGCTCTCTGCTCAAACCCTTCGACCGCGAAGACGTGGTGGCGGCGATCGAACAGTGTCGGATGGATCGGGCACCGGCCCCCCCGAGGACGCACCCCGAACCCTCCCCTTCGGCCCCCTCGCCCCCGCCCTCCCAAGCCCCGTCAAAGGAGGACCGCAGTGTCGCCTAAACACACAGAAGTAGGGCGCTTGCCCACCATTGTGGCGGGGCGGTCCGTCCTATACCTTTGAGGTTGGATGACTCTCCGGTTCGGCCGCTACGAGACGATTGAGCCGATCGCGCGCGGCGGGATGGCGACGGTCTACGTCGGTCGTGCCGTGGGTGCAGGCGGGTTCGAGCGGCGTGTGGCCATCAAGGTCATGCACGAGCACATCTCGGAGGATCCCGAGTTCCACACGATGTTCCTCGACGAAGCGAGGCTCGCAGCTCGGATCCATCATCCCAACGTCGTCAGCACGATCGACGTGCAGAAGACCGACGACGCGATGTTCCTCGTGATGGAGTTCATCGACGGGGCGTCTCTCAAAGACATCCAGCGCGCCCTGCGACAGAAAGAACGCCGCATGCCGGTGGGCATGGCGCTCCGGATCATGATCGATGCGCTGTCGGGTCTGCACGCGGCTCATGAGCTGAAGGGCAAAGACGGGCACGTGCTGCAGTTGGTCCATCGCGACGTCTCACCCCACAACATTCTCGTGGGGAGCGACGGGGTCTCGCGCATTACCGACTTCGGGGTTGCGCGGGCCGAGGCGCGGCTCACGACCACGCGCGGAGGACGGCTCAAGGGCAAGCTGGCCTACATGCCGCCGGAGCAAGGGCGCGGCGACGAGATCGACCGTCGTGCCGACGTCTATGCGGCAGGCGTCTGCCTCTGGGAGATCCTCACCGGTCGACGGCTCTTCAAGGCCGAGCATGACGGCGAGCTGGTCCTCAAGGTGCTCGAAGGGGCTCAAGAGTCACCCAAGGCCCACGTCCCGGAGCTTCCAGATGCGATCGATGCCGCCTGTATGAAGGCCCTCGCCGTCGTTCCGGAGCATCGCTACGCCAGTGCGGCAGACTTCGCGGACGGGCTCGAGGACGCCGCCCATGAAGCCGGGCTCAAGCTCCCCTCCACGCGCGGCCTGGCCCGCTTCGTCGAAGAGTTTCGGATCCGCATCAAGTCACTGCCGCCCCCGACGAACGACATCGCCGACGAGGTCAGCCGCGACGCCCTGAGTCAGCCCACCTCGCCGACGCGTCCAGGTGTGCTCGACGAGGCGACGGTGCAAGAGGTGAGCGAAACCCAGCTCACGGGGATCGGCGACACCACCGGCGCCTCCGCCCGTCCCAAGTCGAACCAGACCCTCATGGCCGCCGCTGCTGCGGCTTTGGTGGTGGCGGGAGGTGCCATCGCGATCGCCATGATGAAGGACAGGCCGACAGCCGCGTCGGCGCCGCCTGCCGTGGTGCCCGCGGCGGCCTCACCCAAAGAGCCGGAGACGCACACACTCGCCGCCGTCGACGAGTCGGCGCCGGCCGGGTCGGCCCAGGCGCCGGAGCCTGCCGCGAGCGCTGCCCCGTCGGCCTCGGCGAGCGCTGCCGAGCCCCCCAAGCCCTCCTGGAATCGTCCTCAGGGCGGCGACGTCTACGACCACATCCCATCGCGTCCACAACCCAAGAAGAAGTTCCCCCGAGCGCCACAGGACTGGGAACCCGACAAACTGTGATGCTGCGACTCCTCGCTCTGCTGCTCGCCCTCCTCATCGCCTTCTCTCCCGCCGCTGCCTTCGCCGACGACGACCGCGAAGTTGCCATGGCGCAGTTCAAAGAGGCCAAGCGCCTCTACGACGACGAGAAGTACCAGCCGGCGCTCAAGCTCTTCGAGCTCGCTTGGAAGTTCTCCGGCAGTCCCAACGCACGCCTCTACATCGGCAAGTGCCACCTCGCGCTCGGGCAGAACGAAGACGCGTACAACGAGCTTCGCGGCACCCTCGACGACGCAGCGAAGACGGGTGATCCCAGCTACGACAACACGCGCCGCGCCGCTGCGGCCGAGCTTGCCTTGCTCGAGCCCAAGGTCGGCCTGCTCTTGGTCGTACTGGCCGATCCAGGGCGGACCACGGAGGTGACGGTGGGGGGCGCCCCCTTCGAGGTCGGACGCGCCATCGCGATGGCGAGCGGCCAGGTCGAGGTCAAAGGAACCTCCGACGGAGAGGAGGCGATTCTGCGTCCCACCGTGGTGGCAGGCAAGACCACGAGCGTTGCGCTCTATTTCCCCCCCAAGCAGGACAAGTCGTCCGCTCCCACACCGCCCCCTCCTCCGCCCGAAGCCCCCGGGTATACGGCGCTACAGGTCGGAGGCTTCATCGCGATCGGCGCCGGCGGCGCCATCCTCGTCGGAGGCGGTATCCTCGGAGCCCTCGCAGCGGGACGCTTTCAGGCCCTCGACAGCGCGTGCGAAGGCCAGCGCTGTGACGATCCGGGCGTCTCCGACGTCATCGACAGCGGGAAGACCTTCGAGCTCGTGAGCTACATCATGCTCGGCGTGGGCGGTGCAGGCGTCCTGACCGGAGGAGCGCTGGTCCTCTTCGGCGGCGAAGGTGATTCCCTCGCCACCGAAGAAGAAGGGGCCACTGCAGTGCTCGACGTCGCGCCGCTCCCGGGCGGTGGGCTGCTTCAGCTGACCGGCCGATTCTGAGCGTCAGCCCCCAGGCGCGACGTTGAAGTGGTCGAAGCGCACTTCGGGGGGCGGGCTGATCACGTTCGTGTCGGCGCTCCCGCCGAAGCGGACCCAGAAGTCCTCGAGCGCAAAGGGGTGCTGCTGCAGCCGTCCGAGCTCAGCGTAGGTCGTGCCGTCGGCGGAGACCTCCCAGTAGAGCGAGCCCGACGCCTCGCGAAGGCGGAAGAAGCGATGTGCGTTGGCGTCGTAGGCCACGTTCGGACACACCTCAGAGACGTTGCCGTCGTCGCGCCAGATACAGCGGAGCTCGACCGTCTCCATCATGGTCTCGTCGTCGATGCCGGCCACGACGCTGAGCTCGATCTCGTCGTCTTCGCCCTGGCTCACCACCTCGAGGAAAGTGCGTCCTTCGGGCTCATCCACCGGGGAGAGCATCTCCACGCTCACGGCCGAGTCGCGGAGGTCGACCGGCTGGGCGCTGCGATATTCGTAGTAGGCATTGTCATCGCCCCAGTCGAGCCCGAGGAACACCTCCCCCTCGTACTGGAAGGCGAACGAGCCGGAGTCCCCGCCCGAGCGCTTCCACTGAGCCTTGCGTTGAGCACCGGTGAAGTCGTCGACGAGCCTCTCCGCTTTGCACCAGCCGCCAGTGTCGGGAACCCCAGGGTTGCTCGCGCCCAACAGCTGGCCGATCGACGCCGTCCGCGCCATCATGTCGGCAGGCAAGCCACTCCAGGAGCTACCCATGATGACTTGGGTGGAGCTGAAGTCGTGCACATACTTCTCGTCGACTTCTGCGAGCACGCCCCAGTTCGTGCCGTCACTCGAGAACTCGTAGTAGACGGTGTTCCCGTCGTGGCGCAGTCGCCACCACCGGTGGTTCGTCGGACTGTAGGTCACGGACTGGACGACGTCGGTCGCGCCATTGCGCCGGCGGAGTGCCTGGAGCTGGTCCCCCCGAAGTCGAAGCTCGGCGTTGTTGTCCCCATCCGCGGAGGCGAAGAAGCTCAACGTGTAGCTACTGTCGATGCTGGGCGTGATGGTCACGACCTCGACCGCGACACTCGCGTTGCGCATGTCGTAGAAGTACTCGGAGCGGATGCGGGAGTAGCCGTACTGAGAACCCGTTCCGAGGGTCAGGTCGATGTTGCCTCCAGCGACGGCAAGGCTGCCCGAACTCGTCTCGGGGTCCCACTTCACGTCGTCGAGCTCGGTGCCGTCGAAGGCGTCGCTGACGAGCGAGATCCGACCGCAGTCCGTAGGTCCCCCCGCCCCCACGCCCGTGGTGGCACCTCCCCCGTCAGAGCTATCCCCGCCGGAGCCCCCCGCGGATGGGTCGACGCCACCGCCACCACCCGTCGCGGGTGCGCCGAGTCGCGGGTCGAAGGTGTCCCAGTCGCAGCCGGCCACGACGACCGAGGCCCCAGTAGCAACCAGCGAGAGAGCGAGCCAAGTCTGAGAACGAAGCATGTGCGATCCTCGATCCTACGGAGCCACTGCGAAGCTCGCAAACGCTGAAGCAGGACGAGTAGGGGCCAGTGTGAAGCCGCCTGAGACGGCCCCACATAGGCGCCATCGCCGCTGGTCGGGGTGCCGATCAGGACAGGCCGTCGATGGGGCCGGTTCCGTCGTCGCCGAAGGTCGTGACGTCGGTCGCGCCCGCGGATTGGATCATCTTGATGAAGAGGTTCGCCATCGGCTCGCCATCTTTGGTGGCCGGCGTGTAGGCCACGTGGCGGCCCGTGGTGTAGGCGCCGTGACAGCCCCCGCCGAGGATGACCGGCAGATTGTGGTGACGGTGCGCATCACCATCTTCGATCTCGCTCGAGAAGAAGACCTGACTGTGGTCGAGCAACGTACCCGTGCCCTCGGTGACGGCGTCCATCTTCTCGAGCAGCTCAGCGAACTTCTGCACCTCGAAGGTGTTGATGGTCTGCAGGTTGGCATGGTTGGCAGCATTGCCGCCGTGGTGGGACAGCTGGTGGTGCCCGCTGTTGACCCCTAGGAACGAGAAGGTCCGGTTGGAGCCCGCATTGGCCATCATGAAGGAGATGACCCGCGTCGCGTCGCAGCGGAACGCCAAGACCATGAGGTCGATCATCATGTCGACCTTCTCCACGTAAGCGAGATCCTCCGGGGGCTCGGCGATGGGCTCACAGCTCGGCGCCGGCTTGTTGATGCGCTGCTCGAGCTCACGCACGCCGGTGAGGTACTCGTCGAGCTTCGCACGGTCCTCCGAACCCAGCTTGGACTGAAGGGAGACCGCCTCGTCGTTCACGTAGTCGAGCACACTGAGCCGATAGGCCTTTCGCCGCGCCTTCTCGGCTTCGCTGGCTTCGGGGTCGGCGCCCTCGAAGATCTGGTTGAAGACGACGCGTGCGCTCGTCGCTTTGCTCAGCGGCTGGTCGACCGAGGCCCAGGAGATGTTGCGCGTATAGGCGCAGCTGTAGCCCGAGTCGCAACCGCCGGTGTTCCCGCCGCCGTCGATCCCGATCTGCATCGAGGAGATGCGCGTCTGGTCGCCGATGGCATTGGCGATGACCTGGTCCATCGAGATGCCGAGCGCGATCTCGGTTTCACTCTTGTTGGCGTGGGCACAGGTGAGGAAGCCACTGGTCCCGCTGGCGTGATCGCCTGCGCCATCGGACTCGGCCGGCTGGTTGGAGAGCCCGCTGATGATGTTCACCTTCTGCTGCACGTTGACCAACGGCTGAAGCGTCGGGGTCAGCACGTAGCCGGCGCCGGTGGTGGAGGGCGTCCAGGCGGCCATGTGAATACCGCAGGGCACGTAGAACATGAGCGTGCGCGCCGGGAAGGCGTCGTCGGCTTGCGCCACCTTCTCGCCGAACATCGACTCGAGCACGGGGAGGGTGAGGACGGCGCCGGCGCCGCCGAGAAAGGCACGGCGCGAGATGCGTCCGGCGCGACGGGTGCGAAGGGTCTTCCAGCGGATCATTGGGCCTCCTTGACGCCGCGGCGGGTGAGGAAGGGTTGGCTGGTCACGAGGCGCTTGATGAGGTCGGGCAAGCGATAGCCCTCCTCAGCGTAACCATCGAGCATGGCCTCGAGGTGGTGCTCGTCTTCTGACTGCACGTCGCGTCCGAGGCCGTAGATGAAGAGCTTCTCGGCGAGGCAGTGGTGCAGGCGGTCGTCCTGGGTGAGGATGGCCGAGAGTTCGGCCCCGCCATCGAAGGCCTCGCCCGTGTAGAGCTCGGATTGTGCGTCGATGGCAAAGCCTTCGGCATCCTGCGTGCGCCAACGACCGATGCCATCGTAGTTCTCGAGGCCGAGGCCGATCGGATCCATCAGGTTGTGGCAACTCGCACAGGCGGGGTCGGCACGGTGCTGCTCGAGGCGCTCGCGAAGCGACTGCGTCGGCGTCTCCTCGGGCTCGAGGGCTTCGACCCCGGGGGGGGGCGGAGGGGGCTCCGTGCAGAGAAGCTGCTCGAGCACCCAGACTCCGCGCTTCACCGGCGACGTGCGGTCCGGGTAGGAGGTCACGGTGAGCAACGCCCCCTTGGATAGCAGCCCACGACGCTCGGCCGGCACGGTGACCTTCTCCATCTCCGCGCCCCCATCGAAGGGCAGACCATAGTGGTCGGCGAGACGCTGGTTGAGGAAGGTGAAGTCTGCGGTGAGGAGCTGGTCGAGCCCGACCTCGCCCTTCAGGAACTCGCCGAAGAAGAGCTCGAGCTCCTGCCGCAGCGACTCCCGGAGCGTGTCGTCGTACTCGGGGAACGCTTCGTAGAAGGGCACGTGGTCCTCGAGGGCCCGGATGAGGAGCCACTGACCGGCGAAGTTGTCGACCAGCGCGGCCGACTTGGGATCGGCGAGCATGCGATCGACCTGGGCCGACAGGACCTCGGGCTCGTGCAGGTTGCCCGCGTCTGCGGCGGCGGCGAGCTCGGCATCCGGCATGCTGCTCCACAAGAAGTAGGAGAGGCGCGAGGCGAGCTCGTGGTCCGTGAGCGGGTGCGGAACGAGGCTGTTGGGATCGGCGTCGAGCTCGGGCCGGAATACGAAGTTCGGCGAGAGAAGAACGCCGGTGAAGGCGACGACGAGGCCGGCTTCGACGTCGCCTCCTTCTTGAATCGCGCCCTGCACCAGGCCTTCGAGGGTCGCGACCTCGTCGTCGGTGACCGGACGTCGCCATGCACTGCCGGCGAAGTTTCGGAAGATGGTCTCCCGGCACGTCACCTCACTCGGGTCACAGGTGACGATCTGCTCGCGGGTCGGGTTGCTGCCGCTCACGCCGAGCGGACCTTCGACTTCGATCCAGTCGACGTAGAGGTTCCGGTCGCCGCCTCCGTTCGCATCGTAGAAGTCGTTGAGGAACGACACGGCGATTTGGGTGGAGCCACCTGAGAGCGTCGTCGTCACCTCGATGACCTCCGGCGCGTTGGCGTCGCCGCTCACGTCGAAGGTCTGCAGCTCTTGCCCGTTCACACCGATGGCGGCCTGCGCGAGATCGGGCCCGGCTTGCTGCGCCCAGACGCGAGCACGGATGCGGTAGTCACCTTCACCCCCGAGCTCGAAGAAGTCGCCGACCTCACCATTGCTGTAGAGGTTCCAGGCCTCACCGCTCACCGAGCCGACCGAGCCCGTGAGCGTCTCGGCCTCCACGCGCGTTTGCGAGGCCGCCTGCGGGATCGCGAGAGCCTCCGTGGCCAGCTCGCGTGCGGCTTGCTCCCAGAGCTCGACCTGAAGCGGTGACGTGGTCAGGACGGCGGAGACGTTGTCGAAGCCGAAGCTGACGTCGTCGGCGGGGAAGTTCGCCGCCGGATCCATCGCCGTGCCGAGGAGGTCGCGTACCGTGTTGCGATACTCCACGCGATTGAGTCGGTGCATGGGCCCGACCCCGATGGCTTGTTCGGTCGTGACGGGGGGCGAGGTCTCATCGCCGCCGTCGCCGACGGTGCCCGTGCAGCCTGCCCAGGCCGCGACGAGAGACGTCAAAACGAGAAGCTTCCGCATGGTGACGCAAGCATCGTCTCAGTAGATCGAGGCCTACATCAAGGTACACATGGAAGTTCAATGTAGGCTGAAAAGTTGAATGCGACGGAGGACGTCGCAGAAGAGAAGGTCGCGGTGCGAAGCGAGACATCGCACCGCGACCTACCCGTTGCTCCATGCCCCTACTCCGCGGGGAGCGGCGCCACGGGGTCCGGCGACTGTCGCAGATGCGCGCCGAGCAGGCCGAGCATGGCCAGGGTCACCAGGACCAAGGCCATGGTGAGGTTGTGAAGCGACTCGTAGAGTCCGAAGAGGAAGACCCAGCGCTCGTCGGCGCCGACGTTGGCGATGGACTGGGCCGAGGCCTGCACGCCCGTCGCAGTACCGAGCACCCCGGCGAGGACCGTGAGCCCCATGAGCCACTTCGTCGTGATCTGGTGCTTGGTCGAGGGCGACACGAGATGCCGCACCGCCATGACGATGGCGGATACGCCAAAAAGAATGACCGGATACGCGCCCCAACCTGCTTCGTGGATGATGTTCAACATGATGCCTCCTTGGCTACGAAGGGGAGACACAGCCAATGCTGCAGGGTTCCGACGAAGTCGAAGAAAGGCCATGAATTCTCACCATCTGTGAACTGGTTCACAGTTTGGCGGGAGGGTCGCGCGCTGGGCCGCCCCACGTACGGCGGCGCCGCGAGAAGGACCTGCCCTCCGAGCTGCGCTAGGTTCTGCCCACCATGCGCCACGTGCTTCTTCTCCTCAGCTTCTCGCTCGTCGCCTGCTCATCAGAGACCAAGCCATCCCCCGAGCCGGTGGCCAGCGCTTCGAACACCCCAGCTCCCCCAGCCTCGTCTCCGGCTCCGGTGGTGTCGGATCCGGTGGCGGAGCTGAACGGCATGGATCCACGGAAGCCGGTGCCGCTTCAGCCCATGATGGCCTGGCACCAGAAGCAGAACATGATGGAGCACCTGGTCGCCATCCAGCGCATCAACGCGGGCCTCGCCGAGGAGAAGTGGGACGAGGTTGCCGCGGGCGCCAAGCTGATCGGCTCGTCCCCACAGATGAAGATGATGTGCCAGCACATGGGGGCCGGCGCCGAAGGCTTCACCGAGCTCGCGCTCGGGTTTCATGAAAAAGCCGACACGATCATCGAGGCGGCAAAGAAGAAAGATGTGAAGGCGACCCTCGCCGCCACCGCCGCCACGCTAGAATCGTGCACGAGCTGCCACGCCGCCTACCGGCAGGACGTGGTGGACGCTGCGACCTTCAAAGCCCGAACCGGCTCGGCGCACGATCCGTCGATGATGGATCATGGCCACTGAGTTCGTTGGAGCTCGGGCCTAGAAGGTCGTCGCAGCGAGGTCTCCTCAGAGGACCTTCTTGGCCGCCTTGCGGGCGTCCTTGCGTGCGGCCTTCTTGACCGCCTTGGGCTTGCCCTTGCTGGCGCCCTTGCGCGCAGCCTTCACGGCCTTGGCCCGGACCTTCTTCTCCTGCTTTTTCCCTTTGGACACCTTCTTCGCGATCTTCTCCGCGACCTTGGTGGCGATTTTCTTGGCTTTTTTCTTACTGACTGGCTTCGCCATGGCTAGCTCCTTTGTGACGTTGGAGTGAATTAGGGGTGACACCCTAGCGAAGACGTCTCGAATGTCCAGGGTCGGGAGAGCGCAAGCGCACGACCTCTGACCTCGTTCACGGCATCAAGGCGCCGAGGTGAGCAGCAAGCCGGCGTGGAGACCGATGGCGATGGTGATGAGGATCGCCGTGATGACATGCTGGCGCCGTTTGTCTGAGCGGCGCCGCAGCTTCTTCTGCCGGAGCTGAAGGCCGAGCCCCGTGTGCGAGAGAAGCACGACGAAGGCGAGCGCGCCCATCCCGAGCGCGACCTCTCCGGCCGCAATCGCCTGCGGCGAGCCGAGCGCGAGAACGGCGAGCAGGGTATGCACGAACGACGTGCCAGCGACCACGAGTCCGATCACGACGTGGAGCCGCACCGGCGGCTCTCCCGGGGCCGCGCGCTTTCCGCGCCGCATGCGAACGAGGAGGGGGATCAGGGCAGCCAGCGGCACGAGAGCCGCGGCTAACCAACCACTATAGGCGGCCATCGCGTCCACCCTACACCGAGGTGCGAGCGGGATGACGTCAGAGCGGCGCCGCGAACAGGACCGAGGCGACGGGACCTCTGAAGTCAGCCTCTCGGTCCGTGGCGACCGCCGCACGCTCCGCGCCAAAGGGGATCGGCACGGTTCCTCAGGACTTGGGGCGTGGCTCCCGGCACCGGGGCCACGTGTCCGCGGGTTGCCAATTAAGTCGCATTAAGTCGCTTAGGCGCTCGACCGTGAGCAATCTCAACTGGCTCACCCGGAGAGGATGAACGGGGGGGCGAGCCGCGCCGCGCAACGGTGGCTCGGCGCTTCTTTCCTTCTCCCGACAAGTCATTTTGGAGGTTTGGATGGCACCTCGTAGCAGGCGGCCACGGTCGAAGTCCGTGCGCCCATCAGATGTCAAAGGCGCCGCGCTCGGAAGCGTGGCCCTCACTTTTGCCCTCGTGGCCGGAGCCGCGAGCGGGCTCGGCGGCTGCGGAGACGACGACCCGGTCGACCCTTCTGGGTCCGGGGCCGGCGGCCAGGTCACCGGACCCGGCGCGGGCGGCGATGGAGGCGCAGGCGTCGGGGGCGGTGGTAACACCTTCGAGCTCACCCGCCCCAGCAAGTCCGGCACGATCGGCATCTCGACCGACGACCGCCTGGTCGTCATGACCAACCCGGCCGACGACTCGATCTCGATCTTCGCCACCGAGGACAACACCCGCACGGCCAAGGTCACCACCGGTGACGAGCCAAGCGCCGTCGTCATTCACCCCGACAGCCGCACCGCCTTCGTGGCCAACCGGGCCGACGCCACCGTGGTCGTCGTGTCGGGCATCGACACGGGGAGCCCGACCGTGAGCGACCCGCTGCCGGTCGGCAGCGAGCCGACGGGGCTCGCGCTGTCCCCGAGCGGCAACCGGCTCTTCGTGGCCGAGTGGGCCGAGGGTCGGATCAGCGTCGTCGACACGGCCACGATGACCATCGAGGCCACCATCGACGCACCCAACAACCCGCGCGCCATCGCGGTCACCAACGACGCCGATGGAGACGACGATGACGAGCTGCTCATCGTGCCCGAGTTCTTCGGCGAGGTGACGCAGGACGGCGAAGCCAGCGACACCGGTCGCCAGGGTCGCGTCCGTACCTACAGCTTGGAGACCCTCAACCCGGTCCAGGCCATCACCCTCGCCCCCGTCGACAGCGGCTTCGGTAGCCCGAGCAAGATGACCTCGCCGAACCAGCTCTACTCGGTCGCCGTGGCGGGCTCGAAGATCTACGTGACCAGCGTCTCGGCTTCGCCCGAGGGGCCGCCGACGTTCAACCAGAACGTGCAGCCGGTGGTCTACGTCGCCGACCTCGAGACCTTCACCGAAGACAAGAGCAACGTCGGCACCGAGAACCTGGCCAAGCTCGTGCGCGACCAGATCCCGCAGGGCGAGTCGCGGCTCTTCCTCGCCGACATCGTCGATGTGGACTTCGTGGGGGACAACATCGCCTACGTGCTCAGCCGCGGCGCCAACGTGGTGCAGCGCGTCGAGTACAACGAGGCCCTCGGCATTCAGATCGGGTCGTCCTTCAACGACCAGATCGACGTCGGTCCGGCCCCAGCGGGTGCCCCCGACGGCTGCGCAGCGCCCACCGGCATCGTCACCGGTCACGCCAACCAGCGTGCCTACGTCAACTGCTGGGTCACCCGACGCTTGGGCGTCATCGACCTCACGATGCAGGCGCAGACCACCACGGTCGAAGCCAGCAACCCGCCGTCCAACCCCGAAGCCATCAGCCAGAACCGCGGGCTTCGCTTCTTCTTCACCGGGCGCGCGCGCTGGTCGGACAACGCCTGGAGCGACTGTGCCTCGTGTCACCCCGACGGCCTCACCGACAACATCACGTGGTCGTTCGCAGCGGGTCCGCGGCAGTCGACCTCGCTCGATGGATCCTTCTCGAAGGGTGCCAACCAGGTGCAGCGCATCTTCAACTGGACCGCCATCTTCGACGAGATCCACGACTTCGAGCGCAACACGCGCGGTGTGAGTGGTGGTCTCGGCGCCGTAACCACCTCGACCAACTGCGGTGATCTCGCTCAGGAGACGCCGTCGGCGCTGCCAGGACCGCCCGATGGCCTGCTGGGGACCCCGGTCAAGGAGATCCAAGACACGCAGGCCGACAACTGCACCACCGACTGGGACGACATCGAGAACTGGATCAAGACGGTGCGTGCTCCGCGTGCGGCCCAGTTCGCCGATGCCGCCTCGGTGGCCAATGGCGCTCAGCTCTTCGAGACCGGCGGCTGTGTGAGTTGCCACTCCGGCGCGGGTTGGACGGTGAGCCGACGATTCTTCACCCCATCGTCGGCCACCAACACCAGCCTCACCTCGACCAACTTCCCCGAGTCGGCCTTCCCCACCGGATTCCCTGCCTCGTGGAACGAGCACACCACGGAGATCGGCCCCGAGCCCGGCACCGGCATCGCGCCGTTCCAGGTCGCCTGCGCGATTCGAAACGCGGGAACCTTCGGCGTGCCTGGCGACGCCGCGGCCACCACGGCGCTCGAGCTGAAGGCCAATGGCGCGACGGCTCAGGGTGAGAAGGGCTTCAACATCCCTGCGCTCTACGGCCTCGCCGTCGGCGCTCCGTACTTCCACCACGGCCAAGCGGCCACGTTGGAGGAGCTGCTGAGCGATCCGAAGTGGGTGAGCCACCTCCAAGCGGGCAACCCGGTCTTCGTGCCCACGGCCGCGGAGGTCGACGACCTGGTCGCCTTCCTCCTGTCTATCGACGCGGACACCCCCGAGATGGCGACGCCAGCCGGCTTCGACGTCTGTCGACAGAGCTTCCCGTAGCGGGAACCGGACGGCGGGCCTCCCCCGCCGTCCGCAAACATGGGCGGCGGCCACGTTTCGAGCGTGTGCCGCCGTTTCGTCGTTCAGCGCGAGGAGCGAAGTCGCCCTGCGCTGTGCGCTCAGCCGTGGGTCTCGCTCTCGCCGTCGACGACGGCGTCACGGCTGTCGGTCGAGATGGGCGGCGCCTCGTCCACGCGCAGGCGCACTTGGCTTTCGGCACGCGGACGGGGCGCGTCGGCCACATGACCGAGGGCCTGCCGCATGGCGGCCTCGGCCAGCGCAGCCCGGATGACGGCGCGCGCATGGGGCGAGGGCTCGATGAAGTGCACACCGTAGGCCGGCTGCTGTTCGCAAGACGACACGCGGAGCACGCGGATCGGCAGCGACAGCGAGCCCTGTCGTAGATGGATTCGCAGCTGAAGACGCGCGCCGAGGGCGAGCTCGCGGTCGCAGATGAGCAACACGCCGCCCTCGCTGAGGTCGATGGACCAGCCCCCGAAATGGCCGTCGGCATCGCTCAGGGTCAGCCGGAGCTGATGCAGTACGCGCTCGTGCTCTCGGCGATCGACCATGGCCTCTCACATGATAGCCGATGGCCTCGCCTCGGGCCGTGACGATTGGCGTCCTGCCCCGAATAGACAACGCGCCCATGATGCCACACACGACCACATGTGGGAGCACCGTGTCGGTGAAGGACCTGCACGTGTGACGCTGACATCCTTCAGTCAGGTCGGCTCACCCACCAGGCCCAGGCCATGAAGACGGGCTGAAAGGCGAGGCGAACCCACCCGAAGGCCCCGAGGTCAGCCCCAGGCGGTGGGTGCAGTGCGTGCTGGAGATTGGCGGGCCACACGGCGAGGAGCAATGCGATGAGGCACCAACCGGTGAGCGATCGCAGTCGCGGGATCCACAGGCCGATGCCTCCCGCCAACTCGAAGACGCCTGAGAGCCAGACGAGCTCGAGGTGCATCGGCAAGTAGGGCGGCATGATGGCGACGAAGATCTCCGCGTGGGTGAAGTGTGCGACGCCGGCGCCGAGGAATACGAGGGAGAGCAGAGCCCGAAGCACCCACCGCAGCCGTGATGTCGTCTCCTCCTTCACGGGGCCATTGTGGCACGTGCGGAGAAAACGGGGCGGGTTGGCTCAAGTTCCTGGAGAACCGTCCGTCCATCGACGAAGACGCACCATGGCGGCCGCAGGGAAGCGGCGATGCCTCGGCGAAGGGCTCAGGACGAGTGAACGGCCGGGACGAACCACCCCACCCGGAGGTCACCGTGAACACCTCGAGCTACCTGACGTCCCTCTTCGCCCAGAGCTACCTTCGCCGGCACAACGCCGATCGCGCGCGGGCCGGACTTCGCCTCGCCAGTGGACGACGCATCAACAGCGCCGCCGATGATGCTGCGGGCTCTGCGATCAGCGAGCGCTTGAGCGCACGCATCGAGAGCTACCGTCGAGCCGAGACCAACACCATCACCGGGCTGTCGATGGCCCGCACCGCAGAGAGCGGCGCCGCGAGCATCTCCGACACGCTCATCCGTATGCGTGAGCTGGCCACCCAGGCCGCCAATGGCGACCTCACGTCGACCGACCGCGACCTGCTCGACACGGAGTACCAAGCCCTGCTCTCGGAGGTCGACCGGTTGAGCGACGCGACCGACTTCAATGGAACCGAGCTCCTCGCCGGAGGCGCGACGACGGTCTCGTTCCAAGTGGGGATCGGCACCACGAGCCAAGACCAGATCGACGTCACCTTTGGCGGGGTCTCCACGTCGAGCCTTTCCATCGACGCGACCCTGGTCAGCGACGGCACCGGCGCCAACGCCAGCACTGCCCTCAGCGCCATCGACGCCGCATTGGAACAAGTCGCCCAGAAGCGCGCGGCGCTCGGGGCTTCCGTCAATGTTCTCGATGGAGCGGCGGGCGCGCTCGTGAGCACGAGAACCCATCACGAGGTCGCGCTGAGCGCGATTCTCGACGCCGACGTAGCCTCCGAATCGGCCGCCTATGCCCTCGCCGACATCCGGAGTCAGGCGACCGTGAGCGTGATGGCACAGGCCAATACCAACGCCGGCCTCGTCCTCAGGCTACTGGGCTAGAACGACAAACCGTTCGTCGTTCCTAGGCCGGGGCGGCCGACTTCTTTCGCTTGGGGCGACGACGGGTCACGAAGGATCGACCCGGGTCGACGATGGCGTGGCCCCTCAACCCTTGGCGACCGATGAGCATGCGAAAGCCCATCAGGTCGCGATTCGCGAGGGTGAGCTCGATGGTCCAACGCTGGCCCCCGAGCTCGAGGGTGGTCTCGATGACGGGGCGCTCTTGTTGCTGCCCGTTCGAGCTACGGACCTTGCGGAGCTCGAGCAGAGGCGCCTCGACGGCTCGGCTCTTGTCACGGCTACGCTGGCGGGGAAACACCACGAACCGCACCATCGTCTGCCCGTCCTGCTCGAAATATTCGAGCTCCTCGGCGTGTAGCGACGACGTGCGCGCCCCCGTGTCGACCTTGGTCTTGAGCCATGCCACGTCGAGTTCGGGAAGGTCGGCCCACTCCCGCCAACCCACCACCATTTCGGGCGTCGTCCGCTTGCCAGTCTCTTTCGCCACGGCGTCTTGTTAGGCTTACCACACGATGAAGCTGGCCATTCTCTCTTGCAGCCCCAAAGCCTACAGCACGCGACGGCTCCGCGAAGCCGCCGAGCGTCGGGGGCATGCCGTCAAGGTCCTCAACACCCTAAAGTTCAGCATCGATCTCGACGAGGGGCGCCCAGACCTCTTCTTCCGCTCCAAGCAGCTGAGTCACTACGACGCGGTCCTGCCGCGAATCGGCGCATCGATCACTTACTTCGGCACGGCCGTGGTGCGGCAGTTCGAGCAGATGGATGTCTTCTCTGCAAACTCGTCCAATGGCATCGCCAACTCGCGGGACAAGCTGCGTAGTCTTCAAATCCTGAGCCGCCACAACATCGGCATCCCGGCGACCACCTTCGTACGCGATCGCAAGGACGTGCTGCCCGCCATCTCGCGCGTGGGCGGGGCCCCCGTCATCATCAAGCTGCTCGAGGGAACCCAGGGCGTGGGCGTCATCCTCGCCGAGTCGGAAAAGATCGCAGAAGCGATCATCGAGACGCTGCAGAGCACCAAGCAGAACGTGCTGCTCCAGAAGTTCGTGGCCGAGAGCAAGGGGCGTGACGTGCGTGCCTTCGTGGTCGGCGACCGGGTCGTCGCCGCGATGCGACGTGTGGCACAAGGGCAGGAGTTTCGTAGCAACGTGCACCGCGGGGGCCGCACCGAGGTCGTCGACCTCGACGAGCGCTACCGAGAAACAGCCGTACGCGCGGCGCAGATCATGGGTCTCAGGGTCGCCGGCGTCGACATGCTCGAGGCCAAAGAAGGACCCCAGATCATGGAGGTCAATTCTTCTCCCGGACTCGAAGGCATCGAGACCTGTACCGGGCTCGATATCGCGGGCGCGGTCATCGACTACATGGCCGCGCAAGTGGACTTCCCCGAGATCGATCTACGGCAGCGGCTCACCGTGAGCCGGGGCTACGGGGTCACGGAGATCCACATTCCCGACGGCGGGGAGTTCAAGGGCGTCACGGTAGAGAGCTCGGGGCTGCGCGAACGCGACATCAACGTGTTGAGCCTGCATCGCGACGGCAAGGTCATCCCCAATCCCAAGCCCCAACGCGAGCTGGTCGCGGGGGATCGACTTCTCTGCTTCGGCAAGCTCGAGGAGATGAGGCAGCTCGTTCCGCCCCGTACCCGTAAGCGGCGCCGTCCACAGGTGAAGAAGCTCGAGCCCCAGCCCTCGCGCGAAGAGGTCGTGCCGGACATCGATCGCGACGACCGCTACGGCACGCCGGAGTCGTGATCGTCAATCCTTGGGCCCGTGGTACTCCCAGTGCCAGGGCTCGTCGATCGAGCCGTTGAGGCGAAAGCCGAAGCGACCTGCGTTGCGCTCGAGCCAGCGGAAGCAGCCCGACCTCTTCCATGCAGCGCGGAAGCTCCCGGTCGACCCGATCCAGCCTCCGTCGTCCGTAACGCAGCCGAAGTCGATGGCGAGGCCACGGTTGTGCAGGCTGTGGCCCGGCGGCGCCGTGCGGCCTGCGTAATACTGTGCGAGCAGCAGCGCCGCCGCTTCGCCGTGCTCACCGCCGCGCGCACGGCGGCGCGCGCGACGGGTGGCCGCGTACCGCTGGGGGAAGTGGTACTCCCAGATCTCGACCTGAAAGACGGCCGAACGGTAGCCGGTGTACACCATGAGGTTGCGCTGCCCGTGCTTCTTGCGGTCGGCGTTGAAGTCCGCGCGCGCCGCGTCGAGGAGCCGCTTGGCCGCGGCTGCCGCGTCGCGTTGAGCCCAGTGGGCCCGATGGCAGTCCGGCTTCACGTCGGCTGGCTTGCCGGGACACGGCCCCGTCTCGATCACGTCGACCTCGTCGGCCGCGAGCACGAACGGGCGCCGCTTCGCCGCCCGCGCCTGGGCGATCTCGTAGACCCGGCGCATGAAGGCCCGCTGCTCGTCGGTCGCCTTCGGCCAGTAGAGCAGACACGACGGGAGGGGACTGTCCGTCGGCTTCACCTGATCCTGACACCGGTGGTCGGGGCCCCGCAGCTCGGGGTGGACCATCTTGAGGCCGCGGTTGGTACGCCAGTTCACGATCCCCGTCACCTCGTCCTCGAAGCGACCGTACCTACGCTGGAACCGAGCGATCGCTTGTGCGAAGGCGACATCGAAGTTGGGCGCCTCGGGGTCGCAGCTCACGCCGAGGGTCCGGGCGAAGGCGAGCCGCTCTGGGTGCGGCTCCGCCGCGCGCGCCTTCTCCAGCCGCTCCTCGGTCAGGGGGCCCTCCGGCGTGCCGGGCCTAGGCACCTCGCACGGCGGGATCGACGGGGCAGGCGGTGGCGGTGGCTCCGCGGAAACGGGCGGAGGGGCCGGCGCGACCGGGGGAGGCGGTGCCGGGGGTTTGGGAGGGGGCGGCCCAGGCTCCGCGCAGCCGATGAGGAGGCCGAGGGCCAGCCCCAGAATCGCGTGCCACCTCATGCGGAGGCCCTGGGCCGTGGATCCCCAGGCATCGCCTTGCTTCCTAGGGGAACGTCGCGCGGACATAGGCGACGACGTCCGCGATCTCCTGGTCGGAGAACTGCCCCCCGAGAGGGGGCATGACGTTCTGCCCGACCGAGCCGTCGATGATGACCTGGATGAGCCGGGCGTCGGAGATGGTGGAGGCGAAGGTGGTCAGGTCGCGGGCGTTGGTCGTGCTCGCGGTGCCATCGGCCCCGTGGCAGTTCGCCTGACCACAGCTGCTGTTGAACACGGTGGCGCCGGCCGTGGCATCGCCGGTGAGGGCCAGAACGTCGGCCACGCGGCCGGTGGCCGAGCCCCCCGCCCCCCCGTTGCCGCCGCTTCCCGTGCTACCGGTCGCGTCTTCGTCGTCGCCGCACCCGATGAGGCCAGCCACGGCGATGAAAGCCATCACCACCATCGTCGTCTTCATGTCGGAGAACCTATCCAAGCCCCCCTCCACCGTCGAGGGTGAAGCGAGGGCGTAACCGGCTGGCTTGTCGTGACGTAGGTCCAAACGATGATGTCACGACGACGAGGGTTTCTCGGCCTGGGCCTCATGTTCGCCATGGGGTGCCAACGTGCATCCACCACCTCGCCCCCAGAGCCCACGGCCTCTCCGGAGCCAGCGACCACGGTGTCGCCAGCGCAGGCGCGTGCGTCGGGGCCCTTCGCCCTCGTCGAGCTCTTCACGTCCGAGGGGTGAAGCAGCTGTCCCCCTGCCGACACGGTCGTGTCGGGCGTTGCCAAGAAGAACGAGGAAGCCGGCCGACGCGTGTTCACCATCGAGTGGCATGTCGACTACTGGAACGACCTCGGCTACCGCGATCCCTTCTCGCACCGCGACTACTCGCGACGGCAGCGGGCCTACGCCCGAGCCACGGGACAGAGCGGCGTCTTCACGCCACACGTGATGGTCAATACCGAGACCCAACGACCGGTCTCGTCATCCTTCCTCCAGCGAAGCATCGACCAGGCACTCGACGCTGGCGCCAAGGCTTCCGTCACCTTGCGCGGGCAGGACGACACCCTCCACTACGAGACCTCAGGGGGCGGAAGCGGCGGGGAGCTGCATCTCGTGTTGGTGGAGGATGGACTCACGTCGGGTCCCATTCCCCGCGGTGAAAACGCAGGCGAAACGCTGCACCACCATGCCACCGCGCGATGGCTGAAGACGGTGCCCGCGGGAACGGGCGACGTGACGGTCGAGATCCCCGAAGGCGTGCGGCGAAGCCACGCCCGCTTCTTGGGCCTGCTCCAGGACGCGAAGACGATGAAGCTCTACGCCGTCACCAGCATCGACGCAGAGTTCTAGAAGCCACCGAAGGGGTTGATGGACCGCCGTCGTGCGGGTGGCGGCGACGCGTCGTGGCTGTAGAAGCACCACACGCCGCATCCCTCGTCGCAGGGAAAAACATCGAACTCACGGTTGGCGGCGGCGTGCAGTCCTTCGCATACCTGGGGCGAGTAGTTGCCCCCGCACTGGGCCCCCGCCTGCTGGCAAGCATGGCTCACGGTCGACCGACCCCCCAGGCTGTGGAAGTAGGGCTTCAAGCACTGGTTGGCGATCCTCTCATCACAAAGGGCCTGCGCCCCGAGACGACGGATGCAGCTCTTGAGGGCGTCGCGATGATTGGGACGGGTGTTCTCAATCGCGCCCACGCACATCCCGAGTCCGCCATGAAGGCTCTCACACGCCGGGCCAGGAGGGGTCATACGGCGGCATTCGTCCCGCCACGCAACGTCGGCGCCCGCAGGCGCGGGGCCACCTTCGTGGTGCGGCGCCGGCATGCCCTCGTGATGCGGCGCCGGCATGCCCTCGTGATGCGGCGGCGGCATACCCTCCATGCCTGGCGCGGGAGGCCCCGCGAAGGGCGACTGGGCGATGACGGCCTGAGGATGAGGCGAGGGGGCCAGCGTGCCGGGTGGGTGATGTGGCGGTGCGCCGCGATGGTCTACGTGCACACCCGGCCGGGGTCGGTAGGGCGGTGGGCTGGAGGTCTTGCAGCTCGAGGCGGCGATGGCCGCGCTCAGGGAAAGGAACAGGCCGCGATCGATGTGCACGGTCCATGGCTACCGTGAAGCCCTCGCTCCGTCATGTTTGGGGCACGAATCACGCCATGCAGCCACGCTAGTTTTTCGAGTCTCCTAACGGTCTAATGGGTCGGCCGCACCTCGGAGCGGCGGGGTAAACGGGGGCCCACCGCCCGCGGTTGTAGCCGATAGGAGCTTCGGAAGCGCACGGGATCGCGCTCATCTGGGTGTTGCAACACAACCGGAAAGGAGACCCCGTGCGGCGCGAGCTACAACGCTGCGGGGTTCTTGCCACAACCCACGGCTATCAGCTTCCCGTCGATCTCCAGCGCGATGCTCGGCTCTTTGGACTGCGGCGGGGGGGGGATCCTTGCATCGACCTCGAGGTCGGCGTGCACTTCGTCGTTCGGCGTCCCTTGGGTTGAGCGCACCGTGCCGAGACCGTCACCATTCGTCGAGCGGTTCTCGACCATGACGCCCCAGACTTTCCACGCCCCGCCGCTCGAATCGAGCCACAGCCACACGTGTTTCTCGTCCGGGCCGTAGCCTCGCCCCGGCTCGAAGTAGGTGCCGCACTCCATGGCAGCATTGTTCGTCATCAACACCATGGTCTTCGGCCCGTCCGAGTAGGCAAACGCGCGCTTCACCGGGACGCGGGCTCCGTCCACCTTCACCACCAGCCCGTCTTGGCTCTCCGGGCTCTCCACTTCGGCCTCGACCTCGCCCGATGCAGCCGATGGGGGCGTCGCGGTCGCGGTCCGTGCGGGCGCCGTCGCTGGGGCAGGCTCGCTGCTCGCCTTCTCCTGATGGTGGTCTCTCGTGGACGTTCCGCTGCAGCCGAACAACGCCGAGGTTACCATCAGCGCTGCGAACCGCCCGTTCGTGTTGATTCGTTTCATCAGACGGCGGGGTTGCACTCGCCGTGCCCGCACGAGGCTACGCAGAATCAGGTGGATGAGGTGTGTCTGTGCGCGGGGGCGCACTTCCGCCGACCACCATAGCCACGGGAACCGATCACCCGAAGCGCGACGTCGCGACCAGCGTAGCGATCATGCCGCCGATGGTATCCGAGACGTTGCTCCAGCTCCCCTCGCACGCGGGGAACGTCAACGTCCGGCGGGCGACCGTTCGCAGATTAAGACCCAATAAGTCGCATGCCGGGAGCACCGAACCCAAGTTCAACCGACACAACACTCGCCCTGAAGGAGGTCTCCCCCTTGCGTCTTCCCCCCCCCACACAACCACCGATAACGACCGACTCGAAGGTGGCTTTCGCCTCGCTCGACGGGCCGAGCCGACTTGCCTGTGCGATCGAGCGCGCGCAGAGCATCATGCTCGCTGCCCCCTGGTACATCGACAGCGACAACCGCGACCAGGAGCGAGCGGCGGCCGAGCGACAATTGAAGCATCAGCTGTCGGCGGCTCTCGACCAAGGCTTCGTTCTGCACGACCCCTTGTTCCCCGAGTTTCGGCTGAGCAATCAGCACAACCAGTTCGGCTTGTTCAACCCGGACAATCGCTACCACCTGGCGTCCGTCTGCGCGCCGGGCAAGTACATCGTGCGCGGGAGGCGAGGCACGAGCGCGGACCTCCAGATCCAGCTCGGCTCGGGGGTCTTCAAGCTCGAGACGGTGGATCAGTTGTCCTCGGACGAGCTGGTCGTCGATGAAAATGGTGACTTCGAGATCGTCATCAGCGCCACGCCTGAGGGGGATAACTGGCTGTGCATCGCGGACGGCGACCGGGGCGCGACCACTCTCCTCATCCGGGAGAGCTTCATGGACTGGGAGCGCGAGACCGCGGGCACCTGGACCATCGAACGCGTCGATACGCACGGAACGGCCAGCCCCCTCGTTTGCCCGGACCTCGTCAACCACCAGTATGCGGAAGCGGCACAGCACCTCGTCACGTCCACGGCGGGCTGGGTGGCCTTCGTCAGCAACCTGCTTCGTGAGTTGAAGCCCAACGCATTCAGCGAACCCGACGAGTCTGCAGGAGGCGGGCTCACCGGCCAGTTCAACGTCAAGGCTGTGTTTCCTGCCCACCCCGACACGGCAACCATCATCACCGTCCCCCGGTCCGTCGCTCGCT
>JAUHZF010000523.1 GCA_030426145.1 Polyangia bacterium
GCCGCGCTCGACCTCGACGACAACCCCCACCTCGACCGTCCTCCGCACGTGCCGCCGCCCGACCAGTTCCAGTGGCCGTCGGGTCGTGACTCCGGCGCCGACCTCGCGCACCGCAATCGAGAGGAGGCCATCGAAGAGGCAGGGCCCGACGCCAACGGCGCAGGCAATGGCGGAGTGGGCGACCCCAACGCTCCCGGCGCCGTCGATCCGCTGGCGCCCCCCGACCCGAACGCGCCGCCGCTTCCCAGCGACCGACCCGACACCAAGCTCGCCATCGAAGAGATCGACGCCGACATCTTCCGCGGTCTGCCGGTGAAGATCCGCGGCACCGCGGAGAGCCAGGGACAGCCCTGCGCGCACATCCGCATCGACGTACTGCTCACGCTCGAGGGTGCAGACGAAGAGACCCGCCTCGGCTCCTTGAGCACCGATGAGAAGGGCCGCTACTCGGGCGAGGTCGTGATGCCGGCCAACATCCCGGTCGGCGACCACGAATTGGTCGTCACCACCCCGGGCAACAACGTCTGCGGCACCGGCGCCACCGACTGAGGCACCAAGGTGAGCTGGCTCGAGCGCATGGCCCTCCGGCTCATGTCGAGCCGATCGCGTTCCCTGAAGGGGCTGCGCCGGGCCAGGGCGGTCAAGGTCGAGGGGCAGATCCTCACCGAGGATCACGTGCCCAGTCTCGTCACGCCCGTGCGTGCGGCGGTCGTCACCTCGGCCCTGCTCGCTCCGGGGATGGAGGCGCGTGTGCGTCGCTACGACCACCTCGCCGGCCCCGAAGGCGCTTGGGACGTGGCAGAGCCCGTCTACGAGATCCTGGCCGTGGTGCAGGCCCATGGGCATCTCGTCATCGGGACCGAAGACGGACGCGTCCTGGTGCCGCAGGGCGACCTCGACATTCGCTATGTGACGCCGCTCGACAGCCATCCCATCGGCCTCGATGCCGTCCCCGAGGGCTTCGAAGATGCCTGGGCCCAGCACGAGGGGCCCAAGCTCTACAGTGAGCGCTACCTCCGCAAGGGCGACGCCGTCACGCTCATGGCCACGGTGCGGCCGCGCCACGACGATGGCTTCCAGCCCTATCGCACCGCGCCCCTGCCCGAGTCGGAGTTCGAGGTCGACGTCGACGCCGAGACGCCGGTGATCTTCGAAGAAGAGCTGCAGCCCGAGTGATGCTCAGGCTGTCGCCCCTTCCTTGAGGAAGGTGAGCTGGGTTTCGGGGGCGGGCTCGCAACCCATCTCGTCGATCAGCTTGTTGTCGAGGGCGTCGGCTCGCCGGATGAGCTCTGCGATTTGGTCGCCGAGCTCGTCGTGGCCTTCCGGCGCGAACACGTCGGCCATGTGGATGGTGAGGTTGAGGCTGATGATGTTGCGATGCAGGTCGAAGGCGTAGGGCTCGTGCTCAGGCGAGAGCAGGTAGCGAAAGAGGTCGCCGAGGGCGCGCTTGCCCGGTCGCGCGAGGGGCGAGGACAGGCACACGTGCTCGGAGCAGCAGCACCAGATCTTGATGGGTGCGCTGCCGCTGTGGAACGACCAGTTCTGCTGACCGTGTCGCGCGAGTACCGGGTCGATGTCTGCGCGCGCGAGGGCGCCCTCGACGAAGGCCACCACCGGGTGGAGGTCGGGTGCTTCGAAATGGGAGAGCACGCCGAGCTCCTCGAGGTTGGAGCCGCAGCTGTCGCAGTAGCGCTTCGCCTCCTCGACGAGAACCTCGCAGGCCGGACACTCCACCCCGAAGACCGCCTCCTGCGCGCGGAACGCTTCCACGAAGCGGTGTGCATCTGGGGAAGGGATGCCGAAGCCGACGAGCTCGGCGCCACGATGTTTGCAGGTCGTCACGCCGACCACCTGGTGGCCGTCATCGAGGATGGGTCCTCCGGAGTTGCCCGGGTTGATGGCGGCGTCGGTCTGCAAGTAGTGCTGGTCGCCGAGTAGCTGTCGAGGGTGGGACACGACGCCTTCGGTGAGCGACAAGGGCAGGCCCACGGGAAAGCCGAGGATGCTCACTGGCTGCTTGGCGCGAAGCTGGCCTTCCTCCGAGAGCGTGAAGATCTCGAAGTCCTCGAGCGGCTCGGCGAGCTCGACGATGGCGAGGTCGCGCTGCGGGTTGATGCGGCGCACGTCCCCGACCGCGCGACGCTTGTCGCGCATCTCCACCGCGACCTTGGGGTAGGGCGCGACCACGTGACAGTTGGTGAGGAGATGCCGATCGTCGATGAGGAAGCTGGAGCCGGTCCCGCCTCCGGTGAAGATCTGAAAGACGCCCCACGACTCGATGTCGATGTCGCTCATTGGTCCTCTCCCTCTCCGTCCTCTTCCGCTTCTTCTTCGTCGTTCTGATCGAGCACGGCGTGTCGATGGTGCAGCAGGGTCGACGACGTCTCGCGCCATGGTTTGCCGTCGACGAGGGCCAGGCCCTCGAGCAGTCGCCGTTCGAGCTCGGGTGGCCACGTGAAGCGCCCCAACAGGTACTGATAGGTGCCCACCAACGCGAGGGCCGCTTCGATGTAGCGCCCCCCGTTGTGGAGCCGGGTCACCGTATCGAGGTACTGGCCGTCCCCGATGTGTTTCTCGAGCACGTCGAGGGTGCCTTCGGCGTAGGGGCTGAGGGCGTAACGGCCGTGACCGAGGCTCTCGTCAAGGTCTTCGTCGCTGAGGCTCCGCATCTCTCGCACGCACTTGATGAGTGAAGCCTCGCGCTGACTCGGATCGATTTGCGTGTCGTTGAAGGTGTCCCCGGCGTCGTCGATGCGGCACCAGACGTAGCCAGTGATGGGGAGGCAGTGGCGGAGGCGGTAGATCGCGAAGGCCGTCAGCTCGTTGAGGAACCAGATGCTACGGCGCCGCTGGGCCTCCTTGAACAGTTCCTCGACCTCCTGCCAATGCGTGTTCCAGATGGCGTGGGCGGCGCTGCGCTCCTCGTCGGAAAGGGGTTCGAGCGGCTCGCGGTCGAGCGGGGCGCATTTGAACTCCGCCACCATCCAGTCGTCGTAGCGATCCGCATCGAAGGGCATCTGCCGCAGCACCTCCTTGACCTTGTAGGGGTGCATGCGCTGCAGACGGTCGCGGTAGACGAGATAGACGGCGTTCCCCTCGAGCTGCGGCTGGTAGAGCTGCCCCGAGCCCGCCACCCGGGAGAGCAAGAAGCGGAGGGCGGCAGTGGTGAGGCTCTCGTCGGTGAGCTGAACCAGAGGGACCTTCACCTCGACGTCGTCGTCGTGCACGCGCAGGCTGACCCGCGACGAGCCCTGCGCAAAGCTGACCGGGCCCTCGAAGGGGTCGCCGAGCTCGAGGTCGGTGAAGAGGTGGCGAAGACTCAGACCCAGGGCTGCTCGTGCGTCGCCGGCCTCATGGGCGGCCACGGCCTGTTCGAGCAGCTCGTAGTCGGTCTCGGTCGCGTGAAAGAGCCGCCGCACCGGCGGAGGACAAGACAGAGATGTGATCGCCATGTTGGAGCAACATGGTCGCGGCGCCGTGGCCCGGCCACAAGGGGCGCGGAGCGGGATGCTCCCCGAGGGGTGCTTTCGGTCCCGCCGGTGCTACCGTGGCGGCGTGAGTGACATGCTCGTTCCGTTCGTCTTCGAGCTCCGCAAGCGCAAGCTGAAGGTGGGGCCGATGGAGCTCAACGCCCTCGCCGAGGCGCTCACGGCGGGCGTGCATCAGAGCTCCCTCGACGGCTTCTACTACGTCGCCCGGGCGGTCCTCGTACACAGCGAGACCGAGCTCGACGCGTTCGACGAGGCTTTTGGGGCCTACTTCCGGGGCATCGAAAAGACGGCCTTCGTGGTCACAGAGCAGATGCTCGAGTGGTTGAAGGATCCCGCCCAGCTCCTCCTGTTGTCCGACGAGGAGAAGGCCATGCTCGAAGCCCTCGACCTCGAGACGCTTCGCGAGCTCTTCGCCCAGCGCCTCGCCGAGCAGAAGGACCGCCACCAGGGAGGAAACCGGTGGGTCGGCAGCGGAGGCACCAGCCCCTTCGGGACCGGTGGCCAGAATCCGGCCGGGATTCGTGTCGGCGGGGGCGGGGGGCGGAGCGCCATCGGGGTCGCCGATGCCCGAAAGTACCGCCCCTATCGCAACGACCTCGTGCTCGACGTGCGCCAGATGGAGGTCGCGCTGCGCAAGCTGCGCAGCTACGTGCGCGAGGGACTCGAGGAGGAGCTCGACATCGAAGCGACCATCGATGCCACCGCACGCAACGCGGGCGAGCTCGAGGTCGTCACGCGGCCCCCACGGCGGCCCAACGTGCGGGTCATCCTCATGATGGACGTCGGCGGCTCGATGGACCCCCACGTGAAGGTGGTGAGCGAGCTCTTCAGTGCGGCAAAGCGCGCCACCAACTTCCGCGAGCTCAAGACCTACTACTTCCACAACGCCGTCTACGGGAAGGTCTTCGAGACGGAGCGCTTCCGTGATCCGGTCAACCTCTCGGAGCTCATGCGGGAGCACGACGGCGATCGTTATCAGCTGGTCGTGGTGGGCGATGCCGCCATGCACCCGGGCGAGCTCCACAGCGATGGGCCCTGGTACCACGCCGCGCATCACGAGAAGGCGGAAGTGATCACCGCATACCGTTGGTTCGCGATGCTGGAGGACCACTTCCGTCGCGCCGTGTGGCTCAACCCCGATCCGCCCCGCTACTGGTACGGCACCGTGCAGGAGCTCCGGCGCGTCTACGAGATGTTCCCGCTGACGTTGCAGGGACTCACCGATGCCATCAAGCATCTGTCTCGAGGCGCCAAGCGCGCATGAGCACGGGCGGGCCACGCCTCGCGGTGGGCGGGGTCATCCTCGTGACTGAACCCGCGCCGGCGGTGGTGTTGATCCGCCGTGGGCAGCCGCCGATGCAGGGGCGATGGTCGCTGCCGGGGGGACGCGTAGAGGCGGGCGAGCGACTCGAGGCGGCGCTCATCCGCGAACTCCGCGAAGAGACGGGCCTCGCGGTCGAGGTGGGCCCGCTCATCGAGGTCGTCGAGCTCATCGGTGAGCGGCACTACGTGGTGCTCGACCACCTCTGTTGCCGCGTCGGCGGTGCGCTGTGCCCCGGCGACGACGCAGCCGAGGTCGCCCTCGTCCCCATCGCCGACCTCGGCGACTACGACCTCACGGCCGCCGTCGTTCGTGTGGTCGAGAAAGCCCTTCGGATGCTCTAGCTCGGTCTCGGTCTCGGTCTCGGTCTCGGTCTCGGTCTCGGTCTCGTCTCGGTCTCGGTCTCGGTCTCGGCTAAATAGGTGACCGTCTATTCGCTACAAATCGTCGCGAAGCGACGCCGTTTGGGGAGGGACTCCCCACCAACCGTCAAGCGGCTTTTGTGTGGGTGGGGTCGTATTTCGTCTGAAGGGTG
>JAUHZF010000116.1 GCA_030426145.1 Polyangia bacterium
GTCATCCACCGGAAGGAGATCATGGACATCTCGGTGAAGCGGATCGAGATCGACCGCACGGGGAGCAACGGCCTGATCTGCAAGGACAACATCCGCGCCGACATCAAGGTCACCTTCTTCGTCCGGGTGAACCAGACGAAAGAAGACGTGCTCCGGGTAGCGCAGTCGATCGGCTGCGCCCGCGCCTCCGATCAGGACACGCTGGAAGAGCTCTTCACCGCGAAGTTCTCCGAGGCCCTCAAGGGCGTGGGTAAGCGCCTCATGTTCGAGGACTTGTACACCCAGCGTGAGCAGTTCCGCGATGAGATCATCAACGGCATCGGCGAGGACCTCAACGGCTACGCGCTCGAGGACGCGGCGATCGACTTCCTCGAGCAGACCCCGCTCGAGATGCTCGACCCGCAGAACATCCTCGACGCCGATGGTATCCGCAAGATCACCGACATCACCACCAAGCGGAACATCTCGACCAACGAGCTCAAACAAGAAGAGCGCATGGCGATCGGGAAGCAGAACCTCGCCAGCGACGAGGCCATCTTCCGCTACGAACAAGAGCGCGCCGACGCCGAGGCCAAGAAGCAGAAAGAGATCGCGATCGCACAGAGCCGCGAGCAGAACGAGGCCCAGCGCGTCAAGATCGAAGAGCAGCTCAAGACCAAGAAGACCCACGAGAAGGCCCAAGAAGAGGCCGAGATCGCCGAGCAGAACCGCCAGCGTGCGGTGATGGTCGCCGAGCAGGCCCGCCTCCGCGAGCTCGCGGTCGAAGAGGTCCGCGTGGCCAAGGCCCGCGAGGTGGAGGACATCGGACGCCAGAAGGAAGTCCAGGTCCGCGACATCGAGCGCGAAGAGGAGGTCGAGGTCCGGAAGAAGAAGATCGCCGACGTCGTGCGCGAGCGCATCTCCGTCGAGAAGACGGTGGCCGAAGAGGAAGAGTCCATCAAGGACCTCCGCGCCAACGCGGAAGCCAAGCGGCAGAAGGACGTCACGGTCATCACGGCCGAGGCAGAAGCCCAGGAGGTCTTGGTCAAGGAGATCAAGAAGGCCGAGGCCGAAGAAGAGGTCGCGAAGTACCGTGCCCGCCAGCGTCTCGTACTCGCCGACGCCGAGCTCGAGGCCGCCGACCGCGACGCCCGCGCCAAGATGCGCCTCGCCGAAGGTGTGCAGGCGGAGGCCGCCGCCCCCGGTCTGGCCGAGGTCAAGGTGAAGGAAGCCGACGCCGCTGCCGTCGAGAAACAGGGCCTGGCCCAGGTTCGTGTCCGCGAAGCCCAGGTCGCCGTCACCGAGCGCGAGGGTCTGACCGAAGCTCAGATCATCAAGGAGAAGGAGCTCGCGATGGCCGAGGGCATTCGGCAGAAGGGCCTGGCCGAGATGCAGGTTCAAGAAGCCGAAGCCGCCGCCATCGAGAAGAAGGGTGTGGCCACCGCCATCGGCACCAAGGAGCAGCTGCTCGCCGAGGCCGCGGGCAAAGAGGCCGAAGCCGTCGCCATTCAGAAGCGCATGCAGGCCGAGGCCATCGGGCTCAAGGAGAAGGCCGCTGCCATGCGCGAGCTCGACGAGGCCAGCCGCGTGCACGAGGAGTTCCGCCTCCGCCTCGACATGAGCAAGGAGATCGCCCTCGAGGAGATGGAGGCTCGCATCAAGATCGCCGAGCAGCAGGCCAACATCCTCAGCAAGGCCTTCGAGGACGCCAAGATCAACATCGTGGGCGGCGACGGCGAGTTCTTCGACCGCTTCGTCAAGGCGGTGAGCGTGGGCCAGTCGATCGACGGCACCATCAACAACTCCAACGCGCTGCAGCAGGTCCTCAAGGATCACCTCTCCGGTGACGCCAACCTCATCGAGGACCTCACCGGCATGCTCGGGGGCATGGACACCTCGTCGGTGCGCGACCTGACCATCTCCGCCGTGCTCGGCAAGCTGCTCACCAAAACGCAGGACGAGTCGAGCCGCGGCAAGATCCAGCAGCTCATCGACACCGCCAAGGACCTCGGCATCGACAAGCTCGATTGAGCTCCTGAGCGATGGCAGAGACGGAGACAACGCCCGCGGAGCAGACCGCGGGCGACGCGGGCAACGAGCTCGAGGCGGGTAACTACGAGGTCATTCGGGCCCGCCTCGTCGAGCAGGGCAAGCGCCTCAACGAGAAGGCCGAGGCCCTCAACGAGAAGCGCAAGGAGACCTTCGGGGGCACCGAGCTCACGGTCATCGCCACCGAGCGGATCCGCACCGAGAACAACTGCGTCCCCCGCGACATCGTGCAGGTCGGGGGGCTCATGCTCCTCGGCTACAACGTCTTCATCGGGCTCAAGAGTGAGACGAAGACCAGCGACGTCTTCGCGCTCCACAAGTTCGAGCCCCAAGAGGACGGCACGTTCGACTGCAGCGACATGGGGCTCGGTGCGGCCCACGCCTTCTTGCAGGACGAGGCTTTCGTCAAACACTTCGAGAACCTCTACAAGTACACCCGCGAGGCCCGTCTCCTGCAGCTCGCCAAGAGCGAGACCCAACTCCTCGCCGTCTTCCAGATCGGCAGCAGCCACAACGACATCAAGGCCTTCCGTTGGCGCATCGAACCCGACGGTAGGCTCGCCTACGAGGACGACCGAGGCGAGCGGGACTACAAGTACCCCGCCTCCCATGAGTTCGAGTGGAAGGAGCCCGGCCCCGAGGCGACGGTCGAAGGCCAGCACATCAACCTCGAAAACAAGGTCTTCGTCAGCAACATGGGCGGCCGACTGTCGCTTCGCGTCGAGGACAACTCCCCGACGGGACGCGAGGTCTACCGCGCCGATCTCGAGGACAAGAACCAGGTCCTCATCGACCTCAGGCTCCGTTACGCCACCGTCGGCCCCCTCGTGCTCCTCGCGGTCACGCCGTTCCGCGAGTCGACCACCCGCTACATCGTCTTCAACACCAAGACCGAGACCGGCACCCGCATCGATGCCATCGGTCTCGCCTGTCAGGAGCTGCCCGAGGACCACGGCATCATCTTCCCCGGCGGCTACTACCTCGCGAGTGGCGAGTACAAGGTCTTCGAGCAGGAGAAGGTCGACGGGCTCGAATACAAGAAGAAGATCCTCAGCCCCAATGGCGAGGACGTCGTCTACATCTACCATCGGCGCGAGGACGGCCATTACGTCCTCTTCCCCTACAACCTCATCCGCAAAGAGGTTCAGACGCCGATCCATTGCCACGGCTACTCGCTCTTCGACGACGGGCGCATGGTCGTGTTCCGCGCCAAGAGTGATGAACCCACCCGCGTCCATCCGATGCAGGTGTGGCAAACGCCTTTCACCAGCACCGCCTACGCCGCGGCGGCGCCCACCGACGGGTCCTACCTTTCCAACGTCGGAAACGCCGAGCTGGTGCGCGGGATCAGTGACGCCTTCAGCGTGACGCGCCTGATCCGAAACGCCGAGCCCACCCGTCAGATCTTCGAAGACCTGGTCAGCACCACCGCGCGCTGCCTCGACGGCTACTACTGGCTCGGCCACCAGGAGGCGGGCGACCTCGAGAGCGTGCTCAAGGAGATCCGCGGCACCGCAGATCTCATCATCGACGAGTTCGAGAAGGTCGTCGAGTTCAAGCGCCAGGCCAAGACCGCCCTCGTGCAGATCGGGGACGAGTTCGTCGAGCTCACGCGCGAGATGCGCCCCGAGCACTTCAAGCGCGTCGAGCCCTTCCTCGGGGCCCTCACCTCGCTCCGTGGCCTGCGCGGCAAGATCATCACCCTGCGCGACATGCGCTACATGGACCTCGAAGCTCTCAAGGGCCTGGAGGACCAGACCGTGGAGCGCTTCGACGAGGTGAGTCAGGCATGCGTGCGCTTCCTCCTCCAGGACGAAGCCTTCGCCCCGCTCTCCAAAGACATCGACGAGACGCTCGGCCGCCTCGACACCGTGGAGAAGGTCGCCGACGTCGTTCCCCTCAAGGAGAAAGTCGACCAGACCGCAGAAGGTCTCGATCTCTTGAGCGAGGTCGTCGCCAACCTCGAGATCGAGGACGCCACCCAACGCACCCAGATCCTCGAAGGGATCAGCGAAGTCTTCGGCCAACTCAATCGCGTTCGCGCCACCATCGAGGGACGTCGCAAGGAGCTGCTCAGCCATGAAGGCAAAGCCGAGTTCGGAGCCCAGTTCGCCCTCCTCGGTCAATCGGTCTCCAGCGCCCTCGCCGTCGCCGATACTCCGGAGAAGTGCGACGACCAGCTCGGGCGCCTCATGGTGCAGCTCGAGGAGCTAGAGGGACGCTTCTCGGAGTTCGACGAGTTCCTCGGCGACCTCGCCCAGAAGCGAGAGGAGATCTACGACGCCTTCTCCGCCCGCAAGCAGCAGCTCAACGACGAGCGCCAGCGGCGCATCCAGAACATCGCATCCGCGGTAGAGCGAATCCTCGAAGGCGTGGGTCGTCGGTCCCGCCAAATGAAGGAGCAGGACGAGCTCAACGCCTACTTCGCCTCCGACGGGATGGTGATGAAGGCGCGCTCACTCTGCGACCAGCTCGTCGAGCTCGGCGACTCGGTCAAAGCGGACGCCTTCCTCGCCAAGCTCGCGAGCTCGCGGCAAGACGCCCTCCGGGGCCTGCGCGACAAACAAGAGCTGTTCGAGGACGGCGAAGGCGTCATCAAGCTCGGGCGACATCGCTTCAACGTGAACACGCAGCCCCTCGAGCTGGCCATGGTGCCGCGCGACGGCGAGATGATGATTCATCTCAATGGCACCGACTATTACGCCGGGGTCCTCGACGAGAGCTTCGCAGACACCAAGCGCTTCTGGTCGCAGGCCCTCGTCTCCGAGAACGACGACGTCTACCGCGGTGAATACCTGGCCGCCTGCGTGCTCGACGACGCCGAGCACGGGCGACAAGACCTCAGCATGGGACGGCTGCACGAGCACCTCCGCGACGGCACGCTGCTCCAGGTCACCCGCAGGTACGCCCAGGACCGCTACGACGAGGGCTACGACCGCGGCCTGCACGACGCGGACGCGGCGAAGATCCTCGAGAAGATGATGGGCCTGCGCGAGGCCGCAGGGCTCCTGCGCTACTCACCGCCCGCCCGCGCGCTCGGGGCCCTCTTCTGGGGCTGGTACGCCGTTCTCTCCCCCAACGACACCGAGGCCAAGAACCGCTGGGCCCTCCGCGCCCGAAACCTCGGACGCCTCCGGGCGAGCTTCAAGGGCCCCGCCCCGGCCTTGCGGGCCTTGGGAACGGAGCTGAAGCTCGCCCTCGAAGCCTTCGTCGAGGCCCTCGACTGGGCGGCCGTCTTCGGAGAGTACGTGCCCGTCGCCGCCGAATACCTCGTGGAAGAGCTGGTGTCCGAGCAGCCGCACTTCGTGACCACGGCCGAGGCCGAGCGCCTTCGCGACAACCTGCTTCGCCACGTGGACCTCCACGGTGATCGCGCCGCTTTCGACACCGACTTCCGGGCCCTCGAAGACCAGCTCCGTGAGCGCTTCAGCCTCGCTTATGCCTGGGTGGAGGCTTTCCTCGACAGCAGCGATGAGCTCGCCGCCCAGCGTCACCTCGCGCTCGAGGTCGCGGCCATGCTGTGTGACCGGGGCATCGACCGACAGACGTCGGCCGCCGTCGTCGACGCCGAAGCGACCGAGCTCCTCGGACAGCACAAGCGCATCGAAGAGGGCAAGATGCGCCTCCGCATCGATGAGCTGAGTGCGCGACTCGACCACTTCCGCCACCACGAGGTGCCCGCCTACCGGGCCTATCGCGAGCAGCGGCACGCGGTGCTCGAGCAAGAGCGCAAGTCCCTGCGGCTCGACGAGTTCATGCCGAAGGTGATGAGCGCCTTCGTACGCAACAAGCTCATCAACGACGTCTACCTTCCGCTCATCGGCGACAACCTCGCCAAGCAGATCGGCGCCGCCGGCGAAGGCAAGCGCACCGACCTGATGGGTCTGCTCCTGCTCATCTCGCCCCCCGGTTACGGCAAGACGACGTTGATGGAGTACATCGCCAACCGGCTCGGTCTGGTCTTCGTGAAGGTCAATGGCCCTAGCCTCGGCCATTCGGTGGTCTCGCTCGACCCGAGTGAAGCCCCCAATGCCACCGCGCGCCAGGAGGTGGAGAAGATCAACCTCGCCTTCGAGATGGGCAACAACGTGATGCTCTACCTCGACGACATCCAGCACACCCATCCCGAGCTACTGCAGAAGTTCATCAGCCTCTGCGACGCCCAGCGCCGCATCGAAGGCGTGTGGCGCGGCAAGACGCGCACCTACGACATGCGGGGACGAAAGTTCTGCGTCGTGATGGCCGGCAACCCATACACCGAGTCGGGCGACAAGTTCACCATCCCCGACATGCTGGCCAACCGTGCCGACACCTACAACCTCGGCGACATCCTCGAGGGCCGCGATGAGGCCTTCGCCCTCAGCTACATCGAGAACGCGCTCACCAGCAACCCGGTGCTGCAGCCGCTGAGCACCCGTTCGCAGCAAGACGTCTACAAGCTCATCGACAAGGCCAATGGCGAAGAGATCGCCAACACCGAGCTCGAGCACGGCTACTCCAATGCCGAGGTCGAGGAGATCACCTCCGTCCTGCGCCACATGCGCACGGCGCAGAAGACGCTGCTCCTCGTGAACCAGCAGTACATCGCGAGCGCCGCCCAGGACGATCGCTTCCGTACCGAGCCGCCATTCAAGCTGCAAGGCAGCTACCGAAACATGAACCGGCTCGCGGAGAAGATCGTCTCCGCCATGACCACCGAAGAGGTCGAATCCCTCGTCGACGACCATTACCGTGGCGAATCTCAGACCCTCACCACCGGCGCCGAACAGAACCTCCTCAAGCTCGCCGAGATGCGCGAACGGCTCAGCGAAGCCGACGCCGCCCGGTGGAAAGAGCTGAAGGAGGAGTACGTGCGTTTCCTCCGCATGGGCGGAAGCGCGGACGACCCCGTGGCCCGGCTCACGGGTACCCTCACTGGACTCTCGGCCGACCTCACCGGCATTCGCGACGTGATCGCCGAAGGCACGAACAAGGGCCTCGACACCGCCATCGAGAAGGCCATGGGCAAGCTCGTGGGCGAGGTGCAGGGCGTGCAGCAAACCCTGGCCGAAGGCACGAGCCGCGGGCTCGACGACAAGGTCGAAGCTGTGGGGGCGCGTCTCGAGAGCATTCGCGAAGCCATGGCCCAGGCGCTCGAGCTCATGGCCGCGGCCGAGAAGGAGCGGCAGACGGCCCTCGCACGACAGATCGCCATCGATGATGCGCGCCGCCAGGCCGACGAGAAAAAGCTGGAGATCGACGAGGCCCGCCGCGCCATCGATCAGGCTCGCCGCGACGCCGAGGCCCAGCACTTTGCGGCCGAGCAGGCCCGCCATGCAGCCGAAGCCCAGCGCCGTCGCGCCGAAGCCGAAGCCGCAAAGGACGAAGAGGCGCAGAAGGCTCGCGCGGCCAAGATCCCGCGGCCCGACGTCGACGACGACTACGCCGACCTCGACGAGAACCCGCGCGTGGGTCGCGCCCAGCGCCTTGCCGGAGCCGAGAAGTGGATGAAACCCTATCTCCTCCGCATCGAGGCCGCCCTCGAAGCGCTCGGTCGTCCCAAGGTCGAGGTGCAGACCACCACGCCCCACGAGGTGCAGCTGCTCCTCAAGCAGCAGATGTACCTCATCGAACACACCCTGGTGCCGCTCGTGAACCGCACCGCACAGTCGCAGGAGGACAGCAAGGCGCTGCTCCAGGCCCTGCAGCAGGTCCAGGCCACCATCGCCAAGGTCCGGCCGAGCTAGGCCATGGAGGTCTCCAATCCCGACAAGGTCATCTTCCCCGAAGCGGGACTCACCAAGCGGGACCTGGTCGGCTACTACGAGCGCGTGGCCGAAGTGATGCTGCCCCACATCAAAGGGCGGCCGCTCACGCTGCAGCGGTTTCCCAATGGCATCGATGCCAAGGGCTTCATGCAGAAGAACGTGGGCAAGCACTTCCCCGAGTTCATCGAGCGTGTGCCCGTCACCCATCAGTCGCGGGAGACGGTCTACGCCGTCATCCACGATGCGGAGGGTCTCTGCTACTTGGCCAACCAGGGCACGGTGACGTTCCACATCTGGACCACACGACAGCCCGAGCTCCACCACCCCGACCACATCGTCTTCGACCTCGATCCCCCAAAGGGTGGCTTCGAAGGTGCTCGTGCGGCGGCCAAGGATGTGCGGGCGATGCTGGATGAGCTCTCGATCGAGAGTGTGGTCTGTGCGACCGGCTCATCGGGCTACCACGTGGTGTTTCCGGTTCGACCCGACCACGACCTCGCCGAGGTTGGACGTTTCTGTCGCCTGGTGGCCGAATTGCTCTCGCGTCGCCACCCCGACCGTCTCACCACGGAGTTTCGCAAGAAGAACCGCAAGGGGCGGGTCTTCGTCGACTGGCTCCGCAACCGCCCTGGCCAAACCGTTGCCTGTCCGTGGACGCTTCGGCCGCGGCCCGGCGCGCCCTTCGTGGTGCCCCTGGACTGGGACGAGCTCGACGACACGGCACCCGACGATCACCGCCTGGCCGGGCTCGACCGCCGCCTCGATCACGGCGACCCCTATGCGAAGCTGTCGCCCATCGACCTGTCCTCCGCCCTCGCCGATGTGACGCGGCGCGCCGAAGAAGCCGAGATCGAGCTCGTGCCCTTCGATCGATTTCGCAGCTAGGACGGTTGAAGGAACGCCCGTCGGTCTCCGGCGCGGAAGGCGCGCGTGGGAAAGACGTCGTAGAGTTGATCGGCGACCTCGATGTCGACGATGGACCCGGCGCTCGGACGCCAGTTGAACGGGGCTTCGGAGAGCACGGGCCTCACTTCGCCGCCATCCATGTCGTTGGCGCTGCGATAGGTCTCGGCGTCTTCTGCGGTGCGGAAGACGTAGCGATAGATGGCGCGAACACCATCCCAGATGCACCATCCGCGGTGCTCGGGCATCGGAGCTGTCCCTTCGCACCAGTCGCACACCGCAGATACGAAAAGCAGCGTCATGGGTCGGCCACAGGTGTCGCAGAACATGTCGCTCATGGAAGGGTACGGGGCGCACAGGCCCCTGTCAGGCGCCAGAATGGTCATCGACGTCTAGAACGACCAACGGTTTGAAGCCTGTGAAACCCTTCGCCTTCCACGCCTAGGCCGTCGCCTGGGTACGGAGGTGATCGAGCGCCATCTGGGTGAGCGCGTGTTGTCCCACCGCGCGGCGCGACACCATGTAGACGGTCATGGTGACCCCGATGTCGACCGGAAGGCGAAAGAGGTCGCGCCCCGACGCTTCGCGATCGGGAAGTAGGGCCAGGTAGGCGCCGCTCTCTGCGAGCGCCACCCCCGTGAGGAACAAGCCCACACGAGCGCCGAGCCTGCGCTCGAGCTCGGGCGGCCACTGGTCGCTCACGCCTTCGGGCGGCCCGATGAAGGGACACTGACGTAGCGTGGTCGTCGACACCTCGGCGGCGCCGTAGAGAGCATGTCCCGGTCCGCAGTAGACGCCGTAGGACACGTCGGCGAGGCGCTCGACCATGAGCTCGGGGTGGCTCGGCGGACGGTCCGCCAGGGCGACGTCGAGCTCCCCCCGCTGGAGTGCAGGAGCGATGGCGTCGTCGTTGTAGGTCCGCAGAATGGGAAAGACCTGCGGATGGGACCGTGCGATGGCGGCCACGGCGGGGATCACCACCCATGCGTGGGTGCTTCGCGACGCGATTCGAAGCCGACCGCGGACCTCGCCGGGCTCGATGACCGAGAGCCCATCGTCGACCCGTCGCATCGCATCCCGCACCGACACGAGGAAGGCTTGCCCGGCGTCACTCAGCTGAAGACTGCGCCCCACGCGGTGGAACAGCTCCACCTCGAGCTCGTCCTCCAGGAGTTTGATCGTGCGCGACAGCGCTTGGGGCGAAATCCCGAGCTGCTGGGCTGCGCTGGGCAGGTGTTGGGTTTCGGCCACCGCGCGAAACGCTGGCAACCAGTTCCAAAACTGGGTCAGGCGTCGAGCGCGATCCATGCCGACCTCCAAAGTCATTTCAAATGCCTACCACCGCTCATCAACCAAAACGAGACGCATCATCAAAAACATACGAATTCCGTTGATGCACCTACATCACCTACACAGCTCGCCAAGGGAGGGGCGGGACCGACTCGCACCGCAAACACAACACACCGGAACACACCCCATGAGCATCTCGATCATCAAGCGCACCAGCCTCGTTTCCCTCGGTCTTCTCGTCGCCGCCTGCGCGGCCGAGGGACCTGCCGACGAAGCCGAGGACTTCGCAGGCGTCGGCCCCGAGCTCGGCGACCTCGCTCCCAACGGCAAGGCAGACGGCGAGGACGTCCGCGTCTTCGCCGGCAACCCTTACGACCGCATCGCCCTGTCGGGTTCCGCGGCTGGGGACCTCTGGGACGCCATGGAGGCCGCCTCGGGCGTGACCTCGGTGCGCCAGAACGGTCTCGACTACCGCTACGGCTACTACAGCATCTGCGCGAGCAACGGTGAGGCCGCCGCTTGCAACGTCTACACGCGCAACGCCACAAAGGGCTTCGAGGGCTACGCGGCGACCCTACACGGCAAGCGCTTCAGCTCGGCCGCCAGCGAGATGTTCGGCTTCCTCGCGGCGAAGAACGAGGTGGCCCCCGCCTCCGTGAACGTGGTCGAGCACGGCCGCCTTCTCTGCGAGAAGACCAGCAACGAGGTGTGGTGTGGCGTGAAGGACGCCGGGAACACCGTCTCGCTCAGCGTCAGCCTGAAGAACCTCGGCGACCTCGGCCCCGACTACGTCTACGAGGGCTGGCTCATCACGAGCAATGGCCCCGTCACCGCGGGCCGCTTCAACCTCATGAGCGAGGACGAGACCGTCACCATCGAGGTCGACGCCGCCATCGCCGCCGACAGCAGCGCCTACGTGCTCACCATCGAGCCGGCCGTGGGTGACGACCCCGCGCCCTCCAAGGTGCATGTGGTCGCAGGGGACTTCAGCGGCAAGTCGGCCGCGCTCGACACGGATCACCCCGCAGCGCTCGGCGCCGACCACACCACCGCCAAGGGCAGCTTCTTCCTCGCTACCCCCACCACGGCCAGCAACACCAACGACAACGACCTCGGGGTATGGTTCATCGACCCGTCTCAGGGCCCGGGTGCCAGCCTCGACTTGCCCACCTTGCCCGAGGGTTGGGTCTACGAGGGTTGGGTCGTGGGCACCGAGGGTCCGGTGAGCACCGGCACCTTCCTCTCGGGGGACATGGCCGACAGCGATGGCCCTGGTGCCACCGCCGGACCCGACGCGGCGCCGCCCTTCCCCGGGCAGGACTTCATCAACCCGCCGATGAGTGTCGTTGGCTCCGCCGTCGTCATCACCGTCGAGCCCAGCCCCGACAACAGCCCGATGCCCTTCTTCATGAAGCCGCTCATCAACGGCAGTGCCATGGACCTCGGCGCGGGCGTGCTGCAGGCCATGACCAACCAGGTCACCAGCAACTACCCCGTCGGCGTCGCCACCTTCAACTGATCGATCGAGAGCCTCCCCCTCTCGCGCCCTCGTCCCTCCTCCCTGGGACGGGGGCTTTTTGCGTCTCGCATCCAGGGTCATTCGAGCTCGCGACAGAGGAAGGCCACCGTGCGCATCCAGAGATCCTCCCAGTCCTCAGCTCGCATGATGTGCCCGGAGTCGGGGTAGGTGCACAGCTGTGCGCCCTCCCGTTGGCCGTAGGCTCGAGACGGCTCGAAAGGGATGGATTCGTCTCGTTCGGCAAGCCCCAGGAGCAGGGGTCGGTCACATCCCGTCGCTGCGATCTCCGGCCCGGCGAGGAGCGCCGCCGTGGCAGTGGCGACCTCCCGTTGGGCCAAGGCGGCGAAGGCCCCCATCGAGATCCCCACCAGCCCCGTGGGCCCAGGCTGGGTCTCGATCAACTCGCGAACTTCATTCCCCCACACCCGCGCCAGGTCGAGCACGCGTTCGCGCCGTTGGGGCCAGGTCATCCCGGCCCACGCCTCGATTCGCCCATCGGCTCGGGTCCCGTGCCCCGGCGCCTCGGGCGTGAGCACGTCGAAGCCGTGCGCCGACAGACTGGCCAACTCCTTGTCGTGCGCGACTGGAGAAGCGGTGTAGCCGTGGAGAAACACTACGGTCGCCATGGGGCATTCCTGACGGGGTCGCCCAGAGAGTCTACTTCCCAGAGGCCTTCCTCGATGCTCGGGTTTGGAGACTTCGCCGGAAGGGAATACAAAGACCCTGAGCGCGCGACATCTGCTGCGTGACTACACCATCATGACGACTTCTCTGTATCAGTTGAGCACTGGCATGCGACTCGCGAACCAGTGGCTCGGAGGCGCGACCCAGACCGTCGCATCAAAACCGCCCCTACAGTGGCACCCCTTCGCGCCTTGGCTGAAGGCCTGGGGCAAGGTCACCGAGCGCAGCTTCCGCCGGATGTCGGCCAGGCCGCGCTGGGGAATCGACGACGTCGACGGCCAAGCGGTTCGTTTGGAGACGGTGCTCGAGCGACCCTTCGCCGAGCTGACCCGCTTCGTGGTGGAAGGACGAGACGAGAAGCCACGTCGGGTGCTGCTGGTCGCGCCGATCTCCGGCCACTACGCCACGCTCCTCCGCGGAACCGTGAAAGCGCTGCTCGACCACTGCGAGGTCTACGTGACCGAGTGGCGCAACGCCCGCGACGTGCCCGTCGCCGAGGGGACCTTCGACGTCGAGGACTTCACCCGCTACGTCGCCCAGTTCATTCAGCACCTCGGCCCTGACGTGCACGTCGTGGCCGTATGTCAGCCGGCCCCCCTCGCCCTCGTGGCAACCGCGTCGCTGGCCACCCACGAGCCCGAGGCTCAGCCCGCATCGCTCACCCTCATGGGAGGCCCCATCGACCCCGCCGCGGCGCCCACGTCGGTAAGCGACTTCGGCCATCGGGTCACCATGGGTCACCTCGAGCATTTTGCCATCCAACACGTCGGCCCCGCACATCCCGGAGCGGGACGGGCCGTCTACCCCGGCTTGCTTCAACTCGCCGCCTTCATGTCGATGAACCTGTCCCGGCACCAGCGCGCGTTCTTCGAGCAAATCGTCAAGGAGGCGCGAGGCGAAGCCAGGGACGACGACGCGCACAATCGCTTCTACGACGAGTACCTCGCGGTCATGGACATGACGGCGGAGTTCTACCTCTCCACGGTGGAGCGCATCTTTCAGCAGCGAGAGGTTGGCCGGAACGTCTTCACCCTCGGCGGTGAGCGCATCGACATCGGCAGCATCGACCGCACGGCGGTGCTCGTGGTCGAAGGCGGCAAGGACGACATCGCTGCGCCGGGTCAGTGCGCGGCGGCCTTGCCCCTGCTCACCGGCCTCACCGAGACGGCCAAAGCCCACCACCTCGAGCCAGAGGCCGGGCACTACGGCATCTTCGCAGGCAGCGCCTGGCGCGACCGCATCTGTCCCGAGGTCGTGGCGTTCATGGACCGCCACGCGACGAAGGGGGACTGATGCGACGCATCCTCATCAGCGGTGCCGGCAGCGGCATCGGAAAGGGCCTCGCGCTCGAGCTCGCGCGCGAGGGCCATCAGATTCTGGTCACCGACCTGGACCTCGATGCGGCGCGTGAGGTCGTGTCGACCATCGAAGAAAACGGTGGCCAAGCGACCGCCCATCGTCTCGACGTCGGCTCCGATGCTGCACACGAGAGCGAGGCGCTCCAACAGCCGGTCGACGTACTCATCAACAACGCCGGGCTGCAGCACGTGGCCCGGCTCGAGTCGTTCCCCATGGCCAAGTGGAACCAGCTCATCCAGGTGATGCTGGTGGGCGCCGCCCGACTCACACAGGCTTTGCTACCGGGCATGCGCGAGCGTGGCTTCGGCCGGATCGTCAACATCGGCTCGATCCATTCCCTCGTCGCTTCGCCCTACAAGACCGCCTACGTCTCGGCCAAACATGGTCTGCTCGGCATGTCCAAGGTGGTCGCACTCGAGACCGCAGACACCGACATCACGATCAACACCATCTGCCCGACCTACGTGCGCACACCACTCGTCGACAAGCAGATCGCGTCCCAGGCCAAAGAGCATGGGATCAGCGAAGAGAAGGTCATCGACGAGATCATGCTGGCGCCCATGCCGAAGGGGGTGTTCATCTCCTTCGAGGAGCTGGCGGGCATCACCTCCTTCTTGATGTCCCCCGTGGCCCGCAACATCACGGGACAGACGATCACCGTCGATGGCGGCTGGACCGTACGCTGAGGCGAGTCGGTGACCTTGGTCGCCCACGCCGAAAGGAGTGGGCAACCGACTCCACGGCGCGCGGTGCCCGCTGACGGGGCCGCACCACGTCGCCCCTCTGAGGAAGGCGCTCCGGCTCCGCCGCGTCGTCGAAGCGAATGGGAAAGGTCTTCGTCGAAGCGCTGAGGGTGGGGCCATCCTGTACCTGCAAGTGCAGGTGCGCCATCGAGCTGTTGCCAGAGTTGCCGAGGGCGGCGATGCGCTGACCTGCGGTGACGCGATCACCTTCCTCGACCGAGATGCTCTCGTCTTCGAGATGGGCGAGCAATACGTAGCGACCGTCGGCCATCGCGATGACGATGTGATTGCCCGCAGGCTCCGCCGGTCGAAGCTCACCGTCAGGCAGGCCGTCGACCACGGTCACGACCTCCCCCGCCGCGGGGGCCAAGACCGGCTGCCGGAAACCGACGGCCTCCCCCGTATCGGGGTCGACGGCCTGGCCACCTTCGAGCCAGAGGAGGTCGAGGGCATGGCGCTGACGGGCCAAGAGGTAGTGGTGGTTCATGATGGGGGTGGGTCCACCTTGAAGCACGGCCAGCTCCCCGTGCACGGGCAAGGTCAAGGCCACCGGCGCGGGGGGCGGGAGGGCAGCCGGCAGCCACGCGAACATCAGCGTCGTGGTGGCGAGACCAAAGGCGACGTTGTGGGCGAGGTCGACACGGCAGCGTGGAAACAGGGCGAGCACGAGCCACAGCAAGAGCGTCACGCCGAAAGCTGCCGCGAACCCGACGCGCGCATCCGAACCGAAGACCGGAAGGACCCGGAGCAGGCTCACCAGGGTCGTGGCCCAGAGCAAGCCGAAGACCACCCGGAGGCCGAGCTGCCAGCGGTGGGCGCGCCAGGGTACACCTTCCTGCTTCTTCCACGGGGCGAGCACGATGTCGCGCCGGCGGAGTCCCCAGAGGCGGTCGACGATGCCCATCACGACCGCGCCGAGCACGACCAGGTTGAGGGCCTGGCTTCCGAGCCCTACGAGGGCAGCTCCGACGGAGATGAGGACGACGAGGGCAGCGAGCAGGCTGCGAGAGAGGCGATGGGTCACGATGCTGGTCCTTTCACCGAGGGCAGTCGCCGCGACCCCTGCCCTCTCACACCTCTTCTTCGAAATCGTCGTCGAGGGCTTCGGCCTGGGCCTCGAGTCGGCTCGCCCCTCGCTGGTTCGCCCAGATGAGAACGGCCATCAGCAACACGGAGAACACCACCGATGGCGCCACGCGCGCCCACGATTCGGGGTGCTCGAGCAGGAAGCCGAGGTGGAACAGCAAGACCCCCGACCCGAGCGGAAAGAAGTACCACCGCGGGGTGCTTCGCAGGAGCGCGGCCTGCGTCAGGAGCTGGTCCCGGTGTGCGTGGAGGTAACCCCGGGTGTCGAGGCCGGGGTCCGGCAGCGCCTTGGCTCGACCGTACCGCCATACCCACATCGCCACGAGCACCCCCGACAGGCTGATCCACACCGATGCGGCCCGCGATAGCCAGGGGAGCTCGGGGCGCGTCGCCGTAGATGCGAAGAAGGGCACGATGAAGGCGCAGGCCGCCCACTCGGCGAGGTTGCGCAGCTTGATGCGCCACGTCATGCGTCTGGCCTCTTTGCGGACCTTCTCGATGTCGATCGATGGCGGAACCGAGCGAGTCTTCCAAAGGGCCCGCAGCGCGTCGTCTTGCTCGGTCATCGGCGTGGCTCCTGTGTGATTCGCACCAACCGCTCCTTGATGCGGCCGATGCGGGTGGAGACGTTGGCCCGGGTCATTCCTGTGATTTGGGCGATCTCGTCCTGTGGGAGGTCCTCTAGGTAGAGCAGGATCAGCTGTCGGTCGGTGGCCCGAAGCCCCGCGATGGCCTCGCGTAGGCGGGCGCGACGCTGAGCGTCGGAGAGCTGTCGCTCCGGCCCGCGGTCGGAGTCGGGTACGAGGTCCTCCCCTGGCTGCTCTTCGGGGGTGCTGAGGTCTCGCATCCGCCGTCTCACGTGACTCGAGGCGACGTTGTGCGCCACGCGGTACATCCAGGTGCGCAGCGACGCCTCACCACGAAACCCTGGGAGAGCCCGCCACAATCCGAGCCACACCTCCTGCCGAAGCTCCTCCGCACGAGCGTCCTCGCGCTCGTAGCCCGCGCACAAACGGTCGAGCGCGGCGCCGTGTTCCGCCACCATGGCTTCGAACGTCTTCCGTCTCGAGCTCATCGACACCCAAACAGTCGCCGGCGAGCGCCATCTCTCACAAGAAAAAGCACGGGCCCGCGCCTCGCAACGCGGGCTCTACCGCCGGGAGGTTCAGCGCCGGCGATGGCGTGCGCCTGTCGCCCACGCCACGAGCATCGCCGCGAGGCCGACCCACGCATCTCCGGTCGTGCCTCGTCCAGGGGTCGAGCACGCACACGATTGGCCGTCGACCAGCTCCACCGTCGGATCGTTCGGATCGGTGGTATCCAGGCACTGTGGCGCCGAACGCGGACCGATGTTGCCCGCCCAGTCCATCGCCGCGAGGCTGAAACAGAAGGGTCCTTCGACCGAAAAACCCAGACCGTCGCGCTGCCGCCCCTCGGCCACCCCGAGGGCGATGGTGGACCGCAGCCCGGGCGCATCCCCGAGCCGGTCGGAGCCCAAGGCGATATCCACCGTGGCTTTGTTCGACACCTCTTCTTCATCGCTTCCGATGAACGCGAGGAGGGTGATGTTCTCGTTGGGCGTGGTGTCGTCGGTCACATCCGACTCCAGCACGAGCGTATCCACATCAGGACAACTGAACGCGCCGGCGCCTACCGGGTCATCCACCAAGAGGGTTCGCACGCTGGACAACGACACCTGGCCCGGCGGCGTCGTATCCGGCCCCATCCCCACCGCCAACACGTGCTCGCACGCCCCGGTCGTTGGACAGTCTTCTAGAGGATGAAAACGTGCCCCCGCCGGCAACGCCCCCGAGGCTGGCACGCGAAGCTCGAGCCCCGTTTCGCTCGAGCGTGGTTCGAAGGCCTCGAGGGTCAGGCGGGTGCCGTCTTCTGCCCGCCACTCCAGGCCGGTGTGAAACACGCCATTGGTCGGGAACCCCTCCGCCCTGAAGTGCGGGTAGCTCGGCGCCGCCGGGGGGCCCACGGCGATGCTGCACGCGAAGACCTCAGGCGCCATCGCGAACAGGCCGAGGCCAAGCGTCAGGCAAGCCACCGTTCTCATGTGTCGATGAGCCTAGTGCGTCCTCGCGACTTCGGTCGAGGTGTTTCCCGGCCGCCCGGCAGCCCCCCGAGCTGCTACCACCTCGGACATGACCCGCATCGGAATCGTGGGCGTCGGGGCCATAGGCGGCACCCTCGCCGTTTCTCTGCATCGCGCCGGGCACCGACCATTCCTCGCGGTTCGGCAGCCTCTCCCCCAGCTGTCGGGTCGTTTGGGCGACGCCGAGGTCTGTTTCGACGACCTCGCGCAGTGGAGCCGGCCCGATGAGGCGACCCCCTTGGACGTGCTCTTCGTCGCGACCAAAGCGCATCAGACCAAAGATGCGGCAACTTGGATCGAGCGGGCTACCCATGGCAGCACCGTGGTCGTGGTGGTTCAGAATGGCGTAGAGCAAGAAGCCCGCGTACGCCCACATACCGACGCCTCGGAGCTCCTCCCCGGCATCATCGACCTCCCAGCGGGCAGAACCGCTCCTGGCGCCGTCACCCTTCGACGCGCAGGGCGACTGACGCTTCCCGACACGACCGCGGGTCGCCGCGTCGCCGCACTGTTCTCAGCCGACGACCCCTGGCTCGAGGCGCACCCCGACCCCGAGCTCGAGGCGGTGCGGTGGCGCAAGCTCTGTGTGAACGTGATCAGCGGCGCGATCCCCACCCTCGCCGACCGTCCCGCAGCCGTGTTCCGCAACCCCGACGTACAGGACCTCTGCCGGCGTCTCATCGCAGAGGTCGTAGACGTCTCCACCGCGGAGGGCGTGGTGCTGCCGGCCGACGTCGCCGACACGATCATCACGGGCTTCGCAGAGAGCCCGCCCGACGCTCTCAACTCGATGCTGCGCGACCGCCGCGCCGGCCGCCGACTCGAAGGTGATGCCCGACACGGCGCCGTCGTCCGCATCGGCGCCCGCCACGGCATCCCTACGCCCTACAACCGCTTCGCCCAGGTGATGCTAGGCGCCATCAACGCCACGTCGAGCAGGCAACGACAACCTCAGCTAGGCTGATGGGAATGCTCCGACCGGCTTTCATCGTGACGACTTCTGCCGTCATGGCTGCTTCATGCGGGCGGGATGCGCAGACGAGCATCACGCCAGAGGATCCACCTAGGGTCACGACGGCGAAGAAGCCTGCGCCCACCAACAAACCTCCGAGCACGTCGGATCCCGTCGAGGACGGTGAGCTCAATCCTAGAGTCGGTGGCAAGCGAGTGTTCTTGGGACGTGACGGTTGCTACACCCGCGGACCCCAGACGCAGTCGAGCGGCATTCGTTTTCCTCATGATGCCCTCGATTGCCCGAGCGGTGCGAAAACGCTGCTCGCGCAATGCCACGACGGAGTCCTCTCCCGCAAGACAGACCGTTGCGAATGCTGGGGCTTCGAAGGCAACCCGCCTGCTGCACCCAAGACCGTACCCTGTCCCTAGCCTCGAGCGTAGCCGAGGCGCATCTCGATGAGCGGCGACGCTTTGCGTGGGTGTCACCTCGCGAGGGCGCGCTCGTGGGCGGCGTGTGGGCGCTGTTGAGAGGAGGAAGCGCCCCCCTACATGCCCGGCGGCTTGGGTGCGTCGCTCCAGGTCGAGAGGGCACACGACTCGAAGCGGCCGTAGTCCCACGGCTTGGCCGCCCCCATCCAGGTGTCGCTTTCGCGAAGGCGGAACTGGATCATGGCGCGTCCGAGGATGCGTACCTCGCAGGCGACGGTGACCGCCCGGTCCAGCCCTTCGGCCAACACGGGCTGCAACGCGGGAAATGACCAGAGCCCTGCGCCGAGCAGCCGCTGTCCGTCGGTCGTCCAGTGGGGCTGAAGCAGCTTCGGGTCGGGGAAGGCGGGCGCATCCGACGCGCGCTTGCCGCCCTCCGAGAAGCTACACCGCAGGTCGTCGAGCGCCTCCGGTGCGGCGCAGGCGCGCTCGTGGGCATGCGTCGGCGAGACGACGATGTGGACCCGCACGAGCTGTCCATCGGTCCAGCCATGGAGCGAAGGAAAGGTGTCGTCCATCTTGCCGAAGATCGGCGGTGGGCCCTTGCGCACCGTACCGAGCGTGGCGGCGCTGCGGGCGTGACCCTGGGCGAAGGTCATGAGCCACTGATCCGCCTCGGGCTCGGCGGCAGGCGTGGCCGTGGGTGCGGCGGGCTCGGGCGGTGGTACGCTCGCCGATGGTGTTGCACGCGGCATCGGCTTCTGCGCTTCCGAAGAAGCTCCCCCGCAGGCGGTCAGCGCGACCGTCAAGATGGCGACCCAAGGTCTCAACGCTCAGCAAACTTAGCCGTTCAGCAAGAGTGCGTCACCAGGGTGACTGTGCGAGCGTTGCGATGGTTCGGTCGCTCGGCTACCTCAAGTTTACTTCTTTTGGAGCGAAATCATCATGCGTCTGCTCGTTCCCGGCCTCGCCGGCATGGCTTGTCTTCTCCCGTCCATCGCGTCCGCGGCCACCTATCAGGTTGGGCCCAGCGCCAGCTACGCCGACATCCAAGCTCTCATGAACGACGTCACGCTCGCCGCGGGCGACGTGGTGGAGATCGAGGGCGACCACCTCTACCCCGGCGACCTCTGGCTGCGTGAAGAGGCGCAGGGCGAGCCCGGCAACCCGATCACCTTCCGAGGCGTGCGCAAGAACGGCAACCGCCCTCAGATCCAAGGCGTGGGGACCGAGCAGTGGCACGACATGGTGGTCTTCCTGGCAGGCAACCACATGGTCTTCGAAGGCTTCGAGGTCATCGGAGACCAAGACACGGCCCACACCTGCATCATCACGCAGGGTGACGACATCGTGGTCCGCGACGTGTGGGTGCACGGCTGTGCGGGTCAGGGGATCCTCGCCACCGACTACGGCACCGGCGACCTGACCATCGAGTACAGCGAGTTCTCCAACAACGGCAGCGGCGACCGCTACCACTCGATCTACGTCACCACCGACCAAGAGTTGTACCCGGGCGCGAAGGTCCGCATCCAGTTCAACTACATCCACGACCTCACGGGTGGTCTGTCGATCAAGTCGCGCGCCGAGCGCGGCGAGATCTACTTCAACTGGATCGAGGGCGAGCCGACCAATGCGCTCGACCTCATCGGTCCCGACGCCGAGACCGACCCCGCCCGCGAAGACTCCGACGTGGTCGGCAACGTCATCTACTACAGCGGGATCTACGCCGCCGCCCGCTTCGGAGACGACGGCACCAACGGCACCGACGGGCGCTACCGCTTCGCCTACAACACCTTCATCATCGACGGTCCCGGCGTTGCGCTGCGCGCACAGGTGAACATCGAATCGCTCGAGCTCTACAACAACGTCTTCATCGCCCTCAACGGAGCGACCCCCCGCCTCTACAACGAGGTCGAGTACTCGGGGACCACCCCCATCTTCATGGGCAGCCACAACTTCATCGCCTCTGCCTTCACCGACATCCCGAGCGAGCTCACCGATACCCTCACCGGCGACCCCGGGCTCACCGATCCGGACAACTTCGACTTCCGGCCGCTGGAGGGCTCGATCCTGATCGACGGCGGCACATCGGAGACCGTCGGCCCGAACAACGCAGTCCCCAACCCGCTCACGCAGGTCGACTACGTGCCCCCGCCGCGCGTCACGCCGACCGCGGGCATGCCCTATGCGCGCAACGCCGACAGCACCCCCGATGTGGGCGCCTACGCGTTCGGCAGTGGTGACGAGCCCGGCCCCGGAGGCCCGCCGCCCACCGGAAACGGTGGCAACGGCAGTGGTGGCAACGGCTCCGGCGGCAGCGGTGCCAACGGTGTCGATGACGACGGCGACGGTGGCGACGATGGCGGCTGCGCGGTGGCGCAACCGGGCGACGATGGCCGCAACGCACCGCTCCTGGTGCTCGCGGGCCTCGCCGCGCTCGGCCTGCGACGCCGTCGTCGCTGACGGGATCGGCTGAGCAAGTTTCAGCAGAGAGCGGGTCAGCCGAGCGGCTGGAGGCGTACGGCGAGCACGGGTTCGCCTGCGACGCGCTCCCAGCCCACGTAGTCACCGCCGGTGACGATGTCGACGAACTCCTTGAACGGGAGTGCGTCGGCGACGTCCTCGTCGACCCAGTCTCCGTCGCCGGCGGCGAAGACGAGGACGACCGCCCAGCCTTCGGCGTCTTCGCCCACGTTTCGACCACCGAAGGTCACCGTCCACAGCTCCTCGGGCAGGTCCTCGGTCAACGGGTGGAGCTCACTCTCCGGGTCGACGTCTTCGACCTCGTCATCGAGAGGGACGATGTCCCCGTCGTCGATCCCCCGAACGGCGAGCACCTCGTCGAGCTCTGTGGCGGCGAAGGCACAGGTCCACTCGTCGTCATCGCCAAGCTCCATGTCGTTCAGCTCTTCGCCGAGCAGGTCGAGAGCCATAGCTCCCGTCAGGTCCCCCTCGTCGACGATGGCTCCGAAGACCTTTTCGAATACGTCTCTCACGATCGTCCACACGCGGCAGCGTGACCCCCCTGGGCGACCCTGGCGCCAGCTGAGGGTGACCGAGGGTCGGGAGCGCCGCAACCACCAGACGCGGCTTGCCTTCGGCGCCCATGCCCCGCATGTCTAGGTCATGAGTGAGTCGAAGCTGACGGTCGTCACGGCCGTGGGGTCAGATGCCACGGGGCTGGTCAACGGTGTCACCGAGCGAATCCACGACGCGGGGGCCAACATCGAGGACAGTCGGATGGCGGTGCTCGGCGGCGAGTTCTCGCTCATGATCCTCGTCGAAGGAGACGCCGACACCTTGGGCCGCATGCGCGAGGCCGTATCGGCCTACGCTGCCGATCGCCAGCGCCTCGAGGTCTTCTTCAAGGACACCACGCGTGGCGCTCCCCGAGGCGGCGAGCGCTACCACATGCAGGTCAGTGGTCTCGACCACCGCGGCATCGTCCGGCAGATCGCCGGCGTCTTGGCCCGAAGCGAGACCAACGTCGACGCCATGGAGACCAAGCTCGTGCCGGCGCCGATGAGCGGCTCGCTCACCTTCGTGCTCACGGCGCAGCTCACCCTCGCGCCGAACGCAGACCCAGCTCAGCTGCGGAGCGCGCTCGAGGAGGTCTGTGAGGTCGAAAACCTCGACCTCGCGCTCGAAGCCACTTCGTAGAACACCTGACGAAAACGCGGCGACGGCGCGGCGCACACACTGCCCTACACATGTCACCCCGGCGGGGTCCGGGATTTGGTACCTTCCCGCCTGTGATGCACGACATGCGGAGGCTCCGAGGACCACTGACCGCTACGACCATGGTCGCGGCGACCTTGTTGGGCTGTGGCGGTGCCTCGAGCACGGCCGAGGTCCCCGACGAGATCCCGACCATCGTGATGAAGCAGGACTTCACCACCAAGGCGGAGCTCGAAAAACTCGCGGCGGCGCCGACCGCAGCCGTCGACGAGGCGTCGACGAAGGTGGTGGTGGTTGAGGCGTGGTCGCTCGAGGGCAAGGCCGCGGGGAGCGATGAGGACGAGGTTCCCCCCGAGCAAGCCGTGTGGCGCTCGGCGGTGGTGAAGGCGGCCGGTGGCGACAAGAAGGCCGCTTTCGATCCGGCCCTGCACTGCGTCGCCGAGCAACTCGGTCGCTTCCGGCTCGAGCACGAGGGCTGGCCCGAGCCACGCCTGCGCCACTTCGCCATGTCCCACTGCGGCGCCACCTACGCCACCGTCGGCTACGAAGCCGTCGCCGTGACCATCTCGCCAGACGCCAAGGACGTCGAAGCCTTTGCCGCCATGGACGATCTCATGGGCGAGAAGCTCCAGGAGATGATGAAGCGCGAGGACGACGGTCTCCCGTCGCGGCGAGGGGTATGGTTCCACCGCGAAGGTGAGCACGCGGTCTTCAGCGTGGTGAATGCGCGAGAGGTTCTTCGCCTCGATACCGAGCAAGACGGACGCAAGGTCCGGTTCCACGGCAAGGTGCAGGCCGACGCGGCCGACGTGGTCGGATGGGTCACGCGTGGCGACAACGACGTGGCCCCCTGTGAAGTGCGCCTCGCGCTGCCCGAGGTCGACGTTCGATGTGAGCTGGCCGATGACGACGAACAGGCTTGGATCGACATCAACGTTCGCACCAAGGGCAGCCTCATCTGGCAGCGCGGCTCGAGTCTCGCCGTGCACGCCGACGGCCGGAAGGCCATCAAGATGACGCCCCTCGCCGCCGTAGAGGGACAGGGGGACGCCGACCCGGCCGCCCTCCTCATTGCGGAGGCCAATCGCCTTCGCGCCAAGAAGAAGGCTCCCGCCCTCGAAGAAGCCACGACGCAATCGGCGACCCAGGTGAAGCTCGCGCCGAACGTCACGGCAGCTGCGATCAACGGCGACGAAGAGCTCACCCAGCGCATCCTCCTCGGAGGCATGGCCGGCTGGGATGTTCCCGGCCCCTTGAGCGACGCTCACGCCCTGGTCGCCTTCTCATTGGGACGTACGGACGCCGCCAGCTGGGTCGCCGAGATCCTCGAGCGACCCTCCGGACGCATCACCCTGCTCGATCCCACGATGACGCGGGTGGCGGTTGGCCTCAGTCAGAACGACCCGATCCAAGGGCTCAGCGGTTTCATCACCACCTACGCGCCCTTCACCAAGCGCGACCCCCGACCCATCGCCGACTACGCCCAGAAGAAGCTCGACCAGGCCCGTGCCTCACGAGGGCTTCCCGCCACGCGTCGTCGGCCCCTCCAAGCCCTCGCCATGGCGCTGAGCCGCATCGAAGGCGGCGCGGACCCCACCGAGGCTTTCCGAGAAGCCGCCGACAGCGCCCAATACGAGATGAAGCGCTCGGTGACGGCAGGCTACCTCGTCGTGAGTCACCCCTCACAGATCGTCTTCCCGGAGCCTCTGGTCGAGAAGCCGACGGTGGCCATCGACATCCGGGTCGTGCAACACGACTTCCCCGACACGAACTGGGGCACCTACATCGTGTTCTTCTTCTTCGCCGACGACCCCAACGCGCCCCGCACGGCGACCCTCCCCCCGTCGCCGCGTCACCTCTGACGTCACACCATGATCGAGTTCGGGACCTGCGACGGCGAGGCGTAGACGTAGTCGACCGGGCGGCGGAGATTGCGCTCGGCGATGGTCGCGTCCACGTCGGCGAGCGACGCCTGGGCGCGCTTCACCAAGGGCGTGACCCGCTTGTCGCGAAAGACGTCCCGGTCGTAGTGCAGCATGCGGGTCAACTTGAGCTCCCGCTGCTGAAGCAAGAGCTTGGACTTGAGCAGGATGAGGTCCATCGGAGGCAGCATCGCCCGGAGGGCGTCGTCGTCGTCGATGGTCGTCGCCCTAGGCGACGGCGCGTAACCACTTCCGGCCTTGTTCGGTCCGTACAGCTGCCAGTCGTAGCCCGCGTAGTTGATGGCGGCGTGATAGACGGTGGCGCGGTAGATGATACCCGCCACGAAGGTCGCCAGAGCATCACGCGTCTGAAGGTCGGCAGACGTCACCAGCTTGGGCAGTCTTGCACCGTCGGCGATCTCCCGTACCCAAGCCGCGAGCTCGGCGTCACCGGCGACGTCGGCGTCGCTCGCGTAGTACAAAGCGACGTAAGCACGCACGAAGTCGAGGACGATCGGCCACGACAGCAATCCGTCATCGCGCCAGGGGAAATTCGGCAACAACCCGGGATCGTCGGTGCGATTGACCTCGAACTCACGGGTTGGCACCAGGTCCTGCCAGGTGACCTCACGGGTCGCGTTCTTCATCAGCTCGTTCCCCGCATCGAGGCTGCCCCCGAGCAGGCGGTCGATGTAGCCCCCACGTGAGACGAGGGCGTCCTTGGCCACATCGTTGGCCCCGAGCGTGAGCTCGAAGTGCGGGCGCAAG
>JAUHZF010000117.1 GCA_030426145.1 Polyangia bacterium
CCGCTGTAAACCCTGGATTGCGTTCTGGCTGCACAGGCGTCGAAGGCGCCCGCCAGCAGGGAGACAAGAATCCAGCTAGTTAGTGAAGCCTCGATGCAGTCACACCACATTCCAGTCTGGCTGGCATTCGTGCCGTCGCGTCGATGGGTGGCAGGGGCCAGACCGTGGTTACAATTCCCGCATGAGCCAAGACGACAAGACCGACGACCCTCAGGGACAGCCTCCGCCCCCGCAAGGTGCGAAGAAGCCAGGGGAGGCCGCGGCCGAGGCGGGGGTAGCCTTCAAGCAGGGGATGGGACTTCTCTGGCAAGCGGCGGTCGCCGCGACCGAGGAGATCAAGCGGGAGGTCGACCGCGCCGAGGTGAGCGACACGCTGCAGCAGGCCGGGCGCGACCTCGAGACGGCAGCCCAGCAGGCGGCTCAGGCGCTCGAGGGGTTCATCGATCGCGTCAACGCCGGGGGCAAGAAGCCGCCCACGGGCGACCATCCCTTCCCGCAGGGCGGCCCCGCCGCCGCGCCTCCACCGGCGAACGCAGAAGGCGAAGACGGCGGCGTCGATGAAGACGGCAACCGTCGAGACGTGCGCATCCAGCTCGAAGAAGACAAGTAGGCCGCCCACACCGCGGCCAGCTCGCACCCTTGCCCACATCGGAGCACTACCCCTGTCCATCGAGGCTAGACGCTGTACCGTGTGGCCGAAGCCCTTGGAAACATTGATGTCGTACGAACTTTTTGTCGTTGCCAAGCCCCCCCAAGGCACGAAACCATGGAGGCATGGGACGGCAGAAGTTGATGCGGTGGCGTGGTGCTTCACGCCTGACGGTCCTCGCCGGCTTCACCGCGGCGCAGCTCCTCTGGGCGTGCGTCGGCAGCATCGGTGATGGCAGCGGCGACCCGAACGACCCCAACGGGCCCAATGGCCCCGGCGAAGCGTCGCAGGCCATCGGGGTCACCACGCGGTTCGCACGCATGACGCACGAGCAGTACGACCGCACGGTGCGGGTGCTGCTCGAGCAAGATGCGGCGGCGCCGGCCTACTCGGAGCAGTTCCAGTTCCGCACCGATGCGGGTGACGGCAACTACGCCTACGACAACGCGAGCTTCGTCCTCGGCGTCGACCAAGGCCTGCACCGCAGCTACGAACGCGCAGCAGCCCAGATCGCCGAAGACTTCGTCAACGACACCGCGCTCTACGACAAGTGGGTTCCTTCGACCGGCACCGACGAGGAGAAGGTTCGGGGCTTCATCCGCGACTTCGGTGAGCTCGTTCATCGCCGCCCCCTCACCGAAGACCAGCAGGACGACTACTACGCGCTGTTCACGCTCGGCTCGACGACCTACGACGAGCACCAGGGTGTTCCCGGCGCGGTCCGGCTCATCACCGAAGCCCTCTTCACGTCGCCCCACTTCCTCTACCGGACCGAGCTCTCGAGCGAGCCCAAGGACGGCATCGTCCCCCTCGACGGGTGGGAGATCGCCTCTCGCCTGAGCTTCACGCTCTGGAACGAGATGCCCGACACCACACTCCTCGATGCGGCACGCGACGGTAGCCTCGAGACGGAGGATGGCCTGCGCAGCCAAGTCGACCGCATGCTGAAGGACGACCGCGCGACGGCCGTGTTCACCAAGGTCCTGTCCCAGGCCATGGGTGTGTACCGGTACGCGAACATCGCGCCCAACAGCAGCGTCTACCCCGACGCTCCGACCGACCTCAGCACGCTCGCCATCGCCGAGCTGAGCCAGCTGATGCAGGACCTCTACGAGAACGGCGGCACGTACCGCAACCTGCTCACCGAGCCCCGCACCTTCGTCAACCAGGAGACCGCCCCTCTCTACGGGCTGAGCGGCGACTTCACGGCCGAGTTCGAGGCGGTGAGCCTGCCCACGAGCGAGCGCCGCGGGCTCCTCACCACCGTGGGCTTTCTCGCGAGCAACAGCAGCTCGGTCAACCCAGACCCGATCCACCGCGGCGTCTTCATCGCGCAGAAACTCCTCTGTTCGTCGATTCAGGCGCCACCCCAGGACATCCCGCCGCTGCCGACCCCCGACCCCGACCAGACCAACCGCGAGGCCATCGAGACCCTCACGGAGCAGCCCGGGACGGACTGTGCGACCTGCCACTCGACGCTCATCAATCCCTTCGGCTTCCCCTTCGAGAACTTCGACGCCGTTGGCGCGATTCGCGAAGACGATCGGGGCAACCTGCTCGACACCGCGACCTCACCTCAGATCGGCGGCGACGTGGTCGAGGTGAGCGACTCGCTCGAGCTCATCGACGCGCTGGCAGAGCGAGAGATCGTCTATCAGTGCTTCGGCCAGCACCTCTCCAGCTACCTGATGGGGCGCCCCTACCTGCAGGACGACGAGTCGCTGAGGCAGCTCATCGGAGACGGGGCCTTCGCCGACCGCAGTGTCATCGACTTGGTGGCCGAGGCCGTGACCAGCCCACAGTTTACCTACCGCCGCTTGGAGGGAGAGCAGTGATGAACCGCCGCATGATCCTCAAGGGCATGTTCGGGGCCACCCTCGGGCTGCCTCTGCTCGAGAGCTTCCGTAGCAACGAAGCCGAGGCGCAGTCGATGACGACGCCTCCCTTCGTCATCTTCTTCCGCCAGGCCAACGGCGTTCAGTCGGGCCGCAACATCAGCGAGACCGAGCGCTTCTTCGCGCGGACCGACAACGGTCCCCAGCTGACCACTGCGTCCATGCAGGACCGTGCGGTCGGTGAGCTGGTCGACTACCGCGACCGACTCCTGGTGCTGGGCAACGTCAACCTGGAGAACTTCTCCGCTTATGCCGACGGCCACGCTCGCGGGGCCATTCAAGCCCTCACCGCCCGTGGCCCCGCTGCCGGCACCTCGGCCGGCGGCTCCATGGCCGACGGGGAGTCGCTCGACTGGCGCATCGGTCGCGAGCTCAACCCCAATGGCAACGAGCCGCTCTACATGTATGCCGGCCGCAACAGCGGCTGGCTGGGCGGCGCGTGCGTCTCTTGGCGTGGCAGCGGTGCGGCCAACAAGCGCAGCCCGGTGCACAACCCCTGGAACGGCTACCTCACGCTCGTGGGCGGCATGGCGGGCCAGAACAACCAAGAGCTCGCTGAAGCGCTCGCGGCCCGTCGCGAGAGCATCAACGACCTCCTGCGCGGCCAGACCCAGGCGCTGCTCTCGCACCCGCGCCTGTCGCAAGCCGACAAGGACAAGCTCGACCAGCACTTCGCCAGCATTCGCGACCTCGAGACCACGCTCACCTGCGACCTCGACGCAAATGAAGAAATGGCTCTCGAGCAGGGCAGCACCGGCTACGACAGCACCGACGGCAACGAGACCCTGGCCGCCGCGCGCCTGCACATGCAGGTGGCTGCCCTATCCGTGGCCTGCGGCTACACCCGTGCCGTCGCCATCCAGGTGGGCAGCGGCAACGACGGCAGCACCCGGTACTGGGATGGCAATACGCAGATGGAGAACTACCACTACATCTCGCACCGCATCCTGTCCCACGGCGGCGAAGGTACGTCGATCCCCAACGCCGACATGCTGCACCACAAGGTCGACCTCCAGTTCGCGCAGACCTTCAAGCACCTGCTCGACACGCTCGACCAGTACCAGACGGTCGACGGCGGCTCGCTCCTCGATGCCGGCATGGCCATTTGGTACAACGACAGCGGCAACGGTCCGCCCCACAGCAGCCGCGATGTGCCCTACATCATCGCGGGTAGCGCAGGCGGCCAGCTCCGACAGGGCCTGATGCTCGAGCTCGAGGGTGGCGACAACGAGCGCAACCACGACAAGCTCCTGAACACCATTGGTGCGGCGGTTGGGCTGACCAATGGCAATGGCGACCCGCTCGACGACTTCGGCGACGCCGGCACGCGGGGCCGCTGCACCGAGCTGCTCGTCTGATAGGCGCTCGCCCTCTGGCGCGACGACCGCTCCTCGCCTCGGCGACGGAGCGGTCGTTTCATTTCGCGATGGCAGGCCTTGCCGGCCGTGGCCCGCGCACACCATGATGTGCAGGTCGACCCATGGGCTACCGCGATGATGAGCAGGGCCTTCGGCTGCGCGTCGTCGAGCTCGAAGACCAGCTCGCCGAAGCCGACAGGAAGATCTCTCGCCTTCAGGGTCAGTCGAACGTCGGCGAGCTCGCGCAGGGAACGGGTCCCACCCCCTTCAAGGCGCTGAGGCTGGTGGTCGAAATCGACGGCGTGCCCACGGACGCCGGCTGGCAAGCCATGTCGCGCCTGCTCGAGGCGAGGATGCCCAAGGGCGGGGTGCCCGACCGACGCGACGGCAGCCTGCGTTGGCAGACGCCGGCTCTGGTCTTCTCGGCCGAGCCCAACGGGCGGGGCGGCACCCGGCTGTCGATGACCGAGAACGCTACCGCGCTACGTCGTCAGCTGATGTCGTCCCTCACGGTGATGGGCGTGGTGGCCGGCGTCGCGCTCCCTACGCTGGCCCGGGGCGGCGCCGGTGCCGTCTTCGCGGCGTTGTCGCTCTTGATCATCGCGCTGTCGGGACCCATCGTGGCCACGGTTGCGTTGAGAAAGCGCCGCCAATGGGCGGGCATCCTCGAAGGAGCGGCCATGATCGCCAGCGAGCACGCCGAGCCGGGAGCGCTGCGCATCGCCACCGACGCGCTCGAAGACGCCGAGACCCTGGCCGATGAAGAAGCCATCGCCGCGGAGGAGATGGCACACCGGAAGACCTCTCAGCTGCGGTAGCCTCTGGATCGTGAGTGCGCGCACCCACAAGCTGATGCTCTGGTGCGCGGCCACCGACGCGACCTTCGCGCTGGTAGGCGACCAGCTCGTGGGCAAGTGCATCCACTGTCGCCGACGGCTCGCCATCACGACGCGGGGTGAACCGGTCAGCGCCGCGACCCTCGAGCACATCCTCCCGCGTCACCACGGCGGGACGGATGCCCTCGACAACCTCGCCATCGCTTGCAAGAGCTGCAACAACCTCAAGGGAAGTCGGCAGGACAACCGCCGCGCCGACGACCCCGGGCTCCTCCGCGTGGTCGAGACCCTGCGCAGCCGCCGCGCCGAACGCGAACGCGCCCCCCTCGAAGGTCTCGACTTACCCCCGCTCGAAGACCCCGTGGCCGACGAGACCGACGAGACCGACGAGGCCGACGCTGCGACCCTCCCCGAACCCCGGCGCTCAGGCCGCGGACGCGGTCGGCGACGTCGGCGCTGACGACGCGCCGGTCAGGCGGCGGAGCGGTCGTCGCGGGTGTGGATGGAGACGCGGTTGCGGCCTCCGCGCTTGGACTGGTAGAGCGCCTCGTCGGCGGCCTTGAAGAGCTCGTCCCAGGTGTCGCCGGCTTCGGGGAAGGTGGCGATACCGATGCTGCAGGTACACTCGACCGTGTCGCCATGGGCGTCGAAGGAGGCGTCTCCGAGCTCGTTGCGGATCCGCTCCGCGAGCAGCCGCGCGCCTTCGGCGTCCGTCTCCTCGCAGATGGTCACGAACTCCTCGCCACCGAAGCGGGCCACGGCGTCGGTGTTGCGCTTGTTGCGCTTGTGGATGGCCCCGAGGCCCTTGATGACGACATCGCCGACGTCGTGACCGTAGGTGTCGTTGACCTTCTTGAAGTGGTCGATGTCGGCCACGAGCACACTGAGCTTTCTTCCGAAGCGCTTGGCCGAACGGAGCTTCTCGTTGGCGACGTCGAGCATGGCGCGCTTGTTGAGCAGGCCGGTCATGGGGTCGGTGGTGGCTTGCTCCTCGAGCCGGCGGACCATGCGCGCGTTGGCGAGCGAGACGCCCATGTGGCTCGCGAGGACCTCGAGCAGGTGTCGCTCGCTGCCGGCAAAGGCGTGGGGCTCACTCGAGCCGAGAACCAGGGTACCGAGCGCTTGGTCGTGCACTACGATGGGCAGCACGAAGAGCGAGGGCATCTCGGGGGGGCTCAGCTTCTTGTTGAAAACGATCTGGCGACCAGGGTCGTACTCGCCGCGGTAGGGCAACGGATGGCGATTCTCGAGCGCCATCGAGCAGAGGCCGCTGTTGTGGGTGAAGGTCTGGTCGAGCAGCGCTTCATCGCCGCCGACCACGGCCCGGATCTCGTGCTTGCGGGTGTCTTCGTCGAAGAGGGTGAGGGCCGCGAAGTCGACGGCCGCGATCTCACTGGCGGCGCTGACGCCCACGTCGACCACATCCTGCTCAGTGATGGCGGCGCCGAGACGTTCGGCCGCGCGGTAGAGCTGTCCCTGCTCGACCTTGGTGCGCTCGAGCTGCACGAAGACCCGCTCGTTGGCGATCGAGCGCGAGCAGAAGTGGGCCGCCTGCTCGAGCAAGGAGACATCGTCCTCGTCGAAGGCTTGGGGCTCCTTGCGGTCGGCGACGAGCACCCCGCGCAGGACGCCGTGCTCGAAGACCGGCACTGCGGCCACCGCGCGCACGGGACAGACGTCTTCGTAGTAGGGCAGGACGTAGCTCGGTTTGAGCGGGGCCACGCAGACCGGAGCCTGCTGGCTGAGGACGGCCCCGAGGATGCCGTCGCGGGCACGGTAGGGGCCTTCGGCGAGAACGTCCTCGTCGCTCGACAGCTCGCTGATCCGCAGCTGCTCTTCGTCGTCGAGCCACAAGAGAAGAGCCGTGTGCACGCCGAGCGACTCGCGGACGAGACGCAGGGCGAGCAGCACACTCATCTCGATCTCCTCGACCGTCGATCGCAGCAGACGCTCGACGTCTTGGGCTCGGCTCGCGGGGGGCGACTCCTCGGCCATCTCCACCGGGGCGCGGAGAAGCCGGTAGCTGCGCGCCTCCTCCTTGATGCGGTCGCGCTCGGCCTGCAGCTCGCTCTTGGACGCGCGGCGGAGGCGCGCGACCTCCATGTGGAGAGAGAGCGCGTTGAGAAGGGCGAAGACCATCGCGAAGCCGGCGTGGGGCAGCAGCGCCATGGCGGGAACCTCACCCGTGCTGAGCCAGCGGATGGCGGCCTCGAAGCCCATCATCAGCGCGATGACCCCGAAGAGTGCACCGGGACGGCTGAAGGCGCTCATGACGCCGACGGCGACGTAGATCAGCGGGTAGTAGCGACCGTCGAGGTCACCGTCGACGTGGATGGTGGTGGCGTAGGCGGCCACCGCCAGGAGCGCCCCGAGCTCGACCTCGCGCCACACATCCTGCTCGACCGCGGCCGAGCGCTGCCAGGCCCGTACGCCCACCACGACCAGCACCAGCAGGATGAAGCCCGCGAAGAGCTGCTCGTCGACCGGGTAGGCGGCGTGTAGCGCGACCACCCCAGCGAGCAGAACCGCTCCGAGCACGGGCCACGCCCCCCGCGCGGCACGGCGAAGGGAGACGAACAGCGAGACCAAGCGTTCCATCGTCCCGTCGGCGGTAACATTCGCCTCCGAACTGGGCCAATTCCGGCGCCAACTCGCCAAAAACTTGCGTGCCTGGCGGCCGGTCTCAGGACGCGACGGGCATCGACAGGCAGTCGTCGGCGGCGAAGGCCGACACGCTCTCGAAGGGGATGTGCTCGGCGAAGCTCTTGCCGTAGAAGGCCTCGTAGACGACGCCCTCGGGATCGATGAGGAAGTCAGCCGGAAGCATGGTCATGGGCCCGTCCGTGGGCCCCATCCGGGTCCCCGACCGCATCGACTTGATGAAGGTCGTGAGGTTGCTCATCGAGAAGGCGCCCCAGAAGCTGGGCGTGACGCCGTAGGCCTCGTACATCACGCGCTCGGGATCAGCGACGATGGGAAAGGGTGGCTTCGACTTGGCCGCGTACTCCGCGATGCGCTCAGGAGGTGACATCATCACGCAGACGACACGAATGCCCGCCTGGGAGAGGTCGTCGTAGCGCGCCACGACCTCCTGGATGCGGTAGTTGCAGAGCGGACACGCCGCGAAGCGGTAGAAGGAGAGCCAGAGCTTGCTGTCGCGGTAGTCACGACTCGAGATCGTCTTGCCGTCGTAGGTCGCCGCGGTGAAGTCGGGCGCCAGCTCACCTCGCTCGATTCGGCTCATCTCGTCCTCCAATGTACGGATCTCAGACCCGTTCGTCGATGCTCGCCTGCTCCAGACAGGCACGTTCCGCCAGCGCGACCTGCTCGGCGACCGTCTCGACCAGCTCCTGCGGATCGAGCTCGCCCTTGCGGAAGATGGCTGCAGCCTGCCGCAGGAGGCGAGGCCGGTCGAGGTGGTCCTCCGCCGCCGCGGTGACCACGATGACGGGAATGCACCGGAGCTCAGCCCGACGCTTGAGCTCATCGAGGATCTCGTAGCCATCCATGTCGGGCAACATGAGGTCGAGCACGATGAGCGAGGCCCCACGTCGCGCGAGGCAAGCGAACGCCTCCTGGGCCCCCTTGGCCTGCATCACCTTCCAGCCCGCTTTGGCCAAGGGGCGACGGACGAGCTCGCGCGCGTCCCGGTCGTCGTCGACCACGAGGGCCGTCTTTCGCCCCGGCGACGGCGGACCACTCGAGCGCGGCAAGCGCACCTCGGTGCCGTGCTCGGGCACCCGCACGGTGAAGGTCGAGCCCTTCCCCACCTCGCTCTCCACTTCGATGTCGCCTCCCATCAGACGGCAGAAGCGGCGACTCAAGGAGAGGCCGAGGCCGGTCCCACCGAAGCGCCGGGTGGTGCTCGCGTCGGCCTGGGTGAAGTCGGTGAAGAGCTTGTCGACCTGCTCCGGCGTCATGCCGATGCCGTCGTCTTTCACCTCGAACACCAGCCACTGAGCCCGGTGGGCCGGCCCGGGTGGGTTGATCGACATCGACACGGTGCCCTGCTCGGTGAACTTGCAGGCGTTGCTGAGCAGGTTGATGAGCACCTGCTTGATCTTCATCGCGTCGCCCCGCAGCTCCATGTCTTCGTGAAGGTCGACCACGAGGCGGTTGCCGTTCTTGTCGGCCAGCGGCTGCACCGTCGCCACCACCTCCTCCACGAGGTCCTGCAGCTCGAAGTAGACGTTCTCGACCTCCATCTTCCCCGCTTCGACCTTGGACAGATCGAGCACGTCGCTCACGAGCGATACCAGGTGCTTGCCCGCGCTGTGGATGCGCTTCAGATCGCTCCGCGCGTCCTCGTCTTCGATGTCCTCCATGAGGAGCTCGGCGTAGCCGAGGATGGCATTGAGCGGCGTACGCAGCTCGTGGCTCATGTTGGCGAGGAAGGCGCTCTTGGCCTCGTTGCTCGTCTCGGCGCGATGGCGCGCCGTCTCGAGCTCGCGGGCCGAACGCTCGAGCTTGGCCCGCGCGACACGTGCGCGTTGGCGACGCCGCTGCAGCTGGGTGAGGAGCTCACTGACCCGCTTGGCGAGAGCCAACACGATGAGCGGCGGACCGACCCAGAGCGCGATCTGGTGCACGCGTGGGAGGACCTCGGGCTGCAGCCGTAGGCGCAGTGCCATGCCCGCGACGTGCGCCGCGGCGAAGAAGGCGGCCTGAGGCCAGACCCGCTTGGGATCGAGGTCGGCGATGGACCAGAAGAGCATGACCGCGAGAGCGAAGACCACCGCCGGAAGCCACGGTGATGGCAGGGCCCCGATGGCGACGGCGCCCGCGAGCGCGATGGCCACACTCCGCAGCTGTCCCACGCCACCACGGTAGCGGAAAAGGAACCCTAGGCGTGAGTACTCCGCATCTCCCCCGACGCTTGCGGTTATCGTGAGGCGTGCGGCTCGGGATTCGCGCCCAGATCATGATGGCCATCGCGGCGCTCCTCGCGCTGGCCCTGGCCCCGTTGTTCGTGGCCATCGCCAATCTCGGCCGCGCGAGCCTCACCCAGAGCTGGCAGCGTCAGGCGCGGTCCCTCGGGCGTGCCGTCACGGGCCACGTTCACGAAGCGCGACAGCACCGCGCACCCGACACCCTCCCGGGGCTGCTCGAAGCTCAGCTCGGCGAAGGTGTGGCCGCGATCGGCGTCTACGACCCCGCCGGTAAGCTCGTGAGCCAATCGGCAGAGCAACCCGCGCCAGCCGAGCTCCCGGTCACGGTGGAGCCGAGCCAAGGCGTGATGCAGACCCTCGGCACGAAAGGCCAGACCCTGCTCGTGGTCACGCCCGGTCAGAAAGGACCCGTCGCCGCGCTGTTGTACTTGGACCCCGACGCCGTCCCGGTCAGTCCTCTGGTGCGGCTCGTGGCCTTCTACATCGCGCTCCTCGGCATCACACTGCTGGTCTTCGCCTACTTCGCGCTGACGCGGATCGTGGTGACGCCGGTCGAGCGATTGCGGGTGGCGGCGAGCCGGGTGGCTTCGGGCGCGCGCGGACTGTCGGTTCCGCGCACCGGCGGTCGTGAGCTCATCGAGCTCGGAGAGAGCCTGCGCACCATGACCGAAGCGCTGCAGGCCGAGGAAGACAACCTCAAGCGAAAGGTCGACGAGCTCGAGGCCAGCGAGCACGAGCTGCGCCAAGCGCAGAACACCGTCATCCGCACCGAGCGCCTCGCCTCGGTGGGTCGCCTCGCGGCCGGCCTCGCGCACGAGATCGGCAACCCCATCGCCGCCATCCTCTCGTTTCAAGAGCTGCTCCTCGACGGTGAGCTCGACGACGAACAACGCGAGTTCCTCCAGCGCATGAAGCGGGAGACCGAGCGCGTGCATCGCATCCTTCGCGACCTCCTCGACTTCGCCCGCCCCACGGTGCGCGCCGAAGACGAAGACAAAACCGCCTCGGTGCGCGAGGTAGTGGACCAGGTCGTGGCATTGGTCCGCCCGCAGAAGGCCCTCAACGAGGTCGAGCTCGATGTCGATCTCGACGACGGCTTGCCCGCGGTCGCCATGCACCCCGAGCGGCTCGAGCAGGTGCTGCTCAACCTCATCCTCAACGCCGCCGATGTGGTGCCCCGGCCCGAGGGCCACATCACCGTCGAGGCCGAGGCGGATGAGACGTCGGTGCGTATCGCCGTCGAAGACGACGGCGGCGGCATCGCCCCCTCGGTCCGAGAGCGCCTCTTCGAGCCCTTCGTCACCACCAAAGACGTGGGCCAAGGCACGGGCCTCGGCCTCGCGGTCTGCCGCGGCCTCGTCGAAGCGGCTGGCGGAACCATCGCCGTCGAAGACGGCACCGAAGGCGCACGCTTCGTCCTCACCCTCCCCAGAGTCGAGGGCTAGGTTCGTCGTTCTAAGGCTTCTTCTTCGGGCTCGTGAAGTCGCGCTCGAGGCAGCGGATGGCGCCGGTCTTGTCGGCGACGCAGAGGCCGCTATCGTCGGCCGTGCCCGCCACCACATCGGTAAAGCCCGACAGCTCATTGGGCACGGGAACCGTGGTGCCCCAGGGCTTGAGGTGACCCCATCCGTAGAGCCGCCCGTCGCGGGTCACGGCGTAGGTTGCGTCATCGGAGGTGAAGAGCGACACCACGTCCGCGAGGCCCTTCACCTCCACCGGACGCGCCCGTGAGGCTTGGGTGCCGTCGCCGAGCTGTCCCGCGAGACCGAGGCCCCAGCACATCACGGCCCCGGTGGCGCGGAGGGCACAGGTGTGGTTGCGACCCGCAACGAGCGCCGTCGCATCGTCGATACCCGCCACGCGTAAGGCGTGGGCGGGAGCCTCGCTGGTGGCGCGACCGAAGCCGAGCTGCCCGTCGCGGTTGCGGCCCCCCCAACACCAGACCTCACCCCCCGCGGCATCGCCCGTGATGGCGCAGGCATGTCGGTCGCCCACCGCCACGGCGCGCGCTCCCCTCAGGCCGACCACCTGCTCACGCACCGCAGACACGTTTCGAAAGGGACCGTGCTGGCCGTGCTCGATGCAGACCACGTCACCATCCCGGTCGGCGACGCACCAGCGCTCACCGCGCACGTCGCCTGCCCTCACCGGCTGGTCGAGTCCATCGACGGCCGTGGGGGGCACGATGTCCCTTCGCGAGCGCATCCCGGTGCTGGGCTCGACGCGCCCCCAACACCGCCACTCGCCGCCCGTCACCCCGCAACCCATGGCGGACCCGAGCGCAGGCGCATCTGGGGCATTGGGGAGCACGGTCGGCGTGTCGTGGAAGTCGGTCCCGCCAAACCCGGTGATGCCGTAGTCGTCGGCACCCCAGCAAGAGGTCGAACCATCGTGGGCGACGCAGATCGCGGGCGAACGGTAGGTTTGGCCGAGGGAGAGATGATGGGCGCCAGGAAGGGTGGCCACCAAACTCGGGGTCTTCGCGGGGAGGGTATGCGGCTCGAGCTTGGGCAGGGCGCCCCGTGCCAGCAGCGTGGTGGCGCCGCTCTCGAGCGTCACGAGCACACCGTGGCGGTGGACCTCGATGGCCATGACGGGTGCACCGAGCTCTGGGCCTCGTCCGGACGTCGAGCCTTCGACCGACCACCGACCGAGACGCTCACCGTACCCGGTGAGGAGGTGGGCCTCATCCTCGAAGGCGAGGGGCCCCGCGCCGACGTCGAGGCCGCGCACAACCTGTCCTGAAGGCAAGTCGATGACGACCACGCCCGACGGCTGGCCCACGGCGAGGCGCTTGCCCGAAGGCGAGAAAGCGAGCTCGGCGCGCGCTTCGTTGCGACTGGGTCCGTCTTCCACGTCGAAGGGGAAGGGCTTGCGCCACGCGATGCGACCTTCCGCATCGTAAATGGTGAGGTGCCCGCGACTCGCCACGGCGAGCTCGCCCCTAGGTCCGAAGCGAAGACCCCGAGCCGAACCGTCGACCGTGAACGCGCGCGTGCGATCGGCTCCGAAGACCACAACTTGCTTCTGGCGTTCGACGGCCACCCGCCCCCCATGAACGTCGACGTCCCAGCGAACCTCGCGATGGCGGTCTCGGTCATCTTCGTCATCGAAGACGTCGGTCGACGTCATGCCATCGAGGGACCACCATTGCGCGCGGCCGCCCTCTGAGATGGTGACCGCCGTCGCGTCGTCCACGAGGCGAGCCGCCACGATGTACCGCTGGAGATCACGACCACGCAGGTGACGATTGGCCGCCGCATCCCAGGCGTCGAGGCGCGAGCCCGCCGTGAGGAGCCGCGAGCCCGAAGCGGACAGATGAGCACTCGTCGTCGAGGCGTGACCGGGTGTGCGCGCGAGCTCACGACCGGACGACGGGTCGTAGCGGCGTACCTCACCACGCTTGTCGACCACCACGATTGAGGCGTCGCTCGGGGCCAAGAGCAGCTGATTCACTCCGCCGGGCACCCCGATCGTGTTCTTGGTCGTCCCACTCTTGAGGTCGAAGACGATGACCTGCCCTTCGTCGTCCCGAAAGGCGCCGTCGCGCTGCACGAACGCGCCGAGCCGCTGGCCAGCGGCCAGTTCGTTGCCCCGCACGAACGAAGAAAGCAGCTCCTCCGGATCCTTGTTGTTCGTGGCCACGACCCGCAGCACCGCCTTCCCGCTGGAGAAGAGAACCGTGCCATCGTCTGCGACCGCGAGCGCCCGTTCGTAGGCTCGCTGCCCCAGATCGATCTTGCGGTGCTTTCCCGTCGGCACGTCCAGCACGAAGAGCTGCTCGGTGCCACGCTGCCCTTGCGCGTATTGCCGGAGGAACCCGGCCACGACGGAGGTCCCATTGGACACGAGCCCACCAAGGCGATCCTTGGGCCCGAGCTGGTAGAGCGTGCGGCTCACACCGCCCGGCACCCAGTGCACGATGCGGCTCTTCTCCAGCGCGACCAGACCGCTCATCGCCCACGCGTAGGGGGCCATCAAACCCTTGCGAGGACCGACACGCTTGCCCGTCCCGGCCACGACGACCGTGGGATCTCGATACCCGAGCACCACGTAACCCGCTTGGGCGAGGTACACGTGTTCGCCATTGGTTTGCTCCCACTTCACCTTGCCCGAAGCGAGGTCGTAGAGCCGAAGCGGGAGCCGCCATTGACTCTCGGCCGCATAGAGGTCGTTGCCGTCGAAGAAGACGGACGCACCAACCGGTGCGCGATAGCGAGAACCACCAAAACGACGTCGAACATCCTTGGGCAACGACACGCCGTCTGGGTCGGTGCTCACTTCGGGGTGGGGTACCAAGGCCGGCAGCTCGGGCAGAGGCGCGTCGGTCAATGTGTAAGGCGCCGCTTCGTTGCGCGGCCAGTTGGGACCCGGAGGCAGCTCGACCGTCGGCTTCGCGGTGGCGGAGGCGGAGGCCACGGGAGCGGCCGTCGAAGACGGCATTGGGGCCGGGGTGGGCGCGGGCGGGGGGCCGCAGGCTACGACGCCCAAGAGAATGAGCGCTCGCTTCATGGCCAGCCCTCCACGAGCATGGGGCGCATGGACGTCGTCACCACGTCGCCTCCCCCGAGCATGCTCCTCGGCCCGCCCCAACAATGGACCTGCCCCTTCCGGGAAAGCGCACAGCTGTGGCGGTCGCCAGTCGCGACGGCTTGGGCCAGCGGTAGGCCAGAAACCACCGCGGCGCCCAGTGGTCGACCCGCCTCACGACGCTCTGGGGGTCCGTAGTCGGGATCCTCTGGCTCCGGGGGCTCGACGCCTTCCGCGCGACCGAGTTGTCCGGCTCCGTTGCTGCCCCAGCAGATCACGCGTCCCCGCGTGTCGACGGCACAGGCGTGGTCGGTCCCGGTGGCGACCTGCGCCACCTCTGCGCCCCCGAGCACGTCGGAGAGCTCCTCCGGGGGCCGCGGAAACATGGTGGCGTAGCTCCAGCACGCCAAGCCGTCGCTGTGGCGGGCGCAGGCCTCGCCGCTGCCACCAAAGAGCTTGCTCGGCTGCTTCAGGCCCGGCACGACGCGCGGCCGCAAGCCGGCATGGAGCTGCTCGCCGTTCCAACATTGAACCGAACCCGACACCAACGCGCAGAAACCACCATGCATGCTCACCACGTCGGTCGCCCCTCGGGTGCCGGCAATGGGGTGGGGCTTCTTCAGCTCTTCGCACCATTGTGCGGGCGTGCGCGTCGGCTTGGGCTGTGGCGCGAGGCCCAAGCCGCCAAGCGCGCCGGCCCCATAGTACCGGTCGGTGCAGGGGTCTCGACGCACCTCTGGGGTGGCGAAGATCCGCCCCCAGCAGGATACTCGTCCACCCTCGACGGCACAGGTCGATTCTTCTCCTACGGCGACCGAGGTCACCGTGCCGAGCCCCTTGACCTCGTAGACGCGAATCGGGGAGGTATTGCCCCGCATGACGCCGAGAAGGCCGGACGAGCTCGCGGGCTTCGGCTTGGGTGGCGCACCACCCTCGTGGCCGAGCTGTCCCCAACCGCCATCGCCCCAGCAGCTCAGCTTGCCCCCCGAAATGGAACAGGTGTGGTCGCCCGCCGCCATGGCGGACGGGCGCTTGATGAGCGGGTCGAGCACATGAGGCGAAGAAGCGCCATAGCGACCGAGTCGAGCTCCCTCCTGCCCCCAGCAGACGGTCTCGGCCCCCACGGTGCACGCATGGCTCGCCCCGCTCACGATGGCGGTAGCACCGGTGATACTGGCAATGGCTTGAGGTCGAGGTTGCACGAGCCCTGAAGGCACACCGAGCTGCTCCTTGTCGTTCTTGCCCACGCAGAGGGTGTCACCACTCGACAGCTGACCGCAGAGGTGCGCATCCCCGGCTGCAATGGCGACGGCGCCCACGATGAGGTCGAAGCTGGGGTCTTGTGCGTCGTGGCCGTACTCGGGCCCGTCGGGTCTCGAGCCCCAACAGGCGAGGCCGTCCTGGCCTTCGAGGCAGCCCCAGCCACGACCCAAGTGCAGGTCCCGCGTCAACATCGTCGGCTCGACGATGGGCGCGCCGAGGTTTCCCCCTCGCGACGACCAGCACAGCACCGTGCGCTGCTCTTCGTCGGGGCTCGCGCGCAGTGCGCAGGTCTCGTATTCGCGGGCGACGAGCCGCACCACCTCGCTCAACCCTGCGACCGGTTCGGCGACATAGCCCTCATCGGTCGAATTCGACCAGCAGGCAACCGTGCCCTGGGCCGTGCGAGCGCAGCCACCCTCACCATTGACGACCACCGCCGCCGCATCGTCGAGGGCTTCGACGACGTGCAGCTCGTCGTCGTCAGCGGCCACGCACGTCACGATGCCGTCGTAGACGAGGCACGCTCGGTCGCCCGAGACAGCTACGTGCTGCGCCTTGCGACCGAGGTCGCGGGGTGCGCCCGCATCGCCACCCATCTCGCCCCAACACCTGACGCCGCCATCTTTGACCCGCGCACAGGCCGACGCTCCGCCCGCCGCGAGAGAGACGATGTCGTCCACCGCAACCTTCACCGGACCAAAACGATAACCCTGCCCACCGTCGCCGAGCTGCCCCGCACCATTGCCACCCCAGCAGTGCGCGACCCCACCTCTGAGCCCGCACGTAAAGTCCACACCAGCCACGAGGGAGCGAATGGGCGGCTGGTACGCCGCGGCGATGGTGTCATCGGGCGGCAGCTCCGAGACCACCGGCGGAGGCGCCGACGCGACGGGCTTGGGTGCCGGCGGTGGCAGAGCGGGTGTACCGCCGCAGGCGACGAGAAGCCCGCAGAGGAGTCCCCAACTACGGTTCGGCACAGTGGTACTCTCCGGCATAACCCTTCGTTCGCACGCAGCGCTGCTCGTCCTTGCAGGCCTTCGAGCTCTGGCAGTCGGCGTCGCTCAGAGGACCGCAGCGATAGACCTTGGGAGGTGGACTCTGCCCCATGCCACCCATGGCGAGACCGCCGCCGAAGGGCGATTGCACTTCAATCGCAGCACAGGCGCCATCCGCGTTACAGCCGGCCGAAGCACGACAGTCGGCGCTGCGTTTCACGACGCAGCTCCGTCCACTCAGCTCACAGCGCCCTTCGTCTTTGCAGAGACGGCTTGCGCGGCAGTCCGAATCGGAGGCCGCGACACAAGCCTGGCCACGAAGCGTGCAAGCCCCCGTCTCCTGACAGGCTCGGCTCTGCGCGCAGCGTTCGGCAGAGGCCGCCACACAGGCGCCGTGCTCATCGGCGACACACTTGCCCTCCTTCACGCAGAGGGGCCGATTGGCGCAGTCGGGATTGGGGGTCACCATACATTTGCCTTCGTAGGCCATGCAGGCGTGCGGCGAAGAGCGGCAGTGGAGCGACGCCTCGCAATCCGCGTCGCGCGCAGCGACGCAGACGCCGTTCTTCAAGCTACACAGACCGTGGTACTCGCAGCCGTTGGACGCCTTGCACGACGCGGCCTGCGCTGCGATGCAGCGCGCGCCGTCATCGCTGACGTCGCACTTTCCCTCCGCCTCGCACGGCCTTCGGCAATCGCGCTTCACCGCAGCGGGCGAGAAGCAGACCTCCTGCTCCTCGACGAGGCCTTGGTCGAGCGCTTCGCACTTCGGACCATCGAGGGGATAGGTGCGAATCGAAGCGACGAGCTCGCCCGCCGCGCCCCCGCCCTTCCACGTGACCTTCGTTCCCTCGGGAACGTAGTGCTCCTTCGGGGGCGGCGGCTTGGGGCGCGAGCTGAGGCTCCCTCCGAACCCTCCGCCACCGCGGCCGTAGCCGCCGATGGACGCGACGCCACCGCCGCCGCCACGGTAGCCGACGTGAACGGCATCGGCGGAGACGCGCGCAGTCAATTGGAAACAATCACCCACGAACGACACGAAGGCCTCATCGCCATCGGAGGTGGTGTCATCGACCCGGAGCTCGTCGCCCGACGACAGCGCTCCGGCGCGAAAGCTGCGGCGGCCGACCTTCAGCTTGGCGTCACCATCCACGCGGATGGGCTCCGCGCGCTCATAGCCATAGTCGCCCATCGGCGTGGCGGACCGACGACGAGACAGGTGCTTCACCTGTTTGTAGGAAAGTGAGAGCTTCGAGCGGGGAGGAAGCGGGAATTCGAGGGCATCGCGCGGCACGGCCAGGGTCTGTCCCGCACGCTGAACCACGGCCACGCCGGCCTGCAAGGTGTAACTGGTGTCGTCTTCACCGGCGAAGGAGACGGCTTCGGCGAGAACGGGGACGAGGTCGCGCTTGCGGACGAAGGTCGTGACCTTGAAGGTGCGGCTGCTCTCGTAGTCGCGACGATGGCAGTGGTTGTGCTCGTAGTCGCGCTCGGCGGGCAGAACCTCCACGACGTCACCGTGGTCTTCGACCACCGCGTGGGCGGTGAGGGCATCGGAGGGCTCGACGGGGGTCTGAGACGTGCGCGCCGCTTCGAGGGTAGGCCACTTCACCCCACGGACCGGAACCATCACGAATCCCTGAACCGGGTCGTCGATCAAGTCGACCTTGTAATCGGCGACGCTATCCGTCGGCTCGATGGCAGCCGGCACTGCGACCACCGCTTTCGGGGTCGGCGTCGCGTCACCGCCGCAAGCCGCGAGCCAAGACGAGATGAGGATGATCCCTCTGCGCACGTGTGTCCTCCGCCGCCATGTTACGGCGGGGCTCAGCGGATCTTCCTCCCTCGTCTGCATCGCAACCAGGACCTGTATACTGCTCGCGTCATGGCGTCTCGCTGGGAGCAGCCGGCGGGAGGCACGCTCGAGATGCTCTCGGGCACCCGGGCCCTCGGCTACTACGACGAAACCGACATCCCCTTCTATTACTGGCTCGCCAACGAGTTCTCGGTGGGCGACCGCTACTTCTCGTCAGTGGCGGGTCCCACGTGGCCGAACCGGATGTACCTGTTCGGGGCCACCTCCTGGGGCCAGGGCCGCAACAACATCGTCGAGGCCGACACCGTCCTGATGGACAACCTCGAGGCGCGGGGGATCAGCTGGAAGCTCTACGCCAGCACGACCGCGACCCTGGGCATGATCCTCAACAAGTTCGTCGCCGCCCAGTCGAACGATCACATCGCGACCATCGACGAGTACTCCACCGACGTCGCCAACGGCACGCTGCCTCAGGTCGCCTTCGTCGAGCCCGGCGTGGGTCGCGAGGACTGGGATGCCAACGACGAGCATCCGCCCGCCATCATGCAGCTGGGCCAACGCTTCGTCGCGGAGGTGACCCAAGCCCTCATGGCGAGCGAGCACTGGTCACGCTCGGCGCTCTTCCTCACCTACGACGAGCACGGCGGCGTCTACGACCACGTGGCCCCGCCCGAGGCTTGTCCCCCCGACGACCTCGCGGTCCCCCTGAGCAATGGCACCGTTCCGAGCTTCGATCAGTACGGCGTGCGCGTGCCCTTCGTGCTCATCTCCCCCTTCGCCAAGAAGCACCACGTCAGCCACCGCGTCTACGACCACACCTCGATCGTGCGCTTCGTGGAGGCCCGCTTCGTGCTGCCGGCCATGACGGGGCGTGACGCCAATGCCGAAGCCCCGTGGGAAATGTTCGACTTCGAGGGCGCCCCCCACGCTACGCCCCCTTCCTTCGAGCTGCCCCCAGTCGATCAGGACGTCTTGGCCCGCTGCGAGGCCATCTTCGATCCGTGAGGACTCAGGGGCAGGTCGCGTCTGGGTGCCACGGGTTCTGACCCTGGATGAGGCTGCAGCGGTCGGCACAGATCGCGTTGAGACAGCCGCGGCCGCGCACCACCCCGTTGGCGTCACAGCCGAGCGGTACGCGCCAGCAGAAGCCGGCGGCCTGCGGCACCGGCACGCACGCCGCTTGATTGGCGACCTCCGCATTGCACGAGAGCCCGGTCGGGCAGAGCACTTGTTTGGTGCAGGCCATGCCTTCCTGCGCCGAACACGGCCCGCCATGCGACACCGCCATCCCGGCGATCTGTGAGAGCGAGACGTTGAAGAAGGTGACCCCGTCGCAGCCACAGACCGGCGCGTAGTCCTTCGTCTGCTGAGCGACCCCGAGCACCGGCTGGCAGGTGCCGGCCCCGCAACCCATCGCATCGCAGTAGAAGCCCGCGTCGCAGGGGGCCCCTCCGTGGGTGCAAGGCGTGCCCAGACCTCCGGGTCCGCTGCCACCAGTCCCTCCACTGCCGCCGGTACCCATCGTGCCGCCGGTGCCCATCGTCCCGCCGGCCCCGGTCGCTCCGCCCGCATGGGCGCCGCCGGTATTGTCGCCACCGCCGCCCGCGGTGTTGCCCCCGCTGCCCGCTTCCGTGCCTCCGCCGCCCGCGTTGGCGCCGCCGCTCGCCTGCGCGGTGCTGCCTCCTGAACCGACGGGGTTGCTCGCCGAGGAACCCGAACCACAGCCGAAGAAGGTCACGACCGGGAGTAGAAGTGAGGCAAAGGATGGACGCATCGATCGCCCATGGTACCGCATCAGTGCATGGTTCCGCTCGTACCAGATCTTCGGGGGGCACCTACCACATAGCCCAAGTGTCTAGAATCACGAGACGTAGACCCTGTCGTCGGCCGTCGGGTCGGGCCCGTGATGAAGTGATGACATTGGGCCCGGCCCGATGATGAAAGCGTGATGAGCAAAGGTCCTCCGAGGGCGTCCAATGGGAGAACGAAGAGGAGATGACCCGATGAAGCGAACCCTGCGACGTGCCCTCCGTACCCTGCCCCTCATCATCGCCCCCATGGTCTTGGGTGCGTGTGCCCAGGACGAAGCGCCTCAAGCGACGAAAAGCGAAGCGGCCCAAGAGCCGAACGCCGAGTCGGCTCCGGACGACACCGAGGGCGGCACCGGCACCCGCGCCAAGGGCGAAGAGGGCAAGATGGGCGCGAACAAGGACAAGGCGCGTGGCGGTCGCGACGGCCTGCCTAGCGCGGTCGATGCCGACGAGCCCGACGCCGAGGCGGCGCCCGAAGAAGACGCGAAGCCCTCGCCGGGAAAGACCGCGTCCCGTCCGCTCAAGGGCGATGGCTACGGCAAGCCCAACCTCATCCCCAACGGGGATGCGCCGACCCCGGCTTCCCCGTCGCCTGCGGTTCCCCCCGGTCAGGGTGGTCAGGGTCAGAAAGAGGCTACGGCTCGTGGCGCGGACGGTCAGTTCGATGGCGACGAGCGCAACGACGACAGCCATGGGGTCGAGGGCCTTCTCGACAGCAAGGGTCGCCCCACGAACATGTTCTTCCGGCACTACGGCGTGAACCCCACCGTCGACACGGCCGAGATGAAGCAGTCGACCTTCAGCATCGACGTCGACACGGCCTCGTACACGATGGCCCGCAGCTTCCTCTCCCGCGGCATGCTCCCCAATGAGGCCGCCATCCGCGTGGAGGAGATGGTCAATGCCTTCGACTACGACTACGCGGCTCCCACCGACGGTACCTTCAACGTGCACGCCGAAGCGGCCCCCTCCCCCAACCGGCGCGGATACCACGTGCTCCACGTCGGCGTGCAGGGCAAGGAGATCGCCAAGGCCGCACGCAAGCCGGCGCACCTATCCTTCGTCATCGACGTCTCCGGTTCGATGGATCAGGAGAACCGGCTCGGCCTCGTGAAGCGCAGCCTGCGTCTATTGGTCAACGAGCTGAAGGAGCAAGACACGGTGGCCATCGTCACCTACGGCAGCAGCGCCCGCGTCGCACTCCCCGCCACCAGCGCGCACAACAAGGCGAACATCCTCCGCGTCATCGACGGGCTCTCGACCGAGGGCGCCACCAACGCCGAGGCCGGCCTTCGATTGGGCTACCAGCTCGCGGGGCAGACCTTCCGCAACGGGCACGTCAACCGGGTCGTGCTCTGCAGTGATGGTGTGGCCAACATGGGTCGCACCGGGCCCCAGAGCCTGGTGTCGCACATCATCAAGGAGGGCAAGCGGGGCATCACCCTGTCGACCATCGGCTTCGGCATGGGCAACTACAACGACGTGCTGATGGAGCAGCTCGCCGACAAGGGCGAAGGCAACTACCACTACGTCGACAAGCTCGCCGAGGCGCGCAAGGTCTTCGTCGACGACCTCACGGGCACGCTGCAGGTCATCGCCAAGGACGTGAAGATCCAGGTCGACTTCGATCCCTCGGTGGTCAAGCGCTACCGCCTCATCGGCTACGAGAACCGCGCCCTCAAGACCCGCGACTTCGATGACGACCGGGTCGACGCGGGCGAGATCGGCGCTGGGCACAGCGTGACCGCCATCTACGAGGTGCGCCTCGCCGACGAATCCGACAAGAGCAAGGCCCTGGGCAAGGTGCGGCTCCGCTTCAAGCAGCCCTCGGGCGGCAAGTCCGACCTCATCGAGAAGTCGCTGCGCGCGGACGTGGTTCGCACCAGCCTCGCCAGCCTCAGCTCGCCCACCAAGCTGTCCCTGGCCGTGGCGCAGTTCGGTGAGAAGCTCCGCGGCAGCTACTGGGCCCGCAACGTGAGCTACGCCGACATCCTGGAGACCATCGGCACCCTCGACGCCGGTCTACGCCAGCGGGAGGACGTGATCGAGCTCGCACGGCTCGTGACCAAGGCCAAGGAGCTCGACAGCCGCGGCGACAAGTTCGAGGGCAAGCACGGGCCCATCGCGCGGATGGACTTCGACCGCGTGCCCGTCTTGCGGTAACCCGGGCTGTGGCCAAGCGCCTCTCATCCAGGGTCTCCCTCTTCGCCGCCCTCGGGTTGGGCCTCTTGGTCCTGGCCTGGGGGCTGGTCTGGTTGCAGGGGATCTTCCTCGAGGAGCGCGACGAAGCGCTGGCCGAGGTCGCGGCGCGCAGGCGGGCGCTGGAGCAGTTCGCCCTCATCGAGCTGGAGCAACGCCTGCGGGCCCAGCTCGACGAGACCAAGCCCACCATCGACGCCGCCCGCGAAGACCCCTTGCTGCCCGCGGGGCAATTCATGCTCTACGACCGCGGCGAGCTCGTCCTCCCCCGACAGAGCCATCCGCTGTCCGGCTCGGGGGCCCCGGTCTCGGCGGTCTACCTGCGGTTGCAGCAAGACCCGGCCTCGCAATGGGACGGCCAGGTCGACGACGACGAGCCGTGGAACGTGCGGGTGCAGCTCCTCGTCGAGCTGAAGCAGGCCCTCGAGGCGGGCGACCGCGAAGCCATCGAGGGGAGCTTCCGCGACCTGCTCGCGCACCGCGCCGCCTTCGTGATGGCCACCGAGCGCGACCTCCCCACCATGCTCGTGGGACTCGAGATGCTCCAGCGCCAGGCCCGCCCACGCCGCGAGCTCATGGCGGGTCTGCTCCGCGATGGGCTCACCGGTCAGACGAGTCGCCTCGACGGCGCGCAGCGTCAGCTGCTGAAACGCGTCGACCGCTTCACCTCGAAAGACCTGCGCTACCTCGCGGACCGCATCATCGCGCTCTGCGAAGCCCACAGCGTGCTCTACAGCGACTTCTCGGCCCGCATCGACGAGGCGCTCGAGCGCAAAGGCGACCCGCCGGCGGTCCCGCCCCTGCCCGACCCCACGCCCCGCGAGCCCATGCTGCTCGACCACGGCCGCTGGTACGTCATCCCCGCCCGCGACGACCGGGTCTACGGGATCGAGGTTCGGGTGGGCTCGTTGTTGGAGGAGATCACCGCCGCCATGCGCGAGCGCGCGCTGCTCGGACCCGAAGATGAGGTGAAGGGCCGCTCCACCGCGCGTGCGGCCGCGGTCTCTTCGGTCGGGCTCGAGATCGCCTCCCCCACCTGGGCCGCGGCGACCGACGCCGCCGAGTCGCGCTACCGCCTCAAGGCCATGGTCGAAGGGATCATCGCCCTCTTGGTCTTCGGCGTCATGGGCCTGGGCATCATCATCTACCGACGCCGCCACCGCTTCCTGGAGCTGAAGAGCGAGTTCGTGTCGGCCGTCTCCCACGAGCTACGTACCCCATTGGCCTCGATCCGCTTGATGGCCGAGACCCTCGAGCGCAGGACGAAAGACGTACCGCGGGCTCGCGACTACCCCACGCGCATCATTCGCGACGTCGATGGGCTCAGCTTTCTGGTCGAGAACATCTTGTCGTTCAATCGACTGGAGCGCGGCCGCTGGGTACCCAAGCCCGAGACGGTGGCACTGTCGGAGCTGGTCGAGAAACTCGGCCGCGACAAGGACAGCTGGGCGCGGCGGCCGGCGGCCTTGGCGATCGGCGACGTCGACACCACCATCTTCGCCGACCCCGACTTGCTGCAGCTGGTGCTCACCAACCTCGCGCGCAATGGCTGCCAATACAACGAACGCGACCCGGCCGAGATCAGCGTCACCACGGAACCTTGTTCTCCGGGTGTGTTCATCCTGGTGAAGGACAACGGCACCGGCATCCCCGAAGGCCAGTCGGAGCGGATCTTCGACGATTTCTACCGCGCCGGCTCCGCCCAGAAGACCCGCGGCAGCGGCCTCGGACTGTCGATCTGCCGCAAGATCATGGAGGCCCACGACGGACACGTGCGCGTACGCGAGACCGGCCCCGACGGCACCACCTTCGAGCTCTACTTCCCGGCCCTGAAGGGCACGTCGTGATCAACCCCCGCTAGTCGATGGGGTCGACGCGGGAGAGCCCTGCTCGGAGGTGCTCATGAGCCCGGTTGGACTCACTGCCACAGGGGGCCAGCGCCACCGACACGACCCTCATCAGGCCAGTGCCCGCACCGCCTACGAGAAGTCGTGGCCACTGGCGGACAATTTCGTGCAATCGCTCAAGCCTTTGCGCAAACGACCGTTGCAGGGGGGGCGAAGACCATGACTTCCCCCCACGACATCGTGATTCATCTCGACGAGAGCGACGTCTCACGCGACTTCACCCTCATGGCCAACCTGGCCTACGAGCGGGGTCGCGACGTGACCTTGCACCTCTCCCCCGGCTTTCTCGCGCGCGCGGCCGACGTGCTCGGCCTCATCGTGCGCCCCTTCGTGGAGCGGCAGGTATTCGTCCGGCTGGTTCACGGTCCGATGCCACCGCCCGCCCTCGCGGCGTGAGTGCACGTGCTAGCCTCGGGGCATGCTTCGCCTCGGGATGACCATGGCCCTCGTGGGCCTCGTGGCTTGCGGCAGCGATGTGGTGCTCGATGGGCCGACGGGCTCCACCTCCACCTCCTCGAGTAGCGGTTCGTCGACGGCGACGAGCAGCGCCGTGACCACGGGAGCTGGTGGCGGAGGCGGCACGGCCGGCACCGGTGGTGCAGGCGCGGGCGGTGCGCCACCCGCTGCGGAGTACGCCGCGTGTTTCTGGGCCGGCGGCCTCGACCACATCGTGGTGAAGAAGCTCGACGTGGCGAGCGGGGTCTGCATCCGGCTGCACGCGGCTTGGCCCGGCGGCCCCGGCCAGCACCCCGACGTCACCGGCAACGACGGCTGGGCGGTCAGCGACATCTCGCTCACGCCCGACCTCACCGACTGCCTCACGCCCATGCCGGGTGGCCCGCTCGGTACGAGCGCCGAGCCCGCCTCGGGCACCCTCTACGTGCCGCCGGCACCGCCCTACCCTCCGCCGACCATGGACCTCTCGGTGGTGGCCACCTTCAATGGCCTCCCCCCGAACATCC
>JAUHZF010000118.1 GCA_030426145.1 Polyangia bacterium
TCGACGCCTCGGGTGACTACGAGGTGACCGGGGTCGACCTGGTGACCGGCAACTTCCAGTCCGTCAATGGTTGCAACAACGGCTTGCACGTCATGTCGAGCGACCGGCCCTTCGGCCTCACCGTATGGGGCTGGGGCAATGGACAGACGGGTGCCTTCAGCACCACGGCCGTGAGCTACGCCTACCCCGCCGGCGCGAGCGTGCAGCCCATCAACCAGGTGGTCGTTCCCCCCACGCCCAAGTAGTGAGCCGCCACAGCTCACTGCGCCGGATGCTCGACATCCGGTCGACGGGCCTCGACGAGCACGGGAATCGCGTGCTCGGCATCGAGCTGCCGGCGGTGCGCACCCACCCTGACGACGTGAGGGCGGTGCTGCGCCACGAGGGCCCTTTCGACCTGCGCTACGAGGTCGCGAACGGCGCTCACCGAAAGACGGGGGCCATTGCCCCCGACGACCCTCGGTTCGAGCTCGTCTTCGAGAAGGGCACCGACCCTCACGGCGTGTGGGAGCTCACGGTCGAGGCCTCGTGCCCTGAAGGCACGTGGACGAAGACGCTCTGGAAGCAGCTCCTCTTCGTTCAGACCGAGCTTCGGCGGAGCCATGAGGAGATCGACGAGCTGGCGCGTCAGTACGCGCCGGTGTTCATCTTCAGCCAGGCGGAGACCTACTTCCCGGTGTCGCTCGGGACCCTGCTCACCGACGAAGCCGTGGTGAAGAGCGGCGACCGCATGAAGATCAAGACGATCTTCGGCAGAGAGGCGATCCCGGTGGCGGAGCTCGGCGAGTTCATGCGCTTCAATGGTCACGCCGACTACCTGCTCGACTTCAACTTCCTCAGCATGCGGCGGAGCGTCTTCGCCAAGCTGGGTGGTGACCCCCGCAACGCCACCATCTACTACTCGTACCTCGAAGACCCAGGCAGCGAGCGCTTCTTCATCAGCTACCACCTCATCTATGCCTTCGACACCAAAGCCGGCATCGCTCGGCTCACCGGCGTAGGCCCGCACGTGTTCGATCGCGAGAGCATGATCCTCGTCTTCGACACCGCCGAGGCGCCGAGCTCGATGATCATCTCGGGGCACCTCGAAAATCAGGCCATCTCCTTCCTCGCCAAGCTGAAGCGTTGGACGCAGGGACGCCTACGCGTGCGGTACGACGACCCCCGCACCCTGAAGATGGGCAAACACCCCGTGGTCGCCGTCGCCGAGGGCTCGCACGCGCTGTACCCCACGAGCGGGGTGTACCAGCTGTCGTTGCTCCGAGAGCTGGCCGGCTATCTCGACAAGCGCGTCATGGGCAAGGCCGACGGGGAGAAAGACGATGCCCCCGCCGAGATCGCGCCAGAGCAGATCCTGGCCCCAGCGGTGCTGCGGTCGGAGCGCGTTCCTCACTATGCGCTGAAGTCACTGGGTCTATCCGAGCTCCAAAGCCGCATCGTCGAAGGCGCCGAGGGCTACGACCCGTATCACGCGTTTCTCGTGTTCAGCGGCTTCTGGGTCGACGTGCCCGGTACCCAGAATGCGCGCTTCCCGCCCTTCACCCGCAAGATCATGGAGATCGTCGATTGGGTCGATGAAGCCTACACCTGGGAATGGGACGACGTGCCCGAGCGCTACCACCGAAACAACGGGATCATCCTGGGCTTCCTGAACGAGAACCTCGAAGAGTTCTGACCTCGTTCGCTGCCGGGAGGCGGGACTCGAGGCAGCGGGCCAGCCGAGGGCGAGAGCGGCAGTGCGCGGTAGCTGGTATGGAGGGCGCGTGATTCGTCTCGACAACGTCTCCCGGCAACACGGCCGACAGGTCCTGTTCCTCGAGTCCTCCATGAGCCTCAACCCCGGCGAGAAGGTCGGATTGGTGGGACCCAACGGGGCCGGCAAGTCCACCATCTTCCGGCTCATCACCCGGCGCGAAGAACCCGACGAGGGGCAGGTGGTCATCAACCGCGGCGTGACGGTCGGCTACTTCGACCAGGACGTGGGCGAGATGAGTGGCCGCACGGTCTTGGCCGAGACCCTCGCGGGTGCAGGTGAGGTTTCGGAGCTCGGGGCCGAGCTCGCCCAACTCGAGGCGGCGATGGCCGATCCCGAGCAGGCCGATGCGCTCGAGGCCAACATCGAGCGCTTCGGTGAGGTGCAGGCCCGCTTCCAGGAGCTCGGGGGGTACGGCCTCGAAGCGAGCGCCCGGGAGATCCTCGCCGGACTGAGCTTTCGTGAGGAGGTGATCGACGACGACGTGGGCAAGCTCTCCGGCGGTTGGAAGATGAGGGTCGCGCTCGCCCGCATCCTGTTGATGGCGCCGGATGCGCTCCTTCTCGACGAGCCGACCAACCACCTCGACATCGAGTCCATCATCTGGCTCGAGAACTTCCTTCGTGCCTTCGAAGGAGGGCTCATCATCACCTCCCACGACCGACGGCTGCTCAACCGCCTCTGCGGCAAGATCGTGGAGATCGATGGCGGCTCCCTGAACACCTACTCGGGCAACTACGACTTCTACGAGGAGCAGCGCGCGATCGCACAGACGCAGCTCGAGGCACAGGCGGCGCGTCAGGCCGCCATGTTGGCTAAGGAGGAAGCCTTCATCGCCCGGTTCAAGGCCCGCGCGAGCCATGCGGCGCAAGTGCAGTCACGCATCAAGAAGCTCGACAAGATCGAACGCATCGAGCCGCCGAAGCAGCGCCGGCAGATCCAGTTCGAGTTTCGTACGCCCCCGCGCTCTGGAGACGATGTGCTCACCCTCAACAGCGTGAACAAGGCGTACGGCGAGCACGTCATCTACGACGACTTCGACCTCCTCGTTCGCCGTGGCGAGCGGTGGTGTGTCATGGGCGTCAATGGTTCGGGCAAGTCGACGCTGCTTCGACTCGTGGCGGGCGAGAGCAAGCCCGACGCGGGTGACGTCACCATCGGAGCGTCGGTGGTCATGGGATACTTTGCCCAGCACGCGATGGAGCTTCTTCAGCCGGAGCAGACCGTGCTGGAAAGCCTTCAGACGGCGCATCCGCTCGCACCCCTCGGTGCGCTCCACACCCTCGCTGGTGCTTTCGGCTTCTCGGGAGACGAGGTCGAGAAGCCCTGCCGTATCCTCTCCGGCGGGGAAAAGGCGCGCCTCGTCATCGCCCAGATGCTCTACAACCCGCCCAACTTCCTCGTGCTCGACGAACCCACGAACCACCTAGACATGGACACGAAGGCCATGTTGGTCGAGGCGCTCCGCAACTTCGAAGGCACGATGCTCTTCGTCTCCCACGACCGCTACTTCCTGGGCGAGCTCGCCAATCGCGTGCTCGAGCTCAGCCCGGGCGGGGCCACGACCTATCCCGGTGGCTACCGAGCCTACGTCGAGAGCACGGGCCGAGAGGCGCCCGGTCTCGGCCCGTGAGCCCCACATCGTCGGCGCTCCTCCGTCGCGGCCCGTGAATCACCAGAACGTTCCAAGGCGTTCAATCGGCCGACCGCGGGCTCACGCATTGGGCGTAAGCATGTGAAAGGTAAACCTTCGCGCCGATGGCACGAGCCCTGCTGTGGGTAGCGTCATGCACCGACTCGCAGTTTTCGTGACCGTTTTTGCCCTCCTGGGTCTCAGCTCGTCCTCTGCCTTCGCCCAAGCCCATTCCAAGGACGCCACGCGGGCATGTGACGGCAGCTACTACCGCAACGCGGCCTATGCCTATCTCACGGGCAAGAGGGTGAAGCCGAACTGGGATTCCATGTTCACGGCGGGGGCGAAGAAGCTCGCCATCAATGGACCCAGCCTCACCACCACCCTGTCGCGCGACCGTTCCGACTACACCGTGCACGCGGGCGTGAGCCTTCCATTCACCGCCATTCGCTCGTTCGCCCGCCTCACCTACACCCCAGTGAAGAACCACACGAAGAGCGACATCACCGTCTGCCACTACGCCCTCAAGTCGTCGGCCAAGAGCTGGGGCAGCTTTCAGATGTCCGACCTCAAGTCGCTCTTCGGTCGCGACCTGGGCGGGATCCGCGGCAAGGAGAGTGTTTCCGTCCGACTCGGCGGGAAGCGCCCCCCCGAGGGGTACCGCACGAGCACGGTCGCAGTGGTCTTCGTCACCCACTTCAACGACGGCACTCCGACGATAAAGATGCGCCTGGCCAGCACACGACGTTGAGCCACCGAGAAAAGATGGGGGCCGCGCGGTCGGAATTGCTGGTGCTCCCCAGTCCTGGGGCGTAACCACAAAACATGAAGCGTCGCGCCGCCCCGAAGTTCACCCGTCGCACCGCCGTCACGGCCGGAGCCATCGCCCTCCCGCTCATCGCCTGCGGCTCCGAGACCGCCGAAACCGACGGCGCTGGGGGGGGCAGCAGCTCGACCTCCGGAGGTGCGGGAGGAGGCGCCACGACGACAAGCGCTGGCGGAAGCGGCGGCACCGGCGCAGGCACGGGGGGCTCCACGACGACCGGCGCGGGCGGAAGCGCCGACGGCTGGGCGACGGGCGGTACGGCCTCGATGACGGACAAGGCCACCTACCCCGACCCCTTCACCGGGTCGCTCGGTAACAGCTGCCCCGTCATCGCCTCCACCACCTTGGGCCCCTGCTACGCCATGACCCTCGACCGCGAAGACGTGAGCGAGGGGCAGACGGGCCTGCCCGTTCGCCTCGCACTGCTGGTCGTCGACGCGCAGTGCCAGCCCATCGCGAACGCCGAGGTCGACATCTGGCACACGAACATCGAGGGCTTCTACTCGGGCAATGACGCGGTGGCGATGTGCACCCTCAACGACGCCGAAGCCATGGCTGGCCGATGGTTCCGCGGCGTGCAAACCACGAACGCCGAAGGCAAGGCCTTCTTCGACACCTGCTTCCCGGGCTGGTACGGCGGCCGAGCCATCCACATCCACTTCCAGGTGCGTATCGGCAACCAACAGTACAAGACGTCGCAGCTCTTCTTTGCTCAATCGCTCATCGACGAGGTCTTTGCCGACCACCCTGAGTACAGCCCCTTTGGCGCCCCCGACACGCCCAATGGGAGCGACGGCATCTACTTCGCCGACGGCGAGCTCGAGACGAGCCGCATGAGCGACGGCGCGATGCTCGCATGGAAGGTCCTCTCAGTGCCCGCCTGAGACACCGGACGAATCTTGCCCCGATGGGCGACACATCGCGCCGACGCTCTGAGAGCCTACAGCATGGTGTCGATGACGGCCTCGAGCAGCTCCGACATCGCACGCACCCGACGGCGACGATGGCGCCCGGGCGGGGTCACGAGGTGGAGGGGCCTTCTGAAGGCCCGTCGTGATTGAGGAAGGAGTGAACAGGGGGTGTTCGCGAAGCCTCGACTCGCTAGTTGGGAGCGCCGGGTCCCGGTCCCTTGCCGGAGGGGCCGGGGCCCTTGCCTTCGGGCCCGCCGCCTCCAGGCCCGCCCGGACCGCCGGGTCGCTTGCCGCCGGGGCCACCCCCGCGGGGGCCACGATGCCGTCCACCACCCATGCCGCCACGACCCCAGGGTCCTCCCGGCTGCCCCGGGCCTCGGCCCATGCCACCCATCGGCCCGCGGTTGGCCATCTTCTCCATCGTCGCGAAGAGCTTGTTCAAGAGCTCCTGGTACTGCGGCTCGGTGATGTCGCCATTGGTGCGTGCCTCGCAGAGGCGGAACATCATGGTGTCCATCGGGTTTCCTGGGGGTCGTCCACCCATGCCGTGGTGGGGCGCATGCCCCCCCTTGCCCTTGTCCATGCCCTTCGACCTGCCCTTGGGGTGCCCCTGGGCGCCGCCCGCCGCGGGCATGGTGCAGCTGCGCTCTCCGTGCACGATGGTCACGGCCCCTGGGCCCCGCACGATGTGGGTGCCGGGGCCATCGACCGTGGCCACGCCCTTGGCGGGCATGCAGCCGATGGCGAGGAGCATGGAGGCAGTTCCGAGAAGATGGAGCTTCATGGCTGCGAAGCTCTCACAATCGGGCGCGGAGGCGAACAAAAAGGGGGGTGCGCGCAGGCTCTGCACCCGGTCCACGGAACCGACGCCATCTCGCCCAAGGACGGTGGCGTACTACTTCGACTTGAGCCGCTGGGAGGTGGAGCGGCTACCGGTCGGTCGCCGGTAGATGAGCTGCAGGTTGTACGGGATGGTCACGACGGGCTCGGTCGGGTCGTTGGTTCTGAGCTCGACCTTTCCTCGCGAGGCCTTGGCCTCCTTCGTCTCGCCAACGGTGAGCTCCACCCGCGCCTGGTTCCCCTGTGGCTCGAGCACCTTCACCGCGACCCGGCCTTCGGGGTCCTTGCCCGAGAGGATTCGAACGGCTTTGTTGGTACGACTGCCGATCACGACGCTCTGGGGCGGGTAGGCGTCGCCGACTTTGCGGAAGAACACGCTCCTCGGATACCGGAGGTCACCGACGACCTGGCAGATGACGGGCACCTCGACCCGGCCCTCTCCGTCGGGCCCGGTGTAGTTGACGAGGAGGCGAGCCTCGATGGCCCCCAGCTTCTTCTCGCCCCGAAAGACCACGGTGTACTTCTTCCGACCTTCGTCACCGTCCTCGGATGGCTTGATCGAGAATCGCGGATCTGGGCTCTCGATCTTCCCGAGCTTCACCTCGTTGGGCTCGGTGATCTTCAGCTCGAGCGGCTTCGTTCCGTCTGCGCCAGGCTGCATCTCGCCGAAGTGGATGCGAGCCGGCTGCGCCTCCACATCGATCCAGGTCTCGCCCGACAGGGTCAGCACGAGCTGCGGCGTCTTGGGATCGTCGGAGTAGACGGTGATCGTCTTCTTCATGATCCCGGGCCGCCCCTTGGTGTGGAGCGTGGTCTTGATTTCGGTTTCCCCACCCGGGGGAACGGCCTCCGTCGAAACGACGGTAGCCGTGCAGCCTCAAGACCCTTTGGCGCGTTGAATGTGCAGCGGCCCGGCGCCGTCGTTGCGGACCTTGAACGTGTGCTCGACCGTGCTGCCGAGCTTCACCTTGCCGAACTCGAACACCTTCTCGACCGCGGCGATCTTGGGCGCAGCCGTGGTTGCAGGCGCCGTCGCGGTCGCACTCGGCTCGGCCGTAGCGGAGGAGCGCTGGTTCCCCGTCGTATCGCAGCCAGTCGCCATGAACGCGACGAGCAGGGCGGGGCAGAGGTAGGTCTTCATGCCTCGATGCTACTTCAAGTCGCCCCGAAGTGCCCCCCGTACGCGCCGGCGCCGGCTCAGCCGCGAATGCCCGGAAGGATGTCGCCCACCCGGTTGAGATCGTAGTCCGTCGGCCAGAGGTTCGGGTCGCGGCCGTTGGTGCTCGTCGAACCGTATCCGGGCTGGCCGTTGGCCTCGTAGTCGGCGGGATCGAGACCCATCGCCTGAAGGATGGTCACGAGCAACCGGTTGTGCGGAATGCCCTTGATGACGTTTCCGTTCTCCTGCCCGAAGTAGGAGTGTCCATCCCAGTCGATGTAGTCGAGGTAGCGCCCCGGCTGGATGAAGCCTCCCGCGCTCCCCGCCAGAAGACAGGGCACGCTGTAGGCGATGTGGTTGAAGCCCATCTCGTTGCCCCAGTAGATGAGGGAGTTGTCGAGCACGGTCGTGCCTCCCCCCTCGTCGACGTCGAGCCGCTCACAGAGCTTGGCGAAGATCTCCGAGGCGATCCAACCGTTGATGCCGGCCAGCATGCGCTGCGCGTTGGGTTGCTCCAGTCGTGGGCGAGGCCGTGCCACGTTCCTCCGCTGGCATCCTCGGAGTGGTAGTGCCCTTGCAGGGTGGGGTCGTTGGGATCGGGACCGGGTCCCAGCGCTTTGTGGATGCTCATCGTGATGATGCGCGTCTGATCGCACATGATCGCGGCGGTCACGATGTCGAGGAACAGCTCCCACTTGCGCGTGATGTCGCTCGGGTCGGTGCCGGCGTTGTTCGCAAGCGACTCGGGCTCTTCGGGCAAGGTGCACGAGAGGGTGGTGCCTCCGTCGAGCCGTGCCTGAAGCTCCGTGATGAGCGAGATGTACCGCTCTACCAGCTGCTTGTCCTTCGCCGACAACCGCCGATGGTCGCGCAGGCGCACGTAGTCTTCGTAGACCTTGTCGACGAGGAGCTTGTCACGCTGCGAGGCGCCGTCCATCGGCATCCCGGGCGGTTCGACGCCGGCGAACATGTCGTTCCAAGCGTCGAGCGGATTGGTGCGCGCCTTGAGGTGCTGCACCGGTCCCCCGGGCATGCCCATATCCGAATAGGAGATGGCATCGTCCACCCCTTGGGAGACGTGCAGATATCGCTGCCACGGCTGGGAGGGATAGAACTTGGAGGAGTAGGCGAGCACCTGGTCGATCGTGCTGACGTCGGCCAGGCCGTCGGCGTCGCACGGGGTCGCGCTCGTGCAGGACGAGTAGTTGCCCAGGATTCCGCCGTAGTTGTGATTGACCGAGGGCAAGAAGTCGAGCCCTCGAATGAGGGTGAGCTTGCTCAAGAAGGGATTCAGCGCGGGCCCGAGGATGCTCGAGATCCCATTGGCGGTCTGGAAGTCGGCCAGTGGCGCCTGGGTGTAAGGCCCGCCCCCCAACGGCTGGTTCAACAGCGTCGTGCCATCGGCCTTGTTCCCCGAGTAGACGGCGTCGTGGAGCTGATAGCCATTGCCCGACATCGTCGGGTACCAGGCGTCGATGAGCTGCGTGCTGAACGACTTCATCACGATGAGTCGTTTGGGTGCGGGCGCAGCGAGCGCCTCCTTGCTGGCCATCGACTCCAGGAACGGCAGGGCCATGACGGCGCCACCGGTGCCGAGGAGGAAGTTGCGTCGAGAGATGGATCTCATTGGGCGCCCACCTTGCGGGTCTGGAAGCTGGGATGAAGAGCGATGGCCTTGAACACGTCGATGAGGGGCGTGTCCGGCGACGACATCTGTGCGTGCAGGTCGCGGTCCCCAGCGGCGCCCCCGAGCTCGCGCCGCAGCGCGAATGCGAAGTACTGGCGGGAGAGGCAGCTGCCGACCTTGCCGCTGTCGACGATGCGCTGGTTGAGGTCGGCGGGGCCAGCCACCATGCCGTCGTCGGCGTAGTCGATCTGAGCCGGGGCTGCGGTGTCGATGGGGAGCTCGGCGATGAGGTCGCCGTTCTGCTCGTCGAGCACCCGCTCGATGGTGCGGTAGCGACCGAGCGCATCGTAGGCCTCGAGCACGTAGCCGATGTCGCTGAAGATGCCGTGGCACCCCTCGCAGAGCGGGTTGTCGGCGACCTTGGCCGAGAAGCGCTCGCGGGTGGTCGCATCCGCGTCGACCGGGGGTGGGTCGAGCGACCCCGGCGGCAGGTCGTTGGGATTGGGCGCAGGAAGCGCATCGCAGAGGATGTAGCGCCGGACGAAGGCCCCCCGGTGGAAGGGGTTGGTCTGCTCGAGGGGGTTGGCGAGCAAGGCGGCCCGCTGCAGCACGCCCGCGCGCTCGCCGTCCGGGAAGGTCGGGTAGCTGCCACCGGTGTAGGGCGCGATGCCGTACAGGCTGGCCAAATCATCGGAAGGGGTCACCGACACGTTGGTCGTCAGCAGGTCGTCGAGCGTTCCGTTTTGCTCCCAGATGACGAGCGCAGTGAGGTCGTCGATCTCCTGCACCATGTCCCCGTAATGGTCGTGGCCCGGCTCTCCGACGTTCTCGCCCTCAGCCAGCGTTTGAAAGGCAGGGCGGGTGCTCTGGAAGCCGGCGAAGCGCTCCAGTCGGAACCACTCACGGTAGAACTGCCAGATGGTCTCACGGGTGCGGGGGTCGGCGAAGACGCGGTCGACCTGAGCCGCGTAGCCCGCCTCGGTGGCGAGAGACCCGTCCTCGGCCGCCGCGAGCAGCGCGTCGTCGGGCATGCTCTGCCAAAAGGTATAGGAGAGCTTCGACGCCAACTCGTAGGCGGTCAGCTTCAGGATGTCGGTATGGCCCTGGAATTCGACGCCGTTCACCTCGAGGTGGTTCACGAACTGGGGCGAGAGCATGAGCGTGACCACCATGGCGCGGATCGCCTCGGCTGGAGATCGTTGGCCGTCGTTCAGCTCGGCGTAGCCCGCTCGCTCCTCGGCGGTGAGGGGTCGCCGAAACACGCGACGGCCAAAGCTGGTGAGAAACCCGTCGACGCAGGCCGCGGTCAGCGTGGTCTCGGTCGCGCATGAGCCCGCGACCGCCTCCCGGAGGCCAGCATCGGCCTCCACGGCGTCGCCCACCCCGGTGGCGACGTTGAAGTAGGCGTTGAGATGCTCGCTGGCGACGCGATTGTCGAGCGCGGAGAAGGTATCGGTCCCGTCCGCCGGTACCGAGCCCATGAACGGCTCCACCTCGGGAAGCACCGACGCGAGCCCGCTCGTCGTGAGCAGGTCGGTCACCGTGTTGCGGTACTGCAACGTGGAGAGCTTCATCAGCGGCGCTTCGCTGGGCTCGGTCCCCGGGGGCAGCGGCGGACTGTCCCCGCTGCCGCCATCACCGATGGAGCCTATGCAGCCCGCCACCATGAGTCCTCCGGTGAGGCTCAGTGCGCCCAGGCGTGACCATCGTCTCTGCATCGCGTGTTCCTCGTCGCTGGCCTCGACGCGGTACGCGCTCGCCGGCCACGTACTGCAGAGCCACGACCCGCGGCGACGAGGTCAGAAAATTGCGCACACCCTACCCAAGGGCTCGTATCCATTGGGCTTCAGCGTGACTCAGCGGTCGATGACGGCCATGACGTCATCCGGCGTGAAGGCGTTGTCGGTCCACGTCTTCAACACCCGCAGCCCGGGTCCGAGGAGGACGGCCTTCACGGTGTGGGCGATGGCGCCGTTGTCGTCCTTGTTGCCCGCGGCGACCCCGAACATCGCGGGCAGCCGCTTCTCCATCAGCTCGGTGGGGCCCGTGGCCCAGACCCACTCTGGCAGCTCGGAACGCACCCCCTCGCTGTGCGCCTTCAGCACCTCGGGCGTGTCCTCATCGGGATCGAAGGTCAGCGTCAGCAACCGCAAGCTCGCGCCGTTGGTCTTTCCCGCAGCCACGCGTTCTTTCCAGCGCTTTCCGACGTCGAACATGCGGTCGGTGGTACGCGCGCACGCCTCGGGCACGGAGCAGTTGGTGAAGATCAGGCCCACGAGCACGTGGTCGCCCCGCAGCTCGGCCAGCTGGAAGGGCTGACCGTCTTGGTTGGTGAGACGAAAGTCGGGAATGGGGTTGCCCACCACCCAGCCGTCGGCGAGCCGTCGCCAGAAGGCCGGCGGAGTGGCCGCCGAGGTCGTCGAGGCCGACACCTTCGCCGAAGCTCTCGTCGGGGCGGGAGGCTCCGTCGAAGACCGCTCACAACCGGTGCTCCAGGCGAGAACGACACCGAGCAGGCACCGAAGAACTGGCCGCATGCGCTCAAGGTACCGCGCGGTCGTCAGGCTCGCCACCCGTGGAGCCCGCGCGAAAGGCCGCCGACCGCTCTGCAGTGTCGCATGGAGACTACAATCGTCGTCGTCTGCTGACGACACCCCGGCATCGACATCGCTGGCGATGGCCCGAGCGCGAGGAAGTTCGATGGCGCGGAAGTTGCGACATGTGTGCTCGAAACGTCGCTCCATCGAGTGGGGACCCATCCATGAAGACTCCGTCTCTCCCGTTGCCCCGCCGACGGCGGCCAACCCTCTCTCATGCCGAGCGGTGCTTCTGGACTTCGGCATGGCCAAGTCGATCCATCAGAGCGGCTCGTTCCGCCCGACGGGGACGCCGCACTTCGTGGCCCCAGAGCAGGCACGGTTCGAGCCCGTGCCAGCCTCTGACGTCTACGGGCTCGGAGCGCTGTTGTGGTGGGCCGTATGTGGCGTGCCCATGCGGACCGATCGAAACGGACGCCCGCTCAGCGACCCTCGTCAGCTCAATCCCGACATCAGCAGTGAGCTCGCAGAACTACTCGTCAGAATGGTGCATGTCGTGCCCGACGTGCGACCGACGTTGGACGCGTTCATGGAGGTTTGGCCGCACTTCGCCGTCGATCTCGACCGCGCCCACGACGCACGCGAGGCTCGCGCCCCCTCGGTCGTCGCCCTGCAATTCGACACCCCCGTCTCCGCCGTCGTGGCCTCACCCTCGTCGAGGCGCGAGGAAGCGGATGACTTCGTCGGAGAGATGCCAGAGCTGCTGTCAGCACTCAGCGCCGCGGTCGACGTTCCCGACCGAAGCCAGATGAGCACGACCTTGAAGCAGATTGAGCACGCTGCCGAGCAGGCCACGGCCACAGACATCGCGCGCCTCGCACGCATGTACCACGCGCTCATGGTCACCGAGCCCGTCGAGGCCACGCCCGCTTCCATCGTCGATGAACTCGAGGCTGCGTATCTCGGCTTCTTTCAAGCGCTCAGTGGGCCCACCACTGCTCCCTCCTGGCGCCACGAATAGCGAAGGTGCAAGAGAATCTCGACGCCGCCGACGGTGGCCAGCTCGAGCCGCCGGCGAGTCCCAAGGCGCGACCGGGCGCATCGTCGCGCACGGAGGTCGACGTCAGCGCAAGAGCGGCGTGTCGGCTGCAGCGCGCAGCAGGTAGAGCACCGACATCGCACTGAGTGCGAGTGGAATGGCCAGGTGCTGAAAGAACCGTTGCCAGCGGGTCTGGGGCTTCTGCTGCGCGAGGCGCCCGAGCGCGGCGACGCGCACCTCGCGCCGAAGCGCCGTGCTCGGCGGGTACGTCGGGAGGTCACGAAGCTCCCCCAGAAGGTCATCTCGCGCGTGGTCGTTCATGTCAGCATTGACTCGAGTGTATGGGATGGTGCTCTTGGGTGCCATGGGGATGGTCACGACTCGCCCAACTGAGCCTGCAACGCGGCGCGCGCACGCGAAAGGCGCTTGCGAAACGCGGCTGGCGAAAGACCGAGAACGGCGGCGAGCTCGGCCTGAGGCAGCTCGCTCGCTTCCACCATCAACAGGAGCACCTCCCGGTGGTGTTCAGCCAACCCCGACAACGCGAGCTCCAGCCGAGCGACACGATGCTGAGCTGCAACGGTCTCGTCCGGACGTGCGGGGGCATGGTGCTGCACCGCCAGGCTCTCTTCGTTGCGCCGGTGCGTGAGCGCCTTGCGATGCTGAGAGCGGAAATGGTTTCGAGTCACCGTGATCAACCACGCCAACAGGTTGGTGTCGGGGCTGAGCCGTGGTGCGCGTTCGGCCAAGGTGAGCCAGGCGTGCTGGAACAGTTCGTCCGCCACGTCGGGACGACCGCTGAGCCGCACGGCAAAGCTGTAGAGCCGGTCGGCGTAGCGGTCGTAGACTGTACGAAGTGCCGCCGGCTCGCATGCGACGAGCCCCGCCACCAGGCCCGCATCGGAGGAGCTCACGGCGCCTGTCGAGCCAGCCGATAGGCCGCGATCGCGAGCGCGAGGTGACCCAGAGCGACGAACGATAGCCCCATGATGAGGGGAGACATCGACTCGTAGAGACCGGTGAAGGCCATGACCCACATGGCATGCGTCGTCTCGTGCTCGAACGTTGCGACGGCGAAGAAGGTGGTGGCGAGGTTGGTCGCGTAGCCCCCCACGGAGAAGTAGACCTCCGCGCGCAACAATCCAGTCGCGAGGGTGATTCGCGGTGCCGTGGGCCGGCCCGAGGCGACGATGGCGATGCCGAGCGCCACGAGCCCCAGCACGAGCACGGGGTACATGCTCCACCCGCCGGCTTTCCAGAAGTACATGGTCGACGTCCTTCCGCAGGGTCACGGCATCGCCAGAGAGCGTCAACGGGGACGCGCTACGCCCCGCCTTTGTGAAACACGAGGCGGGCACTCCCCTTCCTCGGGTGCTCGCCGGGCACCTTGTCCATCGCGATGGTCGTTTCGTCCACGACCTCGATGAAGAAGCGCTGGTCCGACGGCGGCTTCGCCCCCTCGGGCACGAGGATCTTGCCGTCGGTGAGCTCGAAGATGCCTGGCTCGACCTCCACGAGGGTCACCTCCGCCTCGAGGAGCTTCCGCCGCTGCCCGGCCTCGTCCGTGTCGTAGGACAGGTAGCGAACGCGGTGTCCTTCGATCGGCGTGATCGCGACACCTTCACCAGAGGCCGAACGCGCGACCTTCGCCAGGCATGCTCGAGGATCGGGCTCTTTGCTGCACTGTGCCTCGAAGACCCCGTAGACGGCGGACTCTTCGAACGCGAAGCGGAAGTCGCCTCCCTCCTCGAGGATCGCTTCGATGGCGGGCGCGGCCGACGCAGCGGTGTCCGGTTCGGACGCCGTTGTGGGCTCGGCGGCAGGCGTTTCGCCCTCCGCGCAGCCAGCGAGGGCTGCCAGGGGTAGCAAGGGTAGAAGGGCGGTCAGTAGGACGTTTCGTAGGCTGTTCATGTCGGTTCCTCCTCAGGGTTCGGGAGGAAGACGCGAAGCCCCTCGCATTGTGACCGACATTTTTCCGAAGCCTCACCGCCCGCTCGACGGGTCGAGCTTTTGCGACACGACCGGTCTCCCCCAGTTCCGGCTTCTGTGATAGGTCGATTCGGGTGAGGCTAGGACTGCACTTCGCGCTGCTCACCGGACTGGTGATCGCAGGCGCTTGCATGGTCGACGTGGATCGTTTCGAGAGCGGGCCCGGCGCAGGCGGCGCAGCGACCTCGGCCGGTGGTGCAGGCACCACGAGCACTGGTGTGGGAGGGAATCCGCAGACCGGTAGCGGGGGGAGTGGCGGCGCCACTGGCTGCGCCTACCGAGAAGCCGTCATGAACGACGGCCCCATCGCCTACTGGCGGCTCGACGAGCCCACGGAGGAGACTGTCGCTCAGAACGAGGTCCAAGGAACATCTGGCGCAGGCGGCGGCGGCGGCGGAGTCGGTGGCGGAACTGCGCTCGTAGGGACCTACATCGGTGTGACGCGGGGGGCACCTCCGCTCATTCATGGGTGCCCCGACAGCACCGCCGTCGAGCTCACTCAGAGCAACGACCAGATCACGTTCCTAGACGCCGACCCCAACGTCTTTCGATTCGCGCCGGATCGTAGCTTCAGCATCGAGCTCTGGGTCGCGCTGCCACCTCCCTCCATGAGCGCCATGGACGACAACGGCCCCATCATGGGCCGCCGCAGCGGAAATGTGGGCTGGTCGCTCAACGCAGGACTCGACCAGAAGATCCTCGTGCGGCGCGCCGACACGCTCATCGAGTCCACGAATCAGACCGAAGAGACGCCTCATCACGTAGTCGCCACCTTCGACGGCGTCACGAAGACCCTGTGCCTGCGCATCGACAATGTCCTCGCGGGTAACTGCATGGTCGTGCTGTCGAGCCTGGCAACCGACTCGGTGATCGACCTGGTGCTCGGTGATGGCGGGTTCCTGGGCACGGTCGACGAGGTCGCCATCTACGACAGGCCGTTGTCGCCCAGCGAGATCCAAGCCCACTACCTCGCGGGCAAGGCGCCCGACTGAGGCCGTCGGGCCGTCACAGACGCGAGCACCCAGTGGTGGAGCTGATGCACCCATAGATTTGCGAATCGATACTTCTATTGTTGGCGCTCTGCCACGGGTTGAGTAGACGAAGGAGATGCACGCTCCCTCGACGGCTCGACTCCTCATCCTGAGCCTGATGCTCGCCGCCGGCACCGGATGTGCGGCGCAGAAGACCTACGAGCCCATCTCGGCTCCGATGCAGCTCCCCACCAAAGCCGCACTGACCCAGCTGGGCCAACGGCCGGTCCCCCCGGTCCCTCCCCGTCCCCACACCAACATCGAACACTGGACCTTCGAGGGGCAGTGGCTCGAAGGCGAAGAGGCGCCGAGGCGAATCTCAGCGCTGCAAGAAGCCATCGTCTCGACGGGAGCGCAGGGGGGCGACGCACAGCTCGACTGCCTCGCAGAGCAAGGCGCTCGCTTCTATCTCGAGCACGAGGTGACGCCCGAGCCGAGACTCGGGGCGTACATGTCCGTGCGCTGCGGTGGCCTGGCCTACCCCACCACCGTGATGGGGGCGGTCGGCATCCAAGGCGGCTCGCCCGACGCTACCGACGAGGAGGTGCTCGCGCTCCTACTACCTCGAGCCAAGGCGCAGCTCGCCGAGGTCCTCGGCGAGCGTGCCGAGGACACCGTCGTGGGTGCCTGGCTGCAACGGTCCCCCGGCAAGGCTGCGATCGGCATCGCGGCCATGCCGCGGCGGGCTCGCATGAAGACCCAAACGCTCGCAGACGGTCGGGTCACCATCTCCGGTGCCATCGCCGACCCAGAGGCGGTCGCGGTGACGGGTCTCATCAACCGGGGCACACACGGGTGGGCCGAGTGCCAGGTTCAAGGCCCGCCGAGTGGGTTCCAGATGACGTGCGGACTCGACCCCAAGGACGACGGCGCCTGGATCGACGTCTCGGTGCAGCGTCGCGGGCACCTCATCGCCCGCACCGTGGCGCGGGCCTACGCCCATCGCGAAGGGAGCGCCGGCATCGTCTACCCCGATGCGAAACCCGCGGCAGCCGTCGGAGACGCAGCTTCGTTTCGCCGAGATCTTCTCATCCGCCTCAACGAGATTCGGCAGAGCGCGGGACTCGCGCCCATCTCCCTCGCTCAGAAACAGAGCGCCAGCCTCGACCCAGTGACGGCACATTACTTCGCCGCCTCGGAGACGGGTGACGAGAACACCGTGGACCTGATCACCCTCGGTACGCTCGCGGGCTGGGACATCGAGGGCGGCCTCATTCGCGATGCGCACGTGCTGGGCATGTACTTGCCCGTGCGGCGCGACGCCCAGGCGTGGCTCGACGAGACGCTCGAACGCCCCATTGGGCGCCGCGTTCTCCTCGGGCCCTGGGCCCGACAGTTGGCGCTCGGTGCAACGTTCGACCGCCCCTCGCCCGGCCTCGGCGCCCTGATTGCGACCTACGAGTTCATGGAAGAGCAGGCCGTCGCCGCAGAGGCACAGCGTCTGGTCGCGCGCCTCAACGCCGAGCGTACGGCCCGAGGCCACCGCCCGGTCTACCTCGTCGACCACATGCCTGAGCTCGATGAGGCGGTGGTGCGTGTCTCGGCTGGCGTGCACCCGGGGCGTGCTCTCGACGACGCCATCGATGCTGCCGTACAGCGGCGCAACGCCACGATGGGCGGGGCGTGGACGGTCGCCGCAAAGGTCGACGACGTGCCATTCGCCGACGACCTCCTCAACACCGAGACCCTCGAGCTGGCCATCCGGGTCGCCCACGTATCCCTCGAGGGCAGCAAGTGGGGCTTCACGGTCGTTCTCATGACCACGGGCCGGGGCCCGCGCCAGCGCCCCGTCGCCACGCGCCCATCCACGGCGTCGAGGCTCTGAGCCTTCGGTTTCTCGGGCGCACCCAGCACTCCACGTGTCGACCCGCCGGTGGGCCACCGCGGGTCGGTTCAGGCTTCGCCCGCGGAGGGAAGGTAGCTCCAGTTCCCGGCGTACCTTCGCTCACAACCCATGCATAGACTGATCTCCACGGGACTCATGTTGCTCACCTTCGCCGGTTGCCTCAGCGCGGAGGACAAGGCGAAAGCCAAGCAGAAGGCCGAGTTCGACCTCCAACAGGCCGAGCTCATCGTCGACGGCGATTGCACTGCGAGCGACAAAGCACTCGACGCCTGGTACGAGAAGAACAAGGCAGAGGTAGACCCGATCGAGCAGTGGTGGAAGACCAAGTCCGGCGACGAGAAGGACCGCCTGATGGCAGACCACAAGGACATGCGCAGCAAGTCCTTCAAGAAGATGATCGGCATGACCATCCGGTGCGGCTTCACCAACACCGCCGAACAGCGCAACAAGTAGCTCGCCCTACGACCAATGCCGTTCGAATAGCGCTGATGGGCGAGGCTTTCTCGCTCTCGACCCGGTGAACGTTCTCGTTCTACGTGGGGGTCCTCGTTCTCGTACTTCGTGGGCGTTCTCGTTCTCCTGGATGCGAGCGACGCTGGAACACCCCAACGACACGACGGCTGTCGCTCCACCCTACAAGTGACGCCTGTGGCACCTCAATGACAGCCATCGAGTCCTTCCGACCCTGTAGTGCGGGCAGGGGCCACTCGAGAGCATCGCAGGGTCGATTGTCGAATCCACCTGTCGTGAGAGCTCAGAGGGAAGTAGGGGTCTTGCAGCGCCCGTCATCTCGGGTGGAGCGAGGGAACATGAACCGCTACGTGGTCAAAGCACACGAGATCGAGGCCATGGAGGGCGTCGCCAAGACGCACTTCCTGAACCCCAACGCCAAGCGCGTGAACAAGTCGCTCGGCGACCTCACCGGCCTCACGGGGATCGGCGTGCACCTCATCGAGGTTCCGCCCGGCGCCGCCTCGACCGAGTTTCACCTCCACCACCACGAGGACGAATGCGCCTACGTTCTGACGGGAACCGGTGTGGTGCGTATCGGCGAAGAAGAATTCGAGATCGGTCCCGGGGACTTTATCGGCTACCGGGCCGGAGGCCTACCGCACACCATGCTCAACACCTCGCAGGGCCCGCTGAGGTGCCTCGTGGTCGGTGAGAGACGACCCCACGACGTCGGCGACTACCCCGAACGTTCGAAGCGGATCTTCCGGCACGAGGGGCTTCCCTGGCAGGTGGTCGACATGGACGCCATCACCTACCCGAAGGCCGGCAAGAAGTAGCTTACCCCGTGGGGTCATTGCGGACGGCCCGTGGCGTTCGCAAGTCGATCTGCGCCGTCAGCGGGCGCCGGAGCGACGGCGTCGGAGCACCGCGAGGGCGAGGCCTAGAAGGCCCCAGCCGAGACCGCCCAGCTGGCCCCCGACACCGACCTCGGACTCCTGGGTGGCACATCCGCAGCGCCTCACGCCGGGTGTCTCCTTGCCATTGGGCTCGGGGGCAGGCCAGTCCCCCGTCGGCTCGGCGGGAGGAGACGGTACGGGGGGCGCGCCCGGCGGAGAGGTTACCGGGCCAGTGCCGGCGGGGGCAGGCGAGCCGGCCTCGAAGGCGCCGATGTCCGGCGCATCGTCCTGGGGCCGGGCTCGGGTTTCGGCGGCCCGTACCGGCTGACCGTCGATGCTGGTGCGGGGCCGTGGGAACGGCGCCTCGGCGAACTCCCCGGGGTCCTTCGAAGCCGCGCCCACGAGGGGGCTGCCGGGCTTGGGGCGAAGGTCGAGCTTGGCCAAATCCATGAAGCCGGGGTCGGTTCCCTCGATGGTCCCCGTCAGCTGCGGAGGGACATTGGTCGACCCCTGGGGAAGGTAGTTGTTGGTGCCGGCGATGAGTGGCTTGCCCTTGGCCCAGCGCGCTCGGACCGTGCGCATCAGGTCGATGGGACCGCCGCCTTCGCGAAAGAAGACGTTGTTGTGCATCTCGAGCGACTCGATGCCATCGAAGAGGCGCACCGGCGCGAGGTGCTCCTCCTTCAGAATGATGGTGTTGAAGGCGAAGCGATAACGACCATTGGTGTCCATCGTGCCGTCGCCGCCGAGGCGAAGGAGATGGCTGTCGCCGCGGGTTGAGCGCAGCACGTTGCCCACCACGTCGCTGTCCTCGCGAATGGGGCCGGGGTTGTCGACATCGGGCCCGATGAGCTCCAGCTCGTGATAGCGCGCGCCCTCGATCCAGTTGAAGTAGATCTCGTTGCGCTCGGCGCGCGACTTGACGTTGTTGCCGCCCTTGCCGTCGTGCACGTACGAGTTGATGAGGCGGAACACAGCACCGGGGAACCTGTCCTGAGACGTCGTGGCGTAGATCTGGTGAAAACGGCCACCCTCCCCATTGCGATAGAACTCGCACCGTTCGACGGTGTGAGACCCTGCCGCATCGTCGGCCGAGAGCAGACCGTGTCTACAGTCGTGCACCACGAGGTCGCGAAGCACGATGTCATCGGCGGTGACGAAGATGCACTTGTAGCTAGCGCCCGTGAACTCGATGTTCTCGAACACCCAGTGGGGATTGGCGATCTCGACGCTGTACTCACCGCCCTTCACGATCGGCCGCTTGCCGTCGACCGAGATCCCCCGCATCGTGATGGGTTGCTCTTTCGTGCCAGGGAGCTTGATGTAGATCTCGCCCTTGTACGTCTTGCCGCCCATCACCTCGATGACGTCGCCGGGTTTCACCGAGCGGGTCGCGATGTACAGCGCCTCGTCGTCCGAAACCCGGTGGGTCTTGGCCGCCGCGACCGAAGTGCAGGCGAGGGAGACGGTGAGCGCAGCGAGCCCGACGAAGGAAAGACGCACATCGGGACGTCTGAACCATGGTCTCCTGTGAGTCAAGGCTCGGCCCAGACCAGACCCGCACACGTCACCGGAAGGCACTTCCCGCCGAAGCCGGGGCCCCCTGAGCGCTTTGTGGTACACCCCCCGCCATGCAAGCGGAGGTGCGCAGAACATGAGCTTGAAGGTGGCGGTGGTCGGCTGCGGCAAGATCGCTGATGGGCATGTCGAGGTGGTGCAAAAACTACCCGAGCTGGCGCAGGTCGTGGCCGTTTGCGACCTCGAGCCCCTCATGGCCGAGCAGCTGGCCGAACGCTTCGGCGTGCCGCGGCACTACGATGACTTCGACGCGCTGCTCGAGAAGGAAAAGCCCGACGTCGTGCACATCACGACGCCACCGATGTCGCACAAGCCGCTGGCCCTGCGTGCCGTCGAAGCGGGCTGTCACGTCTTCGTCGAGAAGCCGCTCGCGCCACGCTACGACGAAGCCGTCGAGCTGGTGAACGCCGTCGAGCAGGCGGGCAAGAAGCTCTGCATCGGCTACATGCACCACTACGACCCCGCGATGATCGCCCTCCGGGAGATGATCGCCCAGGGCGAGCTCGGCGAGCCGGTGCACATCGAGAGCTACTACGGCTACAGCCTCGCCGGAGACTTCGGCAAAGCCTTGATGGCCACCCCCGACCATTGGGTGCACCGGCTGCCGGGCAAGCTGCTCCACAACACCATCGACCACATCTTCTACAAGCTGACCGACTACATCCACGACGATCGACCCGAGATCATCGCCACCGGAAACCGCCTGCGTCCGCAGCGCTTTGGCGACGAGCGCGACGACCTCCACGACGAGCTCCGCCTCATCGTGCGGGGCGAGAAGGTGACCGCCTACGGGACCTTCTCCTCCTTTGCCCAGCCCATGGCCCACTACATGCGCATCCACGGCACCAAGAACACCGCGCAGATCGATTTCACCTCGCGCACCGTCACGATGCTCGCGCACCCCACGCTGCCGAGCGCGCTAGGCCGGCTCGGGCCTGCCTTCGAGACCGCGATGAGCTTCGCGCGTGAGGGCGTGACCAACGTGATGCGCTTCGCCCGCAGCGAGTTCCACTTCTTCGCGGGCTTCATCGAGCTCTTCCGGCGCTACTACCGCTCGATTCTCGACGGCACGCCGCCGCCCTACGCCCACCGCGACATGCTCCGGGTCTCCCGGATGCTGGAGGACACTTGGGCTTGCCTGGAAGCCGAAGACGCGCGCCGCAACGCGGCGTCGAGCGCCGGGAGGGATGCATGAAAGCGCTGGTCACCGGATCGAACGGGTTCCTGGGTGCGGCGCTGGTCGAGCGCATGCTCATCCACGGCTACGAGAATCCGCGATGCCTCCTGCGCGCGGGCAGCGACCGGTCACGGCTCGACGCCGTGGCCGCCCGTCACCCCGACAAGCCCTTCGAGGTCACCATCGGAAGCCTCGCATCGGAGGCGTCCTGTGCCGCGCTCCTCGACGGCATCGACATCGTATTCCACGTCGCCGCACAGATGTCTGGGTCGGCCCCCGACATGTTCCTGGGCACGGTCGTCGCCTCGAACAACCTGCTGAAGGCGCTCGACCCCAAGACCAAGGTGGTCCTGGTGAGCAGCTTTGGCGTGTACGGCGTGGCCGACCTGCCCCGCGGCGCCATCATCGACGAGACCACCCCCCTCGAACCGCACCCCGAGCGACGCGACACCTATTCGCACACCAAGCGTCGCCAAGAGATGCTGTTCACCGAGTACAGCGAGAAGCACGGGACGCCGCTCACCATCTTACGTCCCGGGGTCATCTACGGGCCCGGTGGTGGGGGGATGAGCGGACGCGTGGGGCTCAACCTGGCCGGCATCTTCTTGTACCTCGGAGGCGACAACCTCGTCCCCTTGTCCTACGTCGACAACTGCGCCGATGCCCTCGTCGTCGCCTCACAGAGCGACCGCTCCTGGGGCGAGGTCTACAACGTGCATGACACCGACCTGGTCACCGCACGGCAGTACCTCGCGGCCTACCAACGCGAGGTGAAGAAGCTACGCGCGGTCCCAGTACCCTTCCCGCTCCTGATGCTCGGCTCTCACGTGGTGAAGCGCTACCATCGGTATTCGAAGGGCCAACTGCCGGCCATCTTCACCCCCTACAAGACCAATACGATGTGGAAGAGCCATCGATTCAGCAACGCCAAGCTGCGTGATTTGGGCTGGAAGCCCAACGTCTCCACCGAAGAAGGCATGCGGCGTGCCTTTGCGTACCTTCGCGCTCAGGGGTAGATTCGTCTTCTCCCTGGGCGGCCGAAGACCATGCTTCCGCACGACATCACCCCGGAAACCATCCCGCTACCCGATGGTGAACGCCGGTCGGCGGTGTTCTTCAGCGGCAGCGGTATCCGGCATCGGCGGCTCGGCTATCTGATCCAGCAGCGCTATCCGGGCCTTCTCAAAGCGTGGTGGGTCTTCGCGCCCAGCTCGTCGAAGCGCTACCAGGCCAAGCTCGAGAAGGCATGGCACCTCGTCAAGAACAGCCAGACCAGCGGAGAAGCGGTCGAGCTCGCGCGCAGCGGGGATGTCGCCTCTTTGGTCTCGATGGCCCGGCGGCAGCTGAAACGAGTGAAGCCCCGGCGCGTGGGAACGCTGTTGAAGCGGTATGTAGGCCGCAACGATTACGCGACCATCGAGCAGGAGATGTTCGGCGCTGAGCTCCAACGGCTCGAGGCGAACGCGGAGTTGCACCCCGAGAACATCGACAATCCCAACAGGAAGGCACGGGTCGAGCGGCTCCGCGAGCTCGACCCGTACCTCATCCTCACCTTCGGGGGGCCCTTGCTCAGCGGGCGGGTCCTACGCAGCGCGCGTGGCGTCGCCATCAATCAACACGCCGGCTGGTCACCCTCGATTAAAGGCGCCTCCACCACCGAAACGGCCATCTATCACCGCGAGCTCGGCTGGGTTGGAAACACCGTCCACTTGATGGACACACACGCCGACGCCGGCCCCATCTTGCGACGCTCGACGGCCACGCTGCATCCCGACGATGACCTCGCCCATTGTTTCTTCGCGGTATGCGCCGTGGGGAGCAAGATGATGCTCGAGACCATCGAGACGGCGCTACACGCCGACGAGCTCACCGTGCATCCGCAACGCCCCGGCGGAAAAACCGTCCTCAACATCGACTTCACGGCGACCAAACGAGAAGCGATAGCGCGCGACCTCGACCATGGCTGGTTGGGCGACGCCCTGAGGATGACCTGCGACTTCTGAATCCATGAAGCCCGGCTGGTACATCCTCAACTACCACAACGTCGACTGGGAGGACTCCATCCTCACCCGCGCCCTGGGCGTGACCACGCGTCCCGACGTGTTTCGGCATCACCTGACGACGCTAGGTGAGCGAGGGCGCTTCATCTCGATCCCCGAAGGCCAACGAATGCTGGACTCGGGAGCGCCGTTCGAGGAGGCGGTGTTCAGCTTGTGGTTCGACGATGGCTATTCGGGGTTGACCGAGTACGCGTTCGACATCTGCGCGTCATTCGACATTCGGCCGGCGGTCTCGCTCAACGCGCGGTTCACGCTTCGCGAAGAGATGTTCTGGCGCTGCAAGCTGGCGTACCTCGCTCATGCCGATGGCATGCGGTTCGTGCGCGCAAAGCTTCGCAAGAAGTTCGAGGCCGTGCCCTTCAAGATCCGAACCTGGACGTTGCATCACTTCTGCGACGACGTCCTTGCGGTGGTCGACGAGGTGTACGAGGCGTGCACCGACGCAACCTTCCGGGAGGATGCCTTCCGCATCTTCGCCACCGTGGATGATCTCCAGAGGCTGTCGGATGCCGGGTGGCTGATGAGCAACCACACGGCGGGCCACTGGCCGCTGGCGCCCGGATTGGGCTGGGAGGCGGTCGAGCGAGAGTTCGACCTTTGCGAGCCCTTCGTTCGCCGCTTCGCACCCGACAACCCCTACTGGGTGGTGCCCTTCGCCTACGGCTCCGAGCACTACCGCGAGCAGCTGATGGCGCGCGCCACCGTGGTCGAAGTGGCCGAGAGGCGGAACACGTCCGACAGCTGGAAGCGTACCGGTCGTATTTTCCGCTTCGATGGGCCCAAGACCCGTGATGTGCTCCAGGCACTCACTTGACCCCGATGACCGGGCGCAGAGCAGATCGGCCGAGCGCCCACCGTGGTAGAGGTTGACGATGGGCATCCGCGACAAGCTGGCAAAGACGCTCGACCGCACCGGCATCCTGAACGTGGTCCTGAAGAACCGTCGTGGCTCAGACCAGCTGACGGTGCTGACGTACCACCGCGTCAACGAGCTGCCGTCCGACTACCCGTACGACGCCGACGTGGTCGATGCGACGCCGTCGCAGTTCGAGGAGCAGCTGCGGTTCTTGCAGGAACACCATCACGTCGTCGGGCTGGATGACTTGCGCCGCTTCTGTGACGGTGAACCCCTGCCCCCGCGCGCTACGCTCATCACCTTCGACGACGGCTATCGCGACAATCACGACGTGGCGATGCCCATGCTGCAGCGCTTCGGGATGTCGGCGGTGTTCTTCATCGCCACGCGTTACATCGACGAACGTCGACTCTATTGGTGGGACAAGATCAACTACTTGGTCAACAGCGCCACCACCACGCACGTGTCGCTCGACTATCCCGTTCCGCTTCGGTTCGAGCTGCCGCGCGAACGCGCCGAGGCCCTGAGCACCTTCGTCATCCTCATGAAGGAGATGCGCGGGCTGGACACCGAGCGCTTCCTCTCCGAAGTGGCCGAAGCCGTGGGCGTGCCCTGGTCGCGGGACATCGAGCGCGAGCACGCCGATGCATTGCTGATGAACTGGGATGATCTGCGCGCCATGAAGGCAGGGGGCATGGATATCCAATCCCACAGCCACAATCACCAACCCCTTCACACCATGCTGCCGGAGGCGCTCGACAGCGATCTGCGCCTGGCCAAGTCGCTC
>JAUHZF010000524.1 GCA_030426145.1 Polyangia bacterium
CGAACGATGCGCGACAGGTCCGACCGCACGTTGCGGTTGGGTTTGCGGAGGTCGAGCGTGAAGAGCTGCGGGAGCATCTCGACACTCGAGCCCAGCGACGTCACGAGGTCGTCGAGGCATGCCCGCACCTGGTCATCCGACAGCGTCGTCGCATCGGGCATGGTGCGCAGCACGTCGAGGCTGGCCATGGCCGCACAGAGCTTGTCGCCGAGGTCACGCGCCACCGAGGAGGCTAGCTTGCCCGAGGTCTCGAGCCGCTGACGGCGGAGGGCCTCGTCCTGAATCGGCTCCTGCTCGCTGACCACGATCCCGACGCGTGCCCCGAGGTTGATCTGCTCGTTGAGCGGCAATGGCACCGTCTGGCCCGGCTCGAGCGCGATCTCTCCCACCGCGGTGCCGTTGCGACTCTCGAGGTCCTTGAGCACGAGTTGCCCATCCTCGTAGGCGATGCACGCATGCGCCCGCGACACCTGAGCGTCGTCGATGATGATGTCGGCGTCCTCCCCGCGCCCGATGGTCGCAGGGGGCTCGACCCGATGGCGTCGACCAGAGTCGGCGCCACTGACGACCAAGAGCTGCAGTGGAACCTGACCCCGTCGCGAGGATGGCGGATGCGCTGAACCCAAGAAGACTCCTGGCCCCGAAGGGACGAGGCGCATTGTACATCGAGCGGCGGGTGCGGCTAGCGCCACCCACCCACTTGCGAACAGCCTCAGACGCTGAGCATCAAGGCCGCGAGCAGCGCCGGAAGGTAGATCAAGGAGCGGAAGAAAAGGCCCTTCGACCATGCGACGGCATGCGCCTCTTCTTCGAGCTTGGCCACGTGCTCGCGCTTGCCGATCGCCGACACGAGAAAGGCGAGGCCGAGGCCGATGGCCGCCACCGGGTAGAGCCACCCGTCGACACCGAGCGGAACGAGGGCGAGGGAGACCACGATGAGCAGCACCGTGTGCACGATCGATTGCCGGCGCGTGACCCGAACCCCCTTGAGCTCGGGCGTCACCTTGATGCCGGCACGGGTGTAGTCGTCACGGCGGAAGGTCGCGATCGCGAGGAAGTGCGGGACCTGCCAAAAGAACAGGACGCCGAACAAAGCGAGCCCAGCCGCGTCGATGGACTGGCGCACCGCGACGTAGCCGATGAGCGGGGGCATCGCCCCGGGGATGGCCCCGATGAGGAGGGCTGCCGTCGTGACGCGCTTGAGCGGGGTGTAGATGAACGCGTAGACGACCAGCGAGAAGGCGCCGAGAGCGGCCGTGAGCCAGCCCCCGGCAAGAGCCATCACGGGCAGCGCAAAAACCGCCCACGAGAAAGCGAACACGAGCGCTACCGGCGACGGCAGGCGTCGCGCTGGGAGCGGGCGGTCCTTGGTGCGGCGCATGAGGCCATCGATGTCGCGCTCGATGTACATGTTGAGCGCGTTCGCCGACGACACCACGAAGGCGAGCGCCGCGAGGGTGACGATGGCCCGCCACCAGACGATGGTGGCGCCAGCCAGGCGCGTGGCGAGCCACATGCCGCCCAGACCGGTGACCAGGATCATCGCGGTGATGCGTGGCTTCGACAGCCGAAAGACATCGGTGGCCGCATTCGACACGGCGCGCCACGTAAGGCCCTGGGACAAAGCGTAATCGGCAGACGTGTTCACGTAGGCTCCAGCGATTCCGGCGGCGCGACCGCCGTACCACGAATGTGGCGGCGAGCGAGCGTCTTCGGATGCGGGAAGGTAGCGGCCTGCGGCCGCCCAAGGGGCACCCTCTAGGCCCGCTTCATAGCGCATTCGAGGCGCCTTGTGTAGACCCACAGTGTAGGCAGAGAACCTACTGCCGTACGACGCGCGACGCCTTCAGCTCGTCGACCGTGGGTCCGGGCTGCAACACCAGCACCAGCCCCGCCACCACCATGCCCGCGGCAGCCAACGGAACCTCGAGGGTGCCGCCTGCGAGGAGCGCAAGCGACACCGCGGCCGCGAGGGAACGGTTGCGGGGTGCGACGATGAGCACGGCGAGGGCCGTCAGCCAGCGCAGCGCCTCCAGGGCGCTGTACAGAAGCGTGGGACCGAAGGGGCGCGGACGGAGCCCCATCTCGTGCAAGGTGCGGGCGACGAGCAGTGGCATACCGCCCGCCTCCGGATCGGCGCCCACCTGCGCGAGCGCAACCAGGGTTCCGAGGCCGGCCATGATCACGACCAAGGCCCCCCAACGAAGAGCCGCCCCGGTTCCTGGAACCCGGACCATCCACACCAGCGCGAAGATCACGGCGACCGCGACCGGAACCGCGGAGATGGTGACGAGGACGCGGGCCACATCGGCGGTGAGCTGGCTCATGCGCTCGAACGCCAGTTGAGAGAGCAAGATCACCAAGATCCGCAACAAGCCCGAGGCCGCCAGCAACCCGAGGGTGATCGCGGGCGCCCGCGACGTGAAGAAACGCGCGGCCGACGTGGCGCAGAGCGCCGTCAGCAGGCCCACCCCGAAAGCGAGAACCAAGCGCGACGCATCGGGAAGGGCCACCGCGGAGGCGATCATCACGGCGAGCACGGTGAGCACCCCAACCCCGACCGAGAAGGCCCTGAGGTAAGCCGGACGGTCGCCGCGAACGAGGGCCAGAACGAGACCGATGACGATGGCCGACGACGAGACGGCGAAGAGCTGTGAGCTCAACGCGCCGACCATCTTGGCCGCGTTGATGTAGCCCTCGACGCCGACCCAGACCCCCGGAAGCGCCGGACCCAGGCCCCGCGTGGTCACGCTCGCGACCGCGGCAAGGAGGGCCAAGCCCGCCAACAACGCACCACCCCCAGCCCCGAAGACGTCACCGGGCGCACCCGGGCGCGCCTCGACCTCCGGCGGAGCGGGTGTCGGCTCTGGGGCGGCCTCTGGCTCGTCGAGGGCCAGCGAGCCGGGATCGGTTGCGGTCGACTCCAGGGTCACGAGCTGCTCATCGTAGATAGGCGGAGGCCGCTCCGCCACCCATAGCGGCGAGGGGGCGCAGTGCTCACGAGCCTCCGATGAGGGCCAACAGGCCCGCGGTGTCGATGAGCTCGGTGTCATAGCGGCGCGCCTTCTGCGCCTTGCTCGATGTCGAGGCCGGATCGGCGATGATCAGGTAGTCGAGCTCCTTGGTCACCCCGGAGAGCACGCGACCGCCGTTGTCTTCGATCAGGTTCACGATCTCTTTGCGGGGTCGGTCGTGCGTACCGGTGATGGCGAAGGTCTTGCCCGACAGCGGCCCGGCCGCCTCCCCCACCACCGGCTCGATCCCGCCCTCCCGCAGGCGCTCGATCTCCGCACGACGACGCGCGAGGCCATCGACGATGTTCTGGGCCTTGATGTCGCCCAGTCCCTTGATGGCCGCGAGCTCTTCCACGCTGGCGGCGAAGAGCTTGTCGAGGTCGTCGTAGCCGGCGTTGACGATGAGCCGTGCGGTCTGGGTCGAGAACTTCTCGATGCCGAGGGCGGTGAGGAAGGTCTCCAGCGACAACGGCAGCCGACCGTGGAGCTGGTCGAGCGCATTCTGGGCGCTCTTCTTTCCGTGGCGCTCGAGCCCCGCGATATCGTCGACGGTCAGCCGGTAGAGGTCGAGCGGCTCCTTCACCATCTCCTTTTCAACCAGGGTAGCGATGAGCTTGTCGCCCCACTCGAGCGCGCCGATGGCGTCGATCCAATTGTGGATCCGCCCCTCGACGCGGGCGGGGCAGAGGTCGTTCCGACACAGGAGATACTCGCCGTCGATCTCGAGCCCCGCGTCGCAAACGGCGCATCGCTCGGGCGGCTGCTCTTCGCCTCCCAGCTTCTGCGTCACCTCTTCGATATAGGGGATGACGTCGTTGCGCCGAGACACGAGCACCTCGTCTCCGACCCCGATGCCTAGGCGGCGCACATTGGCCATGTTGTGCAGCGATGCCCGCCGCACGGTTGCGCCCACGAGCTCGACCGGCTCGACCTCGGCCAGCGGCGTCACCCGCCCGCTCGGGCCCGTCTCCCAGGTGATGCTCTTCACCCGACTCACCTTGCGCGGGGACGCGAACTTGAAGGCGACCGCGGCCCGAGGACGATGATTGAGCTCGCCGAGCAGCCCCTGCCGACGAAGGTCGTTGGCTCTCACCACCAGCCCGTCGATCTCGTAGTCGAGCTGCTCGCGATAGCCGTCCTCGTAGCGCCGGTAGATACGCAGCACCGCCTCTAGGTCGCCCGCATAGGTGTTGGGCGTAGCGAAACCGAGCTCGCGCAGCAGCTCGAACTTCTCCACTTCCGTCCCGAGCTCGACCTCCTCGGTGATGTCGTAACAGAGAACCGTGAGGTGCTCGTTGAGCTGCCCGTCGAGGCGACGCGCCGTACCCGCCGCCGCGTTGCGCGGGCTCGCGTAGTCCTTGAAATGCACCTCCTTGTCGCTGAGACGGAGGATGATCTCGCCCCGCACGCTCACCGTGCCCTCGTGCGCGATACGCGGCGGCACCCCCCGCATGCGGGCCACGTTGGGGGTGATGCGCTCACCGATCTCGCCGTCACCGCGGGTGATCCCATCCGCGAAGGCGCCATCGCGGTAGATGAGCTCAACGCTGATCCCATCCAGCTTCTCCGCCACGTAGAGGTCGCCATCGATGGCCTCAGCCTCCTCTTTGGCCAGCAGCGTGTTGCATCGCTCCAACCACTCGTTGAGCTCGCCTTCGTTGGTGACCTTGTTGAGCGACCCCATCGGGATCTCGTGGCGCGCCTTCTCCCAGGCATCGGCGATCTCGTCGGTACCGACCCGCGCGAGAAAGGGATGGGCCGGGGCGAGACGGCGCAGCTCGTCTTCGAGCGCGTCGTAGGCGTCGTCGCTGACCTCCGGCTCGCCGGCGTAGTAGCTGGCCTTGTAGGCGGTCAGCCGGGTCACCAGCTCCTCGACGCGTGCTCGGGCTTCCGCGTCGGTCGCGAGCCCCCCACCGAGATGCTCCTTGGACATGAGGCGCTACGGATAGGCCAGCGGGCGCGACCCGGCAACGCGTGGCCGCTCATCCGGGACCGGTCGTGAACGGCGATTCACGGAGCACCGTGATCCAGCCGCGCAACCGCTAAAATTTGCTCATGCCCGTAAACCCCTGAAATCCCGTTCAAGCCCTGCGCAGGTGCGGCAGGCATGACGCAGGCAACTGCGGAGCGCCTGTCCCAGTTCCACCATCGCGGCGCAACATTTCGACGACTTGGAGGGTTGGATCGGCGGTTGCAATTGCTCTGGACACGACTTCACGGCGCCCCCTTCGAGGCGCAGCTCCCCGAAAAGAGTTTGCATCGT
>JAUHZF010000119.1 GCA_030426145.1 Polyangia bacterium
GGCCACGTGAGCCGTTACGAAGAGACGTTTGCAGGGCTCGAGGGTGCGATGGCCTTCATCCCCTTCGTCGTGCTCGGCGATCCCACGCCCGACGACAGCCTGGCGGTGGTGGATGCCCTCGTGGCCGGTGGTGCCGACATGTTGGAGCTGGGCATCCCCTTCAGCGACCCCATCGCGGACGGGCCCACCATTCAGGCTGCGAGCCTTCGAGCGCGCCGCGCCGGCACGACCCCCCTCCGGGCCCTCGAGCTGCTGGCCGAGATCCGCCGGCGACACCCCTCGATACCGATGGGCCTGCTCGTCTACGCCAACCTGGTGCGGCTCGACCGATTCTACGCCGACGTGGCAGCGGCGGGGGCCGACTCGGTGCTCGTGGCCGACGTGCCCACACGGGAGGCGCTTCCCTATGCGCAGGCGGCCAAGGCGGCCGGTGTGGCCCCGGTGATGATCGCGCCGCCCAACGCGAGCGAGGCCACCCTCGACCGCGTAGCCGAGATCTCCGAAGGCTATACCTATGTGGTCACGCGTCGCGGGGTCACCGGGGCGGAGCGAGAGGCGGGCACGGCCGACCGCGGTGGTCTGATCGATGCCCTGAAGGCGCGCGGTGGCGCCCCGCCCGTTTTGGGCTTCGGGATCTCCACCCCCGAGCACGTGCGAGCCGCCCGGGACGCGGGCGCCGCGGGGGCGATCAGCGGCTCGGCGGTGGTGCGCCGCATCGAGGCCAACCTCGACGACCCGTCGCGCCGACGCGAGCAGCTGTACGACTTCGCGCGGACCATGAAGGCCGCCACGACGAGTTGAGTGCGACTCAGTAGCCTACGGTGTGCTGATTGACAGATCGGAGCGTCGGGCCCAGGCTGTCAACATGGCTCCTCCCCGCGCACCGAAGGCCAAGCGGCGGCGGGATCCGACCCACAAACGCCAGCGGATCCTCCAGGCGGCCCACGCCATCGTACGCGCGGAAGGCGTGCAAGGAACGACCACCTCGGCCATCGCGGAGGCGGCTGGGGTATCCCAGGCCATCATCTTCCATCACTTCGGCTCCAAGCAGGGGCTGCTTGCGGCCGTGGCCACCGAGTACGGACACGGGGTGGCCCGCGCGATCTTCGCCCACGCGGTGCCGGGCGTGCGCCCGGAGCTTCGCCCGATGATCGCCGGCGTGTTCGAATATGTGAGGGAAAATGGGAACTTGCATGACTTTCTGGTGTTGGGACACGACCGCGCCGACCACAGCTCGGCCTTCATGACCAGCCGCAACGTGGTCATCGGAGCCCTCGCCCAAGCCTTCACCATGTACGAGGCCGCCGGCTGGATCGACGTCGACGATCCCGAGGTCGCGGCAGTGCTCATGTTCGGCCTCGTGGAGTCGGCGCTCACCGAGTGCTTCTGCCGCGATGAGCCCATCGCGCCCGACGGCTACATCGACGCCTGCGTGCAGTGCATCGAGCGCGCCCTGCAGATGGTCGACGACGGATGACGCCACCCGCGCGTGTGTCTGGCGCGATCGGTCAATTTTCTGGCGCGCTACTGATTGATACTCAGTAATTGTGTGCCCAAGGTACCTCCAAGCCCAGACCGGGCAGGAGGAACCGATGAAGGAGCTGACGCATCGCCCATCCCGGCGCCGGTGGGGCACGGTGGCCATTCTCGCTGCGACCGGCATCGCCGGAGGTGCCCTCACGCGGGCTTGGGCCGCGGGCGAGGACGCGCTGTCGGAGACGTCGCAGACCGACGTCGTACCGGTCGTACGCGTGGCGCAGGTGGAGGCCTCGACCCGCGCCTCGGAGCTGGTGATGCACGGGACGTTGGTGGCCAAGGATCGTTCGACGCTCGCCTTCGTGGTCGGAGGACGGGTCGTGAGCCGCACCGTCGACCTGGGGGATCGCGTGACTGCGGGCCAGGTTCTCGCGCGCATCGATCCGCGCGCCTTCCACAACGCCGAGCTCGCTGCGGCCGCCGACCTCGCGCGGGTCGATGCCCAGGCAGCCCAGCTCGAACGCGACGAGAAGCGCGCGGCCCAGCTCGAGGCAGAAGGCTTCGCCCCGAGGGTACAACGCGAGCAGGCGCAGACGGCTCAGTCGGCCCTTGCGGCCCAGCGCCGTGCCGCGATGGCCCAGCTACAGGAGACCCGTCGGCAGCGCACGGAGACGGTGCTTCGTGCACCCTTCGATGGGGTCGTGCGCGCCGTCTTCGCGCAGGCAGGAGAGGTTCTCGGACCTGGCGCGCCGGTGCTCGCGCTGGCCGACGATCGCGGGATCGAAGCCCAAGTCGATGCGCCCGAGTCGACGCTGCCGTGGCTGAAGCCCGGACAGCCGGCGCGGATTGAGATCCCGAGCTCGCGCGCGACCCGAGCCGGAGAGGTGACGGCCGTAGCGTGGGCCGCGGGCCCTTCGGGCTTGTACGGGGTGCGCCTCGCCGTTGAAGGGGAGCAGCTCGCGCCAGGGCAGGGGGTGCTCGTGCGCGTCGACCAGCCGCGGCGTGAGGAGCTGCGTGTCCCGCTCGCCGCGGTCGTGGATCCCTCTGGAGACGACGCGGCCGTGTGGGTCGTGCGCGAGGCACGGGCGGAGCTCGTGGCCGTGGAGGTGCTGGGCCTCCGCGGGGCAGGCGCGACCGCGGCCCTGGCCGTGCAGCCCCGAGGTGAGGCCGCGCTCGCCGCCGGAGCGGAGGTGGTGGTGCAAGGACAGGCTCGGCTGCTCGTGGGCGACGCCGTGGTCGTCGATCGTGAGGTCGGGGGTGGCCGTGCCGGAGGTCGACCGTGATCGGAAAGCTGGCCGAGCGCCCGCGGCTCATCGTCGCGGTCGCGATGCTCATGTCGCTGATGGGGGTGGTGGCCTGGCTCACCATGCCGCGCGAGGAGGACCCCAAGATCGCGGCCCGCGCCGCCCTCGTGGTGGCGCCATTTCCCGGGGCGAGCGCGCTCGACGTGGAGCGCTTGGTGGTGGTGCGGCTCGAAGAGGAGTTGGCCGAGGTCGAGCAGCTCGAACACGTCGACGTCACGGTGCGCACTGGGGTCGCCGTGCTCACGCTTCGACTTCGCGACACGGTGCGCAAAGAGGAGACCGACGATGCCTGGGACGAGGTGCGCGAGGCTCTTGTTCGCGCCGAGCGCGAGCTCCCTTCAGCCGCGCTCCCGCCCGTGCTCGACGACGACATCATCGACACCGAGGCGGTGCTGCTCGCGCTTCACGGTCCCCACGACGTGCTGGCTACCGCCGACGCGGCGGAAGAGCTCGAACGGCGTCTCCTCACGCTCGACGACGTGCTGCGCGTGGTCACCACGGGGGACCCGGGCGAGCGCATGACCGTCGACATCGACGATGCGACAGCGCGCCGCGTGGGGCTGGATCCGGTGTCGCTCGCGCGCTCGCTCGAGAAGCGGAACGTGAGGCTTCCCTCGGGGAGTCTGCACCTCGGTGACCGCGCCGTGCCGATCCGTTCGTCGGGCGATCTGCGCAGCACGCGCGAGGTCGCACAGCTTCCCGTCGGGGTGCGACCCGATGCGGCGGGGCGCGCCCCCACTGCGCTGCCGCTCGGGGAAATCGCCGACGTCGGGCGCACCGTCGACGGACCGCGTCCGACGCGGGCACGCTATCGCGGGTCGCCGGCGGTCTTCCTCGGGGTCGTGCCGCGCGAGGGGCTCCAAGCGGAGGACTTCGGTCGCGAGGTGAAGTCCGTCGTCGACCGCTTCGCCGGGGCACACCCCGGGGTCGAGGTCGAGGTCGTGGCCTTTCAACCAGCACGGGTCGCAGGCCGGCTCAGCGAGCTCGGCGGCTCGCTGCTCTTGGGCGTCGGCATCGTGGCCGGCGTGGTGCTTCTGCTCATGGGGATCCGCATGGGGCTCGTGGTCGCGAGCATCGTGCCGCTGGTCACCTTCGCCGCCGTGAGTCTCTATGCCGCGGGCGGGGGTGTGCTTCACCAGATCGCGGTGGCGGCCCTCGTCATCGCGCTCGGGCTGTTGGTCGACAACGCGATCGTGGTGGCCGAGCTCATCCAACGCCATCTCGACGACGGCATGGACCCGGTCGAGGCCGCGCGGGCCGCGGTCGACGAGCTCGCGCTGCCCCTCGGCGCGGCGACGGCCACGACCTTGGCGAGCTTCGTCCCCATGCTGCTCGCCGACGGCAACACCGGCGACTTCACGCGGGCCATTCCCGTCGTGGTGATGGTGACCCTGGTCGTCAGCTACGGTTATGCCCTACTCGTGACCCCGCTCGCGGCGCGCCTCGGTCTTCGCGCCCAACCGCGACGCACCGAGGCCTCGCGGCTCGACCGGCTCGCGGGCGCGGTGGGGGCGGTGGCCGCTCGGCGACCTTGGGCGACGCTCGGTGCGGCCATGCTCGTGGTCGTGGCGAGCGGCGCCTTCGCCACGCGCGTGGGCTTCAACTTTTTCCCGACCTCGGATCGCAACCAGGTCATGGTCGAGATCGAGCTCCCCGAGGGAAGCCACCTGTCGGCCACGGACGGGGCATCCCGCACGCTCGAGCGATGGCTCGAGGAGCGCCCCGGTGTCGTGTCCACAGCGGCCTTCGTCGGCCGGAGCGCGCCCCACTTCTACTACAACCTCCCCAACCAACCGCAGGCGCCTCACGTCGCCCAAATCTTGGTGACGACGAGAACGGCGTCGCACGTCGAGCCGCTGCGGCGTGCCCTCGAAGTTTTCGCGGCAGAGCGGCTTCCGGCGGCCACCGTGCTCGCCAAGCGACTCGAGCAAGGCCCGCCCGTTCGGGCGCCCATCCAGCTGCGGCTCCGGGGCGACGACCTGCGCGATCTGCGGACTGCCACGGCCGACGTGCGCGCCATGCTCCGAGACATCGAGGGCACGCGCCACGTGCGCGACGACCAAGGGCTCGGTCTCCCGACGCTGGACGTCGAGGTCGACGACGCTGCTGCTCTGCGCCACGGCGTCGACCGCGAGCGCGTGGCCTTGGCCCTGCTGACCCAAGCGCGGGGGCTGCCGGCCGGGAGCTACCGCGGAGGCGCGGATCCGGTGCCGCTGGTGCTGCGCAGCCGGCCAGCGGTGACGTCTGCCCGTGGCGACGCCCTCGGTCCCGGCGAGCTCTTCGCCACTGACGTGCCTCGCCCGGGGGGGCCGCCGCTGCCGCTGCTCGAGGTCGCGCACCCGCGGGTGAGCTATGCCCCCGCGGTCATCCATCGCCGCGACCGCCAGCGCGTGGTGGACGTCTTCGCCGAGAACGAGGGGGTGACCTACGCCGCGATCATGAAGCAAGCGGAGGCGGGCATGGCCGAGCTGAAGCTGCCCGATGGCGTGACCTGGGAAGTGGGCGGCGCGGTGGCCGAGTCGAACAAGGCCAACGGATCGCTCGGGGCCAAGGGCCCCTACGGTGCGCTGCTCTTGGTGCTGGTGCTGCTGGCCGAGTTCAACTCGTTCCGTCGTGTGCTCATCGTGCTCGCGACGGCGCCCTTGGCCGCGCTCGGGATCTGGCCCGGTCTCTACCTCGCGGGGCAGCCCTTCGGCTTCGTCGCGCTCCTCGGCGCGATCGCGCTCATCGGCATCGCCGTCAACGGCGCGATCGTTCTCATCGACGTCGCCGATCGCGAAGGCCGCGCTGGCGTGCCCATCGAGCAGGCCCTCACGACAGCCGTGCGCCTCCGCACCCGGCCCATTCTCCTGACCACCGCCACCACCGTGGCGGGGCTCACCCCGCTTCTCTTCAGCGCATCGACGCTCTGGCCCCCCATGGCCGCGGCCATGATCAGCGGCCTCGTCGTCTCGACGCTGCTCACCCTGGGCGTGGTGCCTGCGCTCTACCGACTGCTCTTGACCCCCCGTCGCGCTGCGACGGCCTGAAGGAGACCCGATGAAACGTGCTCTCACGCTGGCAGCCCTGCTGACGCTCGCCTCGAACGCGCAGGCGCAATCCACCGAGCCTCCCCCGGGCGCGGCGACGGAAGACCTCGACCTCGGGGAGGTCCTACGATCGCCCGGGCCGCGCCTGTCGACCTACGGTGTCGCGCGCGTGGCCCTGAAGCGTGGACCCGCGGTGGCCATGGCCGAAGCCGACGCGGCCCGGGCCGAAGCCGATGCCGCCGCCGCCGGGAGTCAGCTTCTGCCGAAGGTCGAGCTGTCGGCGCGCTACACCTGGCTCAGCCCCATCCACAACGATCCCCTCGTGAGCAGCACCGGAGACCTCGCCACGGCGCGTGCGGCGGCGGGGCAGCTTCAGGACCCCGTCGCGCAGCAGCTCTGGGCCGCCCAGCTCGATCAGCTCGAGAGCCTCGGCCAGGCCACCATCGAGGTTCCTCAACACCAGGTCGGCTTTCGAGCCGTCGTGCGCTACCCGGTGAGTCACGCCTTCGCGCAGATCCTCCCGCTGGTCGAAGCCGCCGACCACGCGGCCGACGCAAAGGCCATTCAGGTGGAGGTGGCCCGTCAGAACGTGGCGCTCCGCGCCGTCGACGTCTACCTCCAGCACGGCCTTGCCCGTGGTGCCCTGCTGGTCGCCGAGGCCTCGGTCGGAGAGGCGCGCGCCGACCTCCGGCGTGCCCAAGCGCGGCAGGAGGCGGGGGTGGGGAGCCAACCCGACGTGCTTCGTTTTCGGGCCGGGCTCGCGTCCGCGGAGCGTCGTGTGGCCGAGCGCCGTGCCGCCGTGCAGGGCAGCGGCGCGGCGTTGCAGACGTTGCTCGGGCTCGAACGGCCGGGCCCTTATGCGATGGGCGAAGACCTCACGGCCACACCTCCTCGACGCTACCGCGGCGCGACGAAGGCGTTGCTTCAGCGGGCCTACGCGAGCCGTGCAGAGGCCAAAGCCCTGAAGCTCCTCGCGGCCGCAGTGGAGGACCAGGCACGCAGTGAGACGAGCGCCTATCTGCCGCGGCTCGATGTGCAGGCGCAGGCTGACTATGCCAACCCGAACACCCTCTACGTTCCTCCCGGCACTCAGTTTCGGGGGAGCTTCCAGGTGAGCGCGGTCTTGTCGTGGTCGCCGGATGCGGCCTTTACCGGGCACCATCGACGGAAGGCCGCCCGTCGGGAGGTGGAGCGGGTCGAAGCCCAGATTCGCCAGCTGCGCGAGGGCATTCGCATCGAGGTGACGACCACCCTCGCCGAGTACCGGGCTGGCTTCGAAGCCCTGAAAGCGTCACGACGGCAGGTCGAGGCGGCACGCGAAGCCTATGCGGCCCAGCGTCGCGCGCATGCGCTCGGCGTCGCCAATGCGACCGACGTCATCTCGGCCGAGCAACAGCTCGCGGAGGCTCGGCTCGGGGTGCTGTCGGCGGGCGTCGAGCTGCGCCGACGTGAACAACGGCTACGCCGTGCGCTGGGAGAAGACCTTTCGGTCCGACCTCTTGCACCGGCGCGAAAGGTGCCTCGCGAGGCCCTCGGCCGCAGGTGACCCATGCACGCACGATCTTTTTGCGAGAAATGTGTCGCGCCGGAGCGCGCTCGCGCGTCGTCTCGGCAGTGATCACAATTTCAGCAGAGAGGCGTGAGATGTCGGACGCGACCGAACACTTCTGGAACCTGGCCGAACCCTACCTGGGCCGTCCGGGGGTGACCCGAGGCACGATGATGGGCTTTGGGTGCCTTCGCTACGAGGGCGCCTTCTTCGCCACCGTGCATCGGGCGTCCGGGGACCTGATCGTGAAGCTCGATGCGCCTCGGGTGGAGGAGCTCATCGCAGCGGGGATCGGAGAGCCCTTCGCGCCGGCCGGGAAACGGTTCCGCGCGTGGGTCGCCATTCCGGAGCGCGACGACGCTCGCTGGCATCTGCTCATCGAAGAAGCCCTTCAGCTCGCGGGGGCGGCATGAGCGGCTTCGAAGGCTTCTCGGCCGAGGGCTTGGCCATGCTGACCCACTTGTCTCAGGGCGACCGCGACCTGTTTCAGGCCCACAAGAAGCGTGTGACGGCCGAGCTCATCGACCCCGCCAAGGCCTTCGTCGACGCGATGACGGACGCGCTGCGGGAGAGCATCTCGCCCCACATCGTCGGGCAGCCGAAGGTCAACGGGTCGATCAGTCCCCTCAACAACGATCTGCGCTTCAGCCCCGACCGTGCGCCTTACAAGGACCACCTGCTCATCCGCTGGTGGGAGGGGCCCGACAAGAAGACCGCGCCCACCCTCTGGGTCCGCATTCGCGAGCAAGACGTCGGTTTTGCCGTCGGTGTGGCCCTCCCGACGCCGGGGCCCTGGCGCGAAGCGGTGGCGGGTGAGGCCGGGGCCGCATTGGCCGCGCATCTGAAGAGGCTGGGGCGGGGCCGCGAGCTCGATGTCGCTGGCGTGGCCCTGAAGCGCGTGCCCAAGCCCTACGACCCCGAGCACCCTCGGGGCGACTTGCTCCGCCACAAGGGCATGTTCCAGGCGAGGTGGCCCGAGCCCGCCCCGGCCGTCGTTCATCGTGCGGACTTCGTCCGCTGGTGTCAGCGCAGGCTCGAGGCCTGCGCCGACATTCACCGCTGGCTACGCGACAGGCTTTGAGCGTCAGCCCTGCACGGGCTCCCTGAGGTACTCGGCGAGCTGCTCGGCGGCGGCGCTGATGGCGCGCGCCACGAGGTTGTCGTTGGCGCTCGTCTTGATGCCGCCGATCTTGGTCTCGGACTGGCGGGCCGAGTTGCCCACCACCGTGACCTGCGTGAGCTTCTTGCCGCCGGCGTCGGTCACCGTCACTTCGAGGGTGATCTCGGCCTCGCCGCCGCTGTTCATGTAGCGGGCCATCTTGTCGCCGGTGCTGAGGGCGACCACCTTGACGTCGATCGTGACGCCACCTTCTTCGGTGGCGCTCACCACGCCTTCTTCGCGCAATGCGCGGTCCATCTCGAGCTTGATCTTGTCGAGGTAGGCCTTGCCGTCGGGCACGTCGGTGGTGGCGACCACCCAGCCCTTGTCGGCCGACAGCGGGGCGCTGAGGGGTTGGGTCGGCGTTACGCTCCCGGTGTTGACGCAGCCGGTGAGTGCGGCAGCGAGGGCGAGGGTGGACATTCCTTTGATGAGCCAAGCACGCATGGGCGCGACGGTAGCAGCGTGATGGATGGGCAGCGCGTCGACTTCGTGCCTGGATGGCCGTGTCGGCGCCGACTTGGCGCCCCGGTTTGACTGGCGCGGGGAGGCGGAGCAGGCTCCGCGGCGATGGCAGACGAACGCTTCGGGCTCGACGACCTCAACGACGACGAGCAGCTCGCCTTCGGGGCGCTGCTTCGGGCCATGGTCTCACTGGACGGCAAGTACTCCTCCGAGGAGAAGGCGGTGTTCAAGGTCCTCGCCGAAGACCTCGGTGAAGAGGGCTTCTGGGCCATGCTGGACCGCGCCTCCAAAGAGGTGACGGACCCAGCCAAGATCCTCGAGCTGGCCAAGGGCGTCGACCGGGCAGAAGCGCGGGAGCTGCTCTTCTACGGCATCAACGCCACCGCTCACGCGGGCGAGGTCGCGAAGCCGGAGGCCGCGCTGCTCGACGAGCTCCGCAAGATGTGGGGCCTCGAGGTGAAGGACGAGGACTGATTCACTCTTCGAGGTGACGCAGGACCCGGCGACGCACGGCGGCCGGGTCGCTCTCGGTGAAGCGGTCGACGACCTCGCCGTGGCCATCGACGATCCACAAGTGGGGTAGGGCGCCTTCGCCCCCGAAGTGCTCGCGCCCAATGGGGTGCTCGAAGTCGACGATCTCCGCGCGGCGCACGGAGAGCTGCGGGTGCTCGGCGGCCAGTTTGCGGAGCGTCCTGTCGATGCGGGCACAAGGGCCGCACCACGTGGCCCAGAAGTCGATGACGACCACGCGCCCGGGAATGGCCACGTCTTCGAGTCGAAAGCTCTCACCGCCGGTCGTGAGCTCGGTCACGTCGCCGTCGGTCATGGCGTCGTCGTCGTCACCATGGTCGTCGTGATCGTGTTCATCATCGCCGTGGTCGTGATCGTGACCGTGCTCGTCCTCACCGCCCCAGACCGCTGCGAGTGTGGATGAGATGGTCACGGTCTCGGCGAGCTGGGTGCCGTTGACCCGGAGCCAAACGGGGACCTGGGCCCCGAGCCCGACGCGGAGCACGTCGCCGAGGGCGAAGGTGGCGCCGCCGCTCACGCGAAGCCATGCGCCGCCCGAGTTGATGACGGTGCCAGCCGGCTGCTCGTCGGCGTAGCCCCGCGCCTCGTAGACGAGCCCTGCACGCAGGGCGATGCCGTCGTAGGGGAAGGCGAGCACGGACGGCGACAAGGTGAGCGCGCGGCCGGGGCGACGGTTGGTCTCGGCGTAGCTGAGGGGGAGGGCGAGATCGGTTTGCAGCGAGAGCGCGAGCTCGGGGATGACGAACTGAGCGAGGCTCAGGTTGGGACGCAGCGACCAGGCACCCGTGCCCACGGCGAGGCGGGTCGGCGGTACGGCGGGGCTCGGTGACAGGGTCGCTTGCTCGCCAGACGGTAGCCCGAGGCGCAGACCGAGGGTGACGTTGGGGCGCGGGAACTGCGCACCCCAGAGGGCGGCGAAGTCGTAGCGACCCCCGAGCTGGATGTCGCCGAGCCCAGTGACGCGGGCGGGGGTCTCGGCGGCGGGGGTACTCAGCTCGACGAAGCCGACCGGGAGCACCCCGTCGATGGACCAACCTTCACCGAAATGATGGCGGGCGATGAGGGTGCTGACCGCAAAATGGAGCACCTCGTCGTCTTCGTTGGCGACCACGCGGGTATCGCGCACGAAAGTGCGGCTGAAGTAGGCGTACTGACCCGACAGTGCGAGCTGGGTGATCCCTTCCGGTACCCCCTCGACACCGAGCTCGACGTCACTCGCGGACCCTCCGACCGGAAGGTTGGGATTGACTCAAGCTGTTCACTGGGCGCGCGCAGCGCCCACCGGCAGCAGCCAGAGGGCGAGGGCGAATCCGACCGGAGCGATACGCATCTGCCGACCATCGCACGATGGGGGCGAGATGTCAGGAGAACGGTGCTTCAGCTTGCGGGCGGGAAACGCTCCCCCTCGCGCTTCTCGATGGCGTCGGCGCGTTGGAATGCGGGCCGTGCGGTGGCGCGTGCCACGTAGTCGGCGAAGGGGCCTTGTTTGTCGAAGGCCCCGAACATGATCCCGAAACGCACGCCCGCGCCGATGAGGACGTCTGCCGCCGAGAAGGTCTCGCCGAGCAGCCACGGACCCGATTCGAGGCCTTGTTTCAACGCCTCGTGCATGCGCTCGAAGCTGCCCCAGGCGACCTGGCTCGAAGGTACGTTCCACTTGAAGAATTTCTCGCCTAGGGCCGGCTCGATGATGGCGCTCGAGAAGAAGCACCAGCGCAGGAAGGCAGCTCGCTCGGGCGCGTCGATGGCGGGAGAGAGGCCGGCCTCGGGGTAGCGATCCGCGAGGTAGATGGCGATGGCGCCGAGCTCCGAGACGGGCGTGTCGCCGTCGACGACCACCGGCACCTTGCCCATCGGGTTGAGCGCCATGTGCTCGGTCTTTCGATGGTGCCCCGTCATGATGTCGAAGCTATTCAGCGCGTAGGGCTGGCCGAGCTCCTCCATGAGCCAGAGCGCGGTGAAGGAGCGGGTTCGAGGGGCGTAGTGGAGCGTCAGTGACATCGCCCCGGATGATGCCTCATCCGTCGGGCAGGATCAGCTTGCCGCGAAGGACGAGCACGGCATGGCCGCGGAGCAGCACCCGATCGTCGCGCAGCTCACACCAGAGGTCGCCACCCCGGGCGGAGATCTGGCGGGCCCGAAGCGATGAGGGACCGAGGCGCGCGCTCCAGTAGGGGGCGAGGGTGCAGTGTGCGGAGCCGGTCACGGGGTCTTCGTCGATGCCGACGATGGCGGACCACACCCGGGGGGCCGACGAGCATTCGGAGCGATGGCACCTGTCGTTGCGACCCAGGAAGCGGCTCGATGACGAACCTGGCATCCCCCTTCGACCCCGCGACGGGCTGCACTTCGACATCGCGGTACGCTGACGGTGCTTGTCGCTCGACGGCCCCCGTTGCACCACGGGTCGCGATGGCCGTCGACCCCCAACGACACGGACCGAAGGCCCTGGTGACCGGCGCAGCTCAGGGGATTGGGGCTGCGCTTGCACGCTCGTTGCGTCGACGCGGCTTGGATCTCATCCTCGTCGACCGGCAGGCGGATCGGCTTTCTGCGCTCGGGCGCAGTCTCGGGGCTCAGACCGTGGCGATGGACCTCTCGGCGCGGGATGCGGTGAGCGACCTCAGCGTGGCCCTCGAGGGGCAGGAGGTAGGGCTCATCGTCCACAATGCCGCCATCAGCACCGTGGCGCCGCTGGCCGAGACCGAGCCGGCCGTGCTCGAGGAGACCCTCGCCGTGAATGCGCGGGTGCCCTTGCTGCTCACGCGCGCCTTGCTGCCGAAGATGTTGGCGCGAAGACGCGGCGGGATCGTGTTCCTGTCGTCGCTCGCGGCGCTGCACGGCGCGCCGGAGCTGGCCGCCTACTCCGCGACGCGCGGCTTCACCCTATCCCTCGGGGAGTCGCTCTGGGGCGAGCTGCGGGGGACTGGGGTCGACGTATTGGTCGCCTGTCCGGGCGCGACGGACACCGAAGGGTTCCGGGCCACGGAGCCCGACCCCCGGATGCTTCGTTTTACTCCGCTGGCGACGCCTGAGGTCGTGGCCGAGGAGGTGCTGGATGCCCTCGGCTCGGACGGACCCACGCGGCTGCTCGGGGGCGCGAACCGGGCCGCTGAGGCCGTACTGGGCCGGCTCCCCCGACGCCTGGCGGCGCGCTTCATGGCCGCGAATCTGCGGCGTCTCTACCGGCGCTGAGACGCGCGCGCTTGGCGCTGCGGAGGCAGGGTGTCGCGCAGCGCCGCCGCGAGGGCGGAGGCGAAAACCCGCTGCGTCGCGGGCATGCCCCATTGCCGGACCTCGCGATCGTCGAGGGCGTGGTGCGTCTCGACGAGGATGGCGGGGATCCGCGGGCGGTAGAGTACGAAGATGCGCTCCCCAGGTGCATGGCGATCGACGAAGAGCCCCGCGGTGTCGGGGTCGCGGTCGTAGGCGGAGCCGTAGTGCCGACCGTCGTAGGCGGGGAGTCCAGGCGCCGTGAGTTGCTCGGCCAGGGCACGTCCGAGGTCGTGGCTGGCGGGCGCAGCGGGTGAGGCGTCCGACCAGAGCACGGTGAATCCGGGGGCGTCCTGGCTGCGCGGGCAGGCGGGCCCGTCGGGGCGAGGGGTCCAAGGCGCACCGACGCCGCGTACGTCGGAGTGCAGGCTGATGAAGACGTCGGCGCCCCAAGCCTCGGCGTCGTCGACCCGCTGGTGGTAGTCGACCCGCTCGCCAGGGGCGCGGCTGATGCGTGTCTCGAAACCACCCTGCGCCTCGAGCCACGTCGCGACTTCTTGGGCGAGCGCCAGCGTGAAACCCTCCTCCAGCTGGCAGTAGGCCCCGCGGTTGCCGGGGTTGTCGGGGGCACCGTGGCCTGCATCCAGGTAGACGCGAAGCGGTGGACCTTGGTGGGCGGGAACGGGCACCGGTTGCAGGGCCTGGCCATCGGGCCACGGCGCCGAGTCGGCGCTGGCGAGGGCGATGAGACCCCCGACCACCACCACCGCGCTCAGGGCGGTCCATCGGGCCGGAATTGCACGAGGCGTAGCCACCACACGCACATTGTGGCCCGTCGTGGGCGTCAACCCGGAGTTTTCGGCAGCTGGACGGACCGGATCGGGGCCGATAGTCTCAGTAGACGTGAGGGTCATCGCATCCGCATGCTTCTCTTTGCTCGCGCTGGCGGGCTGCACCCAGATCTTGGGACTGGGGGAGGCGCCGCGCTTCTTCGAAGAAGACAACCCCGGAGGGCAGGGCGGTATGCCCAGCGTCACCTCGGCCGGGGGGGCGGGCGGAGCGGAAGACGGTCCCTGCGCGCAGACCGACCCCGTGTGCACGGCGGTCGACTCCGACTGCGTCGCCATCGTCGACAACCGCGGCAAAGACGTCTTCGCCATGCGTTTGAGCCAGGTGGTGGTCGCGCTGCCCGACGCCTTCAAGTCCGACACCACCGAGGGGCTCCTCGTCAACGATGCGTTCGGGCTCAACCTGCCCGAGTGTCGGTTGAACGGCGGTGGGACCATCAACATGATCGTCGAGATCGATCGCTCGAGTCAGCAGGGTCGGGCCGGCGTCGCCAAGTACGTGAGCGACCCGCACGACGGCTACGATTTCGTGAACGAGAACATTCAGGGTTTTCCGGTTCAGCCGGTGCTCTTCGACGCCACCCTCGGCGACGATGGCAGTTTCGAGGCCGAGCTCGGCGCCATCACCTTGCCGCTCTACGTCAACCAAGACGGCTCCGACGTCATTCTCGTCCCTTTGCGGGAGGGGCGCCTCTACGAGGTGCAGCTGTCGGACGACCAGAACTGCATCGGCAGCTACAACGCGTTCGGTCTCGACCCGAACAACGGTTGTTACCCGGACGAGAACGACGGCGTCTACGCGTTCCTCAACGGTGGAAAGGCCGAGGGCTTCGTCACTCTCGAGGATGCGGAGAGCGTCGTGATCAACGCCTTCAACGGCTTCCTCAACGAGACCCTCTGCGCCCGTCTCGCCAACGGCATGGGCAACTTCATCGAAGGTAGCAACCCAAAGCGATGCCGCCGCAACAACAACGGCGAGATCCTCTTCCCGGGGGACTGGTGCGCGGCCACCAACGCCCCTTGGACCCCGGGGTGCGCCGACGCAGTCCGGTTCAGCTTTCAGTTCGCGGCGTCGGGCGTTCAGGTCAACAACTGACCTCAGGCGACGTTCTGAACTTGCTCGCGTAGGCGTCCCACGCCCGCTTTGAGCTCGACCACGGCGTGCGCGATGGTCGCGTCGGGGCTCTTGCTGCCGATGGTGTTCACCTCGCGGGTCATCTCCTGACACAGGAAGTCGAGCTTTCGGCCCACGTGGCCCTCGGCCTGGAGCATCTCGGTGGCCTGGTCGAAATGGGCCTCGAGGCGGACCAGCTCTTCGGTGATGTCGCTGCGATCGGCGAGGAGCGCGACCTCTTGCTCCAGGCGACCGCGGTCGAGCTCGATCTCCGTGTCGGCGAGGAGTCGTGCGATGCGCTCGCGCAGCCGGTCGCGCTGTCGCTCGGGGGTACCAGCCGCGTGCGCGGCGATGGACCGGACCTCGGCGCGCATGAGGTCGAGGTGGCGCTTCAGCTCGTCCGCGAGGGCGACGCCTTCGCGCGCACGCATGGCCTCGAGCTGCGTGAGGGCTTCGTCGACGGCGCCGCCGAGGATGGCCTCCGTCTCTGAACGCTCGACGGGCGGGCCACGAAAGAGGTCGGGCACCGAGCCGAGGAGGGCGAGGGGAAGCGGCTCGCCCGGCGCGAGCTCGTCGCGGAGCTTGGCGAGGGCTTCGAAGGCCCCTCGGGCCCGTGCGGTATCGAGCGTGACCTCGTCGCCGCGCTCCTCCAAACGGACGCGTAGGTCGAAGCGGCCCCGCTGGATCCGCTGGCGTGCACGCTGCTCTACAAAGAGCGAGAACCCCGACAGGGCGTCCGGGAGGTGAACGCGCAAGTCGAGGTACTTGTGATTGACCGAACGGGCTTCGACCGTGACGTCACCGGCGCCGCGAAGCAGCGCCCGGCCCACGCCGAAGCCCGTCATGCTGAGCATGGCTCACCGGCGGCGACGCAGACCCGCGAAGGCCGCGGCCACGAGGCCGAGGAGCGCCGGCCAGCCGCTCGACTGCTCCTGCCCGGGGGTGCTGCAGCCGCAGCCGCCGTCCTCTTCGATCTGCTCCGGCTCGATGCCGCTGCCGCCCGCGCCGGTGGTGGCACCACCGCCGACGCCCGCGCTGCTCGAGCTCGAGGCCGGGCCGCTTCCGCCCGTGCCGCCCACATCATCGCTGTAGGCCACGAGGGCGGGATCGGGGCTGACCGACTCCGGGATGGGCGGGTCGCCGTCGCACGTCACGAAGTTGTGCTCCCAGGCGGGACGGAAGGCGAAGTTGTCGCCTACGGCCGGCGGCCCGATGACCTCGACGGTGAGCTCGATGGTGGTCGACATGTTGATGTCGAGCACGCCGGTCGGCACGCCGCTGGTGAGGTCTTGCGCCGTGACGGGGTTGCCGTCCGCGTCGCCGGGCATGCCATCGGTCTCGTAGCTGATGAGCTTGAGGCCGGCTTCGAGGGGCAGCACGAAGAGCAGATCGTTGGCTGCTGCCTCACCGGTGTTCTTCAGGGTGGCGGTGACGGTGATGGTGTCGCCCATCTGAACCATCGAGGGCATGGCCACGGTGCTCGAGTCTTGGAACTCGGGCGCCTTGACGTCGATGGCGAGGGCGACCGCGCTGGGAACGAAGGAGTCGCCCGTGGTCTCGGTGCGCAGCACGGCCGAGGTCTGGCCGTTCTCGAGCTGGTTGTCCATCGAGGACAGGTTCACCGTGGTGAGGTCCCAACCCTGACGGCCGCCGGCGACCATCGTCTCGTTGAACGGGTCGTGGTTCATCGTGCCGAAGCTGCCCGCGGTGTTCAGGTTGCCGTCGCGCCCGTTGATCTGCGAGCCGAAGAAGTTCTGCAGCGGGTTGTTGGGGCCCGACAGCGAGGCGAACGGGTCGTTGATGGTCCGGGCGATCGAGAGGCTGTCGCCAGCGAGGTCGGCGTCGCCCTCGAGGGTGGCGATGACGGCCTTGCCTTCGACGGCGCCGAACGGCGGGGCGCAGAAGCCGCTGACCGTGTAGTCCTGGGTTGCGTCCTCATCGACGAAAGAGCCGCCGACGAAGACCGAGAGGTTGCGGATGGGCTCGCCCTCGCCGCGGTAGGCGACGATGAGGGTCCAACCGGCCGCGTTGAGGCTGTTGATGGTGTCGGTCTGCGTCGCGGGCACGCCGGAGACGGCGTAGGTACCGCTGCGGTTGGCCTGAACGAAGGCCGTCACGTCGGCCGAGCGGATGTAGTAGTTGGCCGCGAAGTTGGTGTACGAGGTCTCGGCGATGGTGATGCCGGTCGTCGGGTCGGGGGTGACCTGGATGCTGTTGCCGCCCACGCTGAGGGTGACGGGATCCTCCAGGAAGGCCGAGACGTTCTCGCCGTAGTTGTAGCTGCCCGCCCAGACGAGCTCTGCGTAGAGGACGTCGTCGTCGATGGCGAAGTTGAGGGGGCCACCCTCAGAGCCATTCTGCGTCCAGTCGAAGGTGGTGCTGAGCGGGTAGGGGTTCGCGAGGTTGAGCGGGTCGTTGTCGACGCTCTGCGCATTCAGCGAGATGAAGGTGCCGATCGAGTCCTGGGTGCCGGGGCCGTTCTCGTTGAAGGCCTTGCTCAATCCGAGCGTGTTGCCGGTGGACTTGATGCCGCCCGACGTGGTCGTCGAGTAGCGGAGCTGCTGGGCACTCGCCGTGTGGCTAGCAGCCACGATTCCAAGGACGGTGCACAACGCCGTAAGCTTCTGATGGGTACGCATTTTTCCTCCCGTATCTCCCTCTCCCGCGCGGTGTTGAAACCGCTCGGGCGCCCATAGTGCAAGCTCCGGGCCACGGTGAGGATTCGTAGGTAGATGTAACCCCTACGCGTACACGCTCATGAAATGTCTGAAGAAATGACGCTCTGGACCGATCTGTCCGCGGTCAGTGGAATTGGATCCGCCGTGTCCCTGGATGGACATTTTCCTGCCCATTTGTAGGGCTCAGGCGGCCCGACGCGCCGAGCGTGCGAGCGCTTCGGCGTAGGCCTGCTGGAGGCTCAGGAAGCCCTCGTGCGTTCCACCCCCGTCAGGGTGAGCGTGGCGCGCCTGTCGGCGGAAGGCACGCCGGAGGGCCTCGGGGTCGCGCTCCACGCGCGCCAGCCCAAGCGTGAGGTAACAGGCTGGAATGGCTGGGTTTCGGGGGCGCTCCAACTCTGCCCGTCGCACGACGTCACCGAACGCGGCGTCACGCCCCGGCCCTCGCAGCGCCGCGTCGACGTCGGCGCGAAGGGCGTCGGCGAGGTATTCGTCGAAGCGATCCATCACGCGTAGGTGTTCACGAGCGTGCCACGGGTTCCGTCTGACGGCGGCGGCGCCCCCTGCGCAGGCTGAGAGGCCAGCTGAATCAGCTTGTTGGCCATCTCGCCCTCGAGCTTGGTGTTCTCGAGCTGCTTGGCGGCCACAGCCACCGCAGCCTGAGAGGTGTAGGTTCCGGACGCAGCATCAACGGGGCTCATGCCCTCATACAACGGCCAGCACGGCCACGGCTTGAATCGGCGGTCTCGGCCTCGGTCTCGCTCTCGCTCTCGACCTCGACCTCGACCTCGACCTCGACCTCGACCTCGACCTCGAACCTCGAACCTCGAACCTCGAATCTCGAACCTCGAGCCTCGAACCTCGAACCTCGACCTCGACCTCGAGCCTCGAACCTCGAACCCGGAACCTCGAACCTCGAACCCGGAACCTCGAGCCTCGAACCCGGAACCTCGAACCCGGAACCAAACATTGGGCTAGTCTCCAAGACGTGGAGTCGGAGGAAGAGCCGCGTCCGCGTCGGGTTGGGCCCATGGGGCTGACGTTCTTGGTGGCCTTGCTGGCCACGGCGGGGACGGGGCTGGTGGCGGAGACGACGCGGACGACGTCGCGGGCCGAGGCCCACGAGCGCATGGCCGACGAAGATGCCCGGGGCGAGCTCGTGGAGATGGGCTTTGCGCCCCCGTCGTCATCCGCGCTCGCGGAGGTGGCCGTGTCGCTGAAGGTCAGCCACGGGGTCGAGCTGATGGTGGCGTCCTCATCGTTCACGATGACGCTGCCCAACGGCGAGGTGCTGGCTGAACGACCTACGGATGACCAGACGGCCCGTGTCTTGGTGCGCGTCGCGGACGAGCTCCGGCGCTACCCGCCGTCCTTTCTCCGCGCCGCCGGCCTGTGGCGCGTCGTCCTCTGTGCAGGGCTACGCGAGTCCGGGCATGACATCCCATCTCTGCCCAACGTGAAGCACAGCCTGTTGTTCGATGTGGCCGCCGAAGGGGACTACCTGCCGCGGCTCCTGCACCATGAGGTGTTCCACTTCGCCGACTACGCCGAAGACGACCTCGTCACCATCGACGCCGACTGGTCGTCCCTCAACCCCGAGGGGTTCACCTACGGCGCGGGCGGGCGGAGTGTGCGGGGGCCGAGTGCAGGCTCGCTGCGTGAGCTCGACGGCTTCGTCTCGCTCTACGCCATGAGCGCGCTCGAAGAAGACAAGGCCGAGCTGTTCGCGGCGATGATGACCAGACCCAGGTGGCTTGCAGCGAGACTCCGCGAGGACCTGGTTCTCCGACGCAAGCACGCGCATCTGCGGGGCGTGCTCGTCAAGCTCTCGCCCGAGATGGGAGACGCCTTCTGGCGCCCCTAGATACGTTCTCGTGGGCTCGCTACACCTCGACTCGCCCTGCTCCGTCTCCTCTTGGGGGAGCGAGCACTGGGTCTAGGCTCCGCGAGCATTGGGTCTAGGCCACAAAACCGACGAGGCGCCTCGCTGGGAGGCGCCTCGTGGTGGGTCATGAAGGACTTGAACCTTCAGCCAATGGATTAAGAGTCCACTGCTCTACCAATTGAGCTAATGACCCGCTGGGAGGAGGGTGTTTACCCAAAAGCCTGGGTCCGTGCAACCCGGTTTTTCGATCGGCTTGCCTGGCGCAACGCGGACCCCTAGGTTCCCGTCACCGTGAGCGACGCCCCCCCCGAGCAACCGATGCGCCGCGCCCTGGAGTTGGCAACCGAGGGACTCGGGCGGGTGTGGCCGAATCCTTCGGTTGGCTGCGTCATCGTGCGTGATGGACGCGTGGTGGGGGAAGGGCGCACCGCGGACGGCGGCCGACCTCATGCGGAGCCGGTCGCGCTCGAGCAGGCCGGGGCGCGCGCACGAGGGGCCACCGTCTACGTGACCCTGGAGCCGTGCAGTCACTGGGGACGGACGCCGCCTTGCAGTGATGCGCTCGTCGAGGCGCGCGTTGGGCGCGTGGTGATGGCGGTGCGTGACCCCGACCCACGGGTCGATGGAAAAGGGCGCGCTCAGCTCGCCGAAGCCGGCATCGCGGTAGAGGTGGGCATGCTTCGCGCCGAGGCCGAAGAGGTGAACGCGGGCTTCTTTCATCGCCTGCGCCACGGTCGCCCTCTCGTGGGTGTGACCGCGGTCCGGGGGGATGCCCTCCGGTCCCTCTCACGGGGATGGGACGCCGTGCTGGCGCACCCGTCTTTCGCCGACGTCACACAACCGGCGGTGGCCATGGCGCTCGACGACCTTCACACCGTCATCGAGGAGGGACGCTGGCGCCTGCATCACGGCGAGGGGCCCCTGTCGGTGCCGCGCGGACGCGAGCGGCGTGGCACCTTGCGGGCCGCGCTCGCCGCGCTCGGAGAGCTGGGGCTCACGCGGCTCCTCCTGCACGCCGACGACCCTCTCGCGACCTCGCTACGCGAGGTGGGGCTGGTCGACCGCGACCTTTGACGACGCCGCCGCCTTCTTCTCGCGTCGGGCGATGTCCTTCGCCTCGCGCTCCGTGCCCACGTAGGGGATGCGGGTGCCGAGCCACTCGTCGAACCAGGGATTGGTCACACACCAGTTCGCGTTCTGGTTGGGCCCCATGTGGTGGTCGTAGTGCCAGGCCAGGTGCTCGCGCGCCCACGCCGGGTCGAGGTGCGACTTCTTGTGCAGGTAGTAGTAGCGGAGCCCACACGCGACCATCGTGCCGAAGAACCACGGTGCGCGCGGGGCGAGGGGAGCCATCGCGGCGCCGATGCCGAGCAGGCCGAGGGCCTCGCGCCCTTGCGCGTGCCACCCTAAGACGCCCCGCTGGTAGTCGGGGTCGACGAAGTCGTGTTGACGAGACGCTCGGTGGTGCTCGTGCCAGTGAAAGCTCCAGAAACTGCGCTTGTCCTTGCCCAGATCGTGCAGGACGTATTTGTGTAGCACCCACTCCATCCCGTTCGAGGCCACGACCGCTGCACCCACGGAGAGCAAACGGCCCCCCCACTTCAGAGCTCGCATCATCATCTCGTCCTCACGTCACCACGTTCGAGGGCCACTGGAGAAAGCGTGACCATGTAGTCATGTTTTTCTTCACGGAGACCCCTTTGTCAAGACGCTATCCACCAGGAAAGCTGCCCGAGCAGCGGCCAGGCCCCGCGGGCGGGGCACGAGCCCGCAATCGTCAGCAGCGTACGGCGGCGCTCTGCGATGCCGCGCTCCCGCTCTTCCTGTCGCGAGGCCTCGAGACGACCACCGTCGACGCCATCACCCAGGGGGCTGGGGTGGCCAAGGGCAGCTTCTATCGGTACTTCGAAGACAAGGAGCAGCTCGTGGCGACCCTCTTTGCGCCCTTCGCGGAGGCCCTCGACGCGGCGCTCGACGGCTGCGCGGAGGCCATCGAAGCGGCCGAGGGGCCGGCTGCGCTCTTCGGCGCCTACGAGGCCCTCGCCGGCGACCTCGCCGCGGCTTTCACCCTCAACCCCGAGGTCGTCCGACTCTACCTGCAAGAGCATCGGGGACCCGACGAGGGCGCACGTAGGCCGATCCGCACGCTGGCCTCGCGGGTGCGAGAAGGGGCCATTTCGTTGACCGAGGCGGCCCACGCTCGCGCCCTGCTGCGCCCATTGCCGCCGGCCGTGACCGCCCTCGCCGTCGTCGGTGCGGTCGAGGCCATCCTCGCGGCCGCGCTCGAGGGAGAGCTCGCCTTCGATCCCCCTTCGGTGATTCAGAGTCTGGTCGACATGATGCTCAAAGGCGTCGCGGCGGACTGAGCCGTCACGGGAGCAGTCGCGTGCAATCGGCTTGTCGGTCGACGCTGCAGTCGCTGGCGCACCCATCGCGACAGATGCAGTCGAGCGTGGTCTGCGCGAACGCGAAGCCGGGGAGCAGCGAGCAGTTCTGCTGTCGACAGGTCTGGTAGCAGACCCCTTCGTAGCCGCAGGAGAGACCACAGTTGCGCATGCAGTTGAGCGATTGGAGGCAATCCAAGTCGTTGTTGCAGTCGATCTGGAGCTCGGAGCAGAGGCTGAAGTAGGTGCATTGCAGGCAGGTGCTGCACGCGCCCGACTGGTCGCACGTCGAGAGAACGCCCCCCGCGCCGCCGTCGCCTCCCGCGCCGCCGAGCCCCCCGACGCCGCCGTTACCACCGCTTCCCGTCGGGTCGTTCTGCCCGATGGCCGCACCCACCGAAGGGCCTTCGTTGTCGCCCGCGGCCGAGAAGTCTCGGCGCTCGCGGTCGGAGAGGTCACACGCGACGGCGACGACGGTGAACCCGACGCCGGCCGCGAGTCCGACGAGGGCGGTACGACGATGCGCGCTCCCCATAGCCCAGGGTCTGACACGCGTGCGCGCGGTGGGCCAAGTGCGCGGCCGTCTGCGGGCACGCTTTGCCGTTCCGTTCCGGCTCCAGGCCCCTTCGTGTTACATGCTGGCCCGTGCAAACCCTCGCAGAGCTCGTGGAGCGGGTCGGTCCGCTGCGGGTGCGCGACGCTATCGGGTGGACCCTACGCGCCGCACTCAGCGTTTGGGAGCTGCATCGCTCGAACCGCGCGCACGGTCGGCTCAGCCTCGAGGCGATCGCGATCGACCTCGCGGATTGCACCTCGGACGGCGTGCTCGTGTGGGCGTCTCGGCTCGAGAACCAGCCCGCGTTCCACAGCCTCGAGCGTGGTGCGGACGGGAAGCCCAGCAAAGAGGACGACGTCTGGGCGCTCGGCGTCATCCTGTACTTTCTGCTGACGGGCAAGCACCCCTACCCGGAAGGTGCGCACGGGCAGGTCGAAGACGGCGACACGCTGCGTCCGCCGACGCCTATCGCCGTGCACAACAGTGACCTCGACGTCATGCAGCCGGTGGTGGATCGGCTCCTGTCCCATCGTGACCGGGCGACCATCATCGAGGAGGTCGTGGCCGGGCTTCAGGACTTCAGCCCCGCCATCGCCGACCTGCCCCCGCTGATGGTGGAGGCACCCACCACGAGCATGCCGCCGCCCGCGACGCGGCTCCGCGACGTGGGGGCTCGGGGCGGCGCGGACGCACCCGTCGATCAACGCACCCGGATGGTGATCGCAGGGCTCGTGGCTGTCGGGCTGGTGGCCATCATCGCCGCCTTCGCCCTTCGTGGCGGCGCGAAGCCGACGGCACCGTCGACGCGGCCGCCTCTCGCCCCGAGCGCCCCCGCGCCGACAGGTACCAGCCCCGCGCCGGGCACGGCGACGCCGCCCGCGGCGGTCCCGACCAGCACCTCGGGGGCAGGCGGACGAACCGAAGACCTCACGGCCTGTCTGAGCCCGTACTTCTCCGATGATGCGTTCTCACGGCCCGTGCGGCGTGACTTCCCGTGTCGTGAGCTCGCCGCGGGCAAGGTCGACCAGGTCATCACCCTCGCGCTCAGTGAGGGCGGGGGTGGGATCGTCACCGAAGCCGCCCGCGATTGGTCTCAGCTCGGATGGTACCGCCTCGCGGCCATGACGCTCCTTCGCAGCCGATGCTGCGCCCAGCCGCCGCCCCTGACCACGCCACCGCTTCTGCGCACGTGTGAGCTCGACCCCGCGCTCGCGGCCCTCGCCGCCGCGAAGAACGACGACGCCATCGCGGTGGCCTTGGAGAAATACGGCGAGGCGACACGCTGCGCACACACGGCCGGCGGAGGGGCACTGCTCGGCATCGAGGGGCCCCCGACCAAGGCCCAGGGTGCGCTCTACATCCGCATGCTGACCCGGGCCCGCCAGCGGAACCTGCAGAAGTAGTCGCGGGTCCCGATCGGCGTCGATTCCGCTCAAGATCTCATGGGACCGGCCGTTCGTCCGTGCGAGATGGTCGATCCGCTCGTGGGACAGCTGGTGGCAGAGCGCTACCTCGTCGAAGCTCAGATCGCGATGGGAGGGATGGGGCGGATCTACCGCGTTCGACATCCCGTGCTCGACCGACTCTTGGCGCTCAAGGTCATGCGAACCTCTGCGGCATCCCGTCGAGCCCTGAGGTCGCGATTCCAGCGGGAAATTCGATTGGCGGCAGCCATCGACAGTCCGCACGTGGTCGCCGTGGTCGACACCGGCAAGCTCGACGATGGGCGTCCCTTCTACGTGATGGAGTACCTCGATGGGGAGACGCTCGCCGACCGTATCCAGCGGGGCCCGCTCCCCATCGACGAGGCATGCCGACGCGGAGCCGAGATGGCCCATGGGCTCTCGGCCGTGCATCGGGCCGACGCCGTGCATCGCGACCTGAAGCCATCGAACGTGATGGTCGTCGAGATGTCGCACGGGCCACGCTGCAAGCTGGTCGACTTCGGCATCGCAAAGCTGACGACGGGGGAGCGGATCACCCAGCAGGGCGCTGTACTGGGTACGCCCCACTACATGTCGCCAGAGCAGATCGCTGCGCGGCCCGTCGATGCGCGCTCCGACATCTATGCGCTCGGCTGCATCCTCTACGCCATGGTCACCGGCGACGTGCCTTTCTCGGCTCCGGCGCCGCTGAGCACCATGCGGCTTCACCTCGAAGCCCCAGTGCCCGACCCGCGTGCGCGACGGCTCGCGTGCCCCGATGCGCTCGCGGAGGTGATTCAGCGATGCCTGGAGAAGAGCCCTGAACGGCGGTTCCAGTCCGCGGATGCGGCGGCCGAAGCCCTCGAGCACGTGGCCGATTGGGATGATCCAGCGGGGCCTCCACGTACGACGGCTCCGCTGGGGCGGCTGTCGCCCGGTGCGCTCTGGGCGCTGTCGGCCCACACCATCAGTCTCGTTCCCGTTCCCCTGTCCGACGCTCCTGCGGCGCGTTGAAGCTCGCCATCACTCGGCTGAGGCCGGGGCCGGGGCCGCCATGGCTTCGGGGGCAGGTGGTGGCTCCGATGTCGGCATCACGGCGGCGATGGCGCGGAGGCGGCCGAGGCGGTCGTGTAGTTCGGCAAGCTCTTCCTGAAGCGCCGTGAGCGACCTCGGCATTCGTTTCTTCCCTCAGAAGCGATAGCCCGCGCTCAAACCCAGCGTGGGGAGCTTGGCGTAGGTGGTGAAGACGTCGTCGAGCTCGGCATCGACCACGGTGGTCGCCGTTTCCGCGAGGGCCGGTTGGGCCGGGATGTCGACCTCGGAGCTGCTGGCCAGCGTCTGCAT
>JAUHZF010000525.1 GCA_030426145.1 Polyangia bacterium
TCTCGTGCTCGGTCTCGTGCTCGGTCTCGTGCTCGGTCTCGTGCTCGGTCTCGTGCTCGGTCTCGTGCTCGAGAACCTCGAACCTCGAACCTCGAACCTCGAACCTCGAACCTCGAACCTCGAACCTCGAACCTCGAACCTCGAACCTCGAACCTCGAACGAGGACGACCCAATGACCCCGGGTTCTGGCGCCTGCGGCGGAAGCTCGTACGTGTCGAAGTCGCTGGTCGCGCCGCAGGCTGCCGTTTAGGTCGAGCTCCCCATGCCAGGCCACGGGTCTGCCTGAACCTCAGAAAGGGACCACCGGCGGGCTGAGCTGGATCTCCATGCCCGAGGGTTTCATCGAGAGCGTGGTGCCGACGAAGTTGTCTTCGACGTAGCTCATCTCCTTCGAACGCTCGGGGTTGTCGCCGGTGCCGAAGTTGAGCTCGGCCAGCGCGACCATGTGGTCCACCCAAGCGGGGTTTCGACTCGGGCCGGGGGCCATGGTGGCCGTGATCCATTGCAGGGTGCGCTGCTCACTACCTTCGGACTGCTCGACGGCCACCAAGAGGAGCTTCACACCCGGGGCCACATCGGGGGTCTTGGGCACGAAGCGGACCTTCACGTATTTCTGCGGGCCCGGGCGACCCACCATGCGGAAGCCCGCTTCTTCGATGGCGGCGAAGGCCTCTTCGTCGGTGGTGCGCGTGGTCATCTCGGGAAGGAAGGCAAAGGCCCACCGGTTGGGGTCGAGGCCCAACACTTTCCGCCCGTCGGGGAGACCCTCTGGGGGAGCGAATTCGTCTTCGGCGATCTTCTTCAGCGGCGGGTACTCAGGAGCCGGTACCGAACGGAGCCGCCGACCGGTCAGCTTCTCGCGCGGGAAGTGGATCTCCATGACCGTGGCCCCGTGAACGTCCTTGTTGATCGACACCTGGGTCAGCGTTTCCGAGTCGGTGATGATCACGTGGTCGTCTTCGGGGTCGTCGACCTCGCCGTACCGGACCGCCATGTGATGCAGCAAATAGGCGCGCAGTGCGGGCTCGAACTTGATGCTGCGGCTGAAGTGGATCGTCGCCGCGTAGGGTTGGTGCTGCTTCGTTTCCTTGTCGCGGTGGAAAGAGAGCCTCGCCCGATGGAGACCGGGATAGGCGTCTCGACCGTCGGGAGCGATCTCGACGAAGACGATGTCCTCGTTCCAGTCGGGGGGCGTGACCACCGACATGTTCTTCAAGGCAGACATGACGTCGTCCTTTGGCGTCTGTCTCGTGGTCCCGGCGACGAAGGCGGGGGCCCAGTCGTTCGGGCTCGTGCCCAACCACCCCATGTCGGGAAGGCCTTCGGGCGCCGCGAGGGCGGACGCGTCGACGCCGTCCGCCGTATCGGTCGAACCATCGGAACCGGTGGAGGTGGCCTGCCCATCTCGAGCGGGCTTGTTGGCACCGAAGAGCCAACACCCGGAGAGTGAGCAACACGTTACGGCCAGCATCAAGACACGCTTCATTCCGGCCACGCTAGGACGGCGGGCGTCGGGCGTGCAAGCCGGGCTCTGGCCAGCGTCTGGGGTCGGATGGGGCGGCGGGCGTGGCGGCTTGGTCTGCATGCCCGATTGAAACGGAAGCAGACCGCGAACCGTCACGCGGCGAGGGTCGAATGATGGGTGCGCTGGCTCGCAGGCGGCTTCGACCGGTGGTTCAGTCGTCCGGCCATGGTTCTTCGACCAGCTCGAAGCGGCCATGGTCGTAGGGCAGGTTGGGGGCGCGCTCGACGGGGACCAGACGTTCGCGAATCCCCTTTCGTTTGAGCTGCGTCACGCGGTGGTAGCACCACGGCATGTTGCCCCGACGTCCGAGGGCGCTGTGCGCGGTCCAGGAACAACCGCCCCGGCACTGCTCTGCGTAGTAGCAGCCCTTGCAGTACCCCCAGAGCTCGTCCACGCCGCGGTGCTGGTTGAAGTGCACCGTTTGGCTGTGCCCCCAGATCTGTTCGAGCGTCACGTCGCGTACGTTGCCCCCGGTGTACGAGGCGGACGGCAGGGTGGGGCAGCCCTTCACCTTTCCGTCGGACTCGATGCCCATCAGAAACACGCCCGCTTGGCAGCCCGTCCAGTGGGCCTCCTGGCCCCCGGGACGGGACCGGAGCACCAGCTCGTGGGGGCCGTAGTAGCCGATGTTGTTGTTGGCCACGATGTTGAACGGCACCCCGAAGTCATCCACGACTCCGCGCTCGATGGCGTCGAGCTGGATCGCGGCCAGCGTGTCGATGACGGGCACGATGCGCCACGGCTCGAGGATCCAGTGCGGTCGGTCGGCCGCGCGCCCCAGTGGTCCGGTCAACTGAACCTGCCAGCTCTGGATGCCGTGGTCCTGAAGCTCGGTGGCCGTCTCGCGCAGCTTGTCGTGGGTGAGCATGTTCACCTGGGTGTTGGCGGACACGATCATGCCCGCCTCACGCGCGCGTCGAAGGGCGCGCAGCGCGGCCGCGTGGCTCCCGAGGCTGCCACGTATCTGGTCGTGGGCTTTCGCCGGTCCATCGACGGACACGCCGAAGCTCTTCATCCCCGCCGCTTTCAGTCGCTCGCACATCTCCCGCGTCACGCCTCGACCGCCGGTCTGCATGCTCACGCGCATACCGAGGCGCGTAAGCTCCGCCACGATCTCCTCCAGGTCGTCGCGGAGGTAGGCTTCGCCTCCGATCACGGCGACCTCGCGTGCCCCGAGGCGCGCGAGGGAGGCCGCCACTTCGAAGCACGCTTCGGTGCTCAGCTCGACCGGCCGCGCACGCATCGCGCGTGACCCGCAATGGCCACACGCCTGATCGCAGCGAAGGGTCAGCTCCCAAACCACGAACAGAGGTCGCGGACGGTCACCGTCTTCGGCGCGCAGGGCTCGCTGCATCTCGCGCATGGGCCAAAGCATAGCGCCCGCGATGGGGTTCGTTGCCATCGGAGTGGCCCATGGATATCCTCCTCGCATGCCTGGCTTACTCGCCTGCCCAGATTGCGCCTGTCACGTGCGGGGCGAGGAGGTGTCGTGCCCCTTCTGTGGAGCGTCCCTCTCGGCCACACCGCAGCGTCCGATCGCGCGCGCCGCGGCGGCGCTCGCCATGGGGCTCGCGGCCACCGTGACCTTCGGCATGACGGGCATCGGCTGCGAGCCCGACCCACCCGCAGAACAGGACGGGGCCGGGGGCGCGAGCGCGACCAGTGGCTCAGGCGGAGCGCCGTCGGACGGCTCCGGCAACTACACCAGTGGGTATGCGGTGGTCAGCACGTACGGCCCGCCCCCGACGGTCGGTAGTGGTCCTCCACCGCCAGGGGTTTTCCTCTGCGAGAACGAGTACGGGGTTTACGACAACGACTCGTCCGATTGTTACGGTTGCCTCGAAGCGAGCTGCTGCGCGCCCACCCTCGACTGCATCGAGGACTCGACCTGCCGGAGCTGCCTGTTCGGCACTGGAGGGGAGCCGGCGTGCGACGCGACGACCTTGGATGAGGCGGTCTACGCCTGTCTCGGCGCATCGTGTCGGACCGATTGCGGGCTGGAGCTGTGTAACTCCGGCATCCATGAGGTCGCAAAGACCGAGTGCCGTGACTGCCTGGAGGCGGCCTGTTGCACCGACTACGTGGCGTGTGGGAATGACGCTGATTGCGTAGCGTGCATCAACGGGGGTGACCCCGCGGCCTGCGAGCTCACGACCCTCGACGAGGACCTCATCGCTTGCCGCGTGAACGGCTGCGCGGCTGCGTGTGGCGACCCTTAGCCTGGGCGTCCCCCAAATGCCGAAAGCCCCGCTCTCGTGAGAAAGCGGGGCTCTCGAGGCAAGACCTCAGCGGCTCAGCGGCGCTTGGCCTTCTTGTCGGCCGCGTGGCCGTGGTAGGTGCGCGTGGGCGCGAACTCGCCGAGCTTGTGACCGACCATGTTCTCGGTCACGAAGACCGGGACGAACTTGCGGCCGTTGTGCACGGCGAAGGTGAGGCCGACGGCCTCGGGGATGATCGTCGAGCGACGCGACCAGGTCTTGATGGCCTTGCGGTCGTTGTTCTCGACGGCCTTGTCGATCTTGTCCATGAGGTGCCCGTCGACGAACGGACCCTTTTTGATGCTACGGGGCATTCTTCGTGGCTCCTGTGGTTACTTCCGGCGCTTGCGGTTGCGCACGATCATCTTGTCGGTCCGCTTGTTCTTGCGGGTCTTGAGGCCCTTGGCCAGCTGACCCCAAGGCGAGCAGGGGTGACGACCACCGCTGCTGCGACCCTCACCACCACCCATCGGGTGGTCGACGGGGTTCATGGTGACGCCGCGGTTGTGGGGGCGACGGCCGAGCCAGCGGGTACGACCGGCCTTGCCGAGGCTGATGTTGGCGTGCTCCGAGAAGGAGACCTGACCCACGGTGGCGCGACAGTCGAGGTGGATGCGCCGGATCTCTCCCGAGGGGAGTCGGATCTGGGCGTAGTCCCCGTCCTTGGCCATGAGCTGCGCAGCGGTACCGGCGGAGCGGACCATCTGGGCGCCCTTGCCCTTGCGCATCTCGATGTTGTGGATCGTGGTGCCCGGCGGGATGTGGCGGATCCGGAGGCAGTTCCCCGGCTTGATGTCCGCGTTCATGCTCGAGAGCACCTGGTCGCCCACGCCGAGGCCGTCGGGGCAGAGGATGTAGCGCTTCTCGCCGTCCGCGTAGTGCAACAGGGCGATGCGGGCGGTGCGGTTGGGGTCGTACTCCACCGTCGCGACGTTGGCGGGCACGCCGATCTTGTCGCGCTTGAAGTCGATGACGCGGTAGCGCTGCTTGTGGCCACCACCCCGGAAACGCGAGGTGATGCGGCCGCGGTTGTTGCGTCCACCCGTCTTGCTCTTCTTCTCGATCAGCGTCTTCTCGGGCTCATCGGTGGTGATGTCCTTGAAGTCGCTGGCCTGGTAGAAGCGGCGCGCGGGGGAGGTCGGCTTGAACTTCTTGATACCCATGGTGGGATCTCCTCAAGAGGGGGCTAATCGGTAACGCAGAGGATCACTCCTCCTCGTCGCCGCCAGCGTCCTCCTCGTCGTAGAACTGAATGTCATCGCCGGGGCGCAGGGTGACGACGGCCTTCTTCCAATTCTGAAGCTTGCCGTAGCCTCGGCCCATCCGACGCTCCTTGCCGCGCATGACCGAGGTGTTCACCGACGTCACCTTGACGCCGAAGAGCTGCTCGACCGCGGTGCGGATCTGGATCTTGTTGGCCCGCAGGTCGACCTCGAAGGTGACCTGGTTGTTGTCTTCGCGATTCGTGGCCGCCTTCTCGGTG
>JAUHZF010000120.1 GCA_030426145.1 Polyangia bacterium
CATCGACATCTTCGCCCAGCTCGAAGACGCCGGCGCCAGCCGGGACAGCCTCCAGTTGGCCTGGGACTTCACCGTGGCCAGCCGTGAAGACACCAACGGCCGAGTGCTCGCGATGCGGGACGCGGCGCTCGAGGCTGTTGGCGATGGGCCGTCGTACACCATCGAGTCGGTGGACGACGACGTCTCCGAGCACATCTTCCGCCGGATCCGGGGGCAGATCGAAGTGCCGTTGTTCCTCGACGAGCCCGGCCCCGGTGGGCTGCTCGTGTTGGCCGAAGACGGCATGCCGCAACAAAACGGCCCCGCGACCTACGGGTTCACCATCATGGTCCCCTATTCCGCCCAAGCCGCTCCCGCACCCGGGGTGCTGTTTGGGCACGGCCTGTTCGGCAACCGCTCCCAAGTCGAAGCCGCAGCCTTCGGCGAGCTGTCCAACGCCGCCAACATCATGTTCGTGGGGCTCGACTGGATCGGCATGTCCTCCGAGGACCCGACGCTGGTTGGTCTCATCGTGCAGAGCGGCAACCTCAGCCAGTTCGCCACGTTGCCCGACCGCTTGCAGCAGTCCCTGGTCAACTTCCTGCTCGCCACCCGCATGCTGCGGACCAGCATCGTGACCGACCCTGCCTTGCAACACGAAGGCAATGCTCTGCTCGACGGCGAGAACACCTACTACTACGGCGGCAGCCAAGGCGGCATCATGGGTGCCAGCTACATGGCGCTGGCCACCGACGTCACCCGAGGCGTGCTGGCGGTCCCGGGCCAGTCCTACAACCTGCTGCTCGAGCGAAGCGTCAACTTCGACACCTTCGCCGACGTCATCGCCAGCACCTATCCCCAGGCATTCGACCGGCAGATGCTGCTGGGACTGGTGCAGCTGCTTTGGGACCGCGCCGAGCCCTCGGGGCTCTCGCGCCACATCATCGAAGACACCTTGCCGGGCACCCCGTCCCACCAAGTGTTGCTGCTCGACGCGATCGGTGACCACCAGGTCTCCACGTTGGGAGCCCACGTCATGGCGCGCACCATCGGGGTGCCGCTGCTGGCCGAGAACCCGCGCGAGGTGTGGGGGCTCGAACAAGTCGAGGGCCCGGTGGGGTCGGCCTTGGTCGAGTACGACTTCGGCCTTCCTCCCGAGCCCCTGGGCAACGAGCCCATGCGCGAAGGTGAAGACCCGCACGGGCGCCTCACCGACGTGCCCGCCGCGGTTCAAACCGCCACGCAGTATTTCCTCACCGGACAAGCGACGAACTACTGCGATGGCGTCTGCGACCCCGGCTAGTGTCCTGAGTCAGCAATCTGCTTCAAAATGAACGGCGTCAGCGGAGCCCGGATCAAGGAGCGACGAGGGAGCGTATTGGGCATACGTGACCGAGGAGCGACGCGGAGACCGGGCTTCGGGGGCGCCGTTGCTTTTGAAGCAGATTGCTGACTCAGGACACTCGCGCTACTCCGCGGGCGTGATCGTCACCCGGATCACCGCGTCGGTGGGCGTGCTCTTCTGCTGGTACTGGCCGATCCTCGTCACGGCTCTCCTGATCCTCGCATTGACCGCGATCGTGCGCGGCTACCTGCGCCTGGTGCAGACGCGGATCCCGTCGGGGCTTGTGTTCATCGGATCGTTCGCGGTCTTCAGCATGGTCGGTACCGCGCTGCTCAAGCTGCCCCGCGCGACGCCGCGCTCCCGTGGGTGAGCGCCCCGGTGGAGGGCGAGATCCAAGAGATCGTGACCAAGGTCGAGGTCGCGCGAAACCTCCGACCTGGCCGCTACACCCAGCGCGACGTCGACTATCGGCACCAGCCCGAGACCCCCCTGATGGTGACCGAGGCACGCGATGGTCTGGAAGCGCAGCTCGAGCGGTTCCACCACAACTACGGCGCCTTTCTCTACGTGACCCAGCCCCCCGGAGACACACCGGTCGCCGACGACCGCGGTGCGGCGCGCATCGACATGGAGATGGGCCAGCGACAGGTGGAACGCCGGCTCGTAGCTCAGCGCAGCCGCGCCCAGCGCATTCACTTCTCGACCTCCGCTCACGATGTCGCGCCGGGGCAGGTGGTCTCCTTGCTCGACCACCCTCGCGAGGATCTGGGCCGCGAGCTCCTCGTGCTTCGGGGCCATCTCGAAGGCGCGGCGGTGGGCGACTGGCATCACCGCGTGGAAGCCACTTTCGCCGACCAACCCTGGCACCCACCCCTCGAAACACCCAAGCCGCGCACCCTCGGCATCGAGAGTGCGACCGTGGTGGGCTCGGCGGGCGACGACATCCACACCGACGAGTTCGCCCGCGTTCGGGTTCAATTCCATTGGGACCGAGAAGGAAGCCGCGACGAGACGAGCTCGTGCTGGGTCCCCGTGAATCAACCCTGGGGAGGCGCCGGCTTCGGTGCCCTCAACATCCCGCGGGTAGGTCAAGAGGTGCTGATCGACTTCCTCGGTCAGGACCCAGACCGCCCCGTGGTCATGGGACGCGTCTTCACGAAGACCAACCCCGTCCCCTACGCCCTCCCCGACCACAAGACCGTCAGCGGGATTCGCTCTCAGACGTCGAACCAAGACCCGGCCGGGTTCTTGAAACAATTCGCGCAGCAGGTCATCGCCGCCGGCAAGGACGCCGCGCAAGACGCCGTCATGCAGGCTCTCGGCCAGGCGGCCGAGCAGACCTTCGGCGACCGCATGCCCCCGCTCGCGCAGCTCATCCCTCAGGCGGCCGGCATGTTGGCCAAGCTCGCGCAACCGGGTGGCGTGTCGTTCCCCTCCCCAACAGACGATGACGCCCCGCCCCCACCGTTGACGAGCAGCGCGCCGTCCCGCACCGACCAGCCCTTCGCGCAAGTCTTCCCGGAGGGCGTGCGCATGGCGACGCAAGTGCTCTCGGGCGCACTGGCCTCGGCCTTCGTGGTCGACGCCATGGCGCTGCCACTCTTGCCCGATCCCATCGACACGTTGCTCGGCCCGGTCCCGTCCCCCTCGGCGGTGACGGTCGTGCCGCCTCCGATGCCGACGCCGCTGCCGCCAGAGCTGCCCCGGGTCGAAGACGAAGGCGCCATTCCGCCCATGCCGGCGGGGCCACCCCTCATTCCGGAGGTCGTCGACAGCCTCCCCGATGTGCCGTTCCCCGAAGTTCCGATGAACCTCGAGCGCCTCCAGGCCGCCATGGACAACGGGTTCGGTGCGGTGTCGCCGTCTGGCGCGACCCACCTCCTCGCCGGCAGCGAGGTCACGCTCGACGACACGCTCGGGAGCGAGCGCCTGTACGTCCAGGCCCAGCGCGACCACAACATCGTGGCCAGGAGCGCGGCCAACACCATCGTGGGCGGCAACCGAAGTGTGAAGGTGGGCACCAGCGACGTCGTCGACGTGGGCGGACGCCAGGTGGAGCGGATCGGCGAGAACCGCATCGTCGACGTCTACGCCAACCAGCTGCACGTGGTGCGCGGCAGCATCGAGCAGATCAGTGCCGAAGCATCACAACAATTCGAGAGCGCCGAGAACCACACCACCTCGGCCAAGGTCATCGCCTCCATGGCCGAAGACCACCTCCTCGTCGATTGCGGCGGCCCTCCCCCCAAAGAAGGCGCGTGGCCCATCAGCGGCCTGCTGATGATGCCCGACTTCATCATGCTCGACGGTCCCAAGCTCTACCTCAATCCGGGCCAGGCGGCGCTGGAGGAGACCATTGCCACGGGAGCTCCGCCGGCCACGGCCGATGAGCAGCGCGCGGCCGCTGCGGCCGAAGCCGCCGCCGCCGAAGCGGCTGAGCTACGTCGTCAGACCACCGAAGCGACCGGCATCCTCGAAGACGCCTGGCAGAATCGCTTCCTCTACGACGCTTCGCAGCAATACACCATCTTCGGCACCCATCCCCGGCTCGAAGAGATCGATCCGCGTGCCTACGAGCAAGCGTGGACCAACTTCCGAAATGCCCACCCCACGATCACGCGCGGTGGCTTCGAAACGTCTGAATTCGTCCGCCCGGAGTAATCGTCGATGAGCAAGAGCGACCAACTCCTCGGCATCGACCTCGATCACCCCACCGTCTTCGAGGTGCGCCGCTTCTCGGTTCGAGAGGCCATTCACCACCTCTTCCGCGTCGAGCTCGAAGTGGTGAGCGAAGACCTCGGGGTCGACCTCGACACCGTCGTCGGTCGCGAAGCGAGGTTTCGCCTGCGTCGCGGCGACCTCGCGGAACGGGCCTGGAGTGGCCTCGTCACCGACTGCGTTCACGTCGGCATCGACGTCGAACAGCTCGGCACCTACCGCCTCATCATCGAGCCCAAGCTCTGGTTGCTGACCCAGCGCCGCAACTACCGGGTCTTCCAGCAGCTCAGTGACCCCGAGATCGCCGTCGCCGTGCTGCGTGATTGGGGCATCGATCTGCGCACGGCCTTCGAACAGAGCCTCTACCCCGCACGAAAGTACCGCGTGCAGTACGCCGAGAGCGACTACAGCTTCGTGCGACGACTGCTCGAGGACGCGGGCGTCAGTTTCTACTTCGAAGATCACGAGGGTTCGAGCCGTCTCGTGCTCGACGACACCCCCCACGGAGGTGAGCTCCGCGCACAACCCCTCACCTACGACAGCGCCGCCATCGACGGTCTCCGTCGCGAGATCGCCTATGAGGTTCGGGTCAAGCGACGGCTTCGCCCAGGGCATTACACCCAAGGCGACGTCGACTACCGACGCGAGCCCGACTTCCCTCTCGCAGCTGAAGCCAAGAACGGCTTGGAGCTGGAGCAGAGCCTGGAGCGCTACCACCTCAACTACGGCGCGTTCTTGTTCCGCGCCGACGCCTCGGGCGAGACCCCCGTCGCCGACGATCGAGGGGCAGCACGAACCCGACTCGACGTTGGACGACGGCAGGTCGAACGCCGCCTCGCGGCGCAACGCGCCGACGCACGACGTTGTTACTTTCGCACCACCGCCCACGACCTCGCGCCAGGACGGGTCTTCCACTTCAGCGGCCACCCGCGCCCCGAACTGGCCACGGGCCAACGGTTGCTCGTGGTCGCGGCTGAGCTCGAAGGCGACCTGCTCGAAGAATGGGAGCATCGCGTCGACGCGGGCTTCGCCGACACGCCCTTTCACCCTCCCCTCGACACCCCCAAGCCGCGCGCGACGGGGATCGAGAGCGCCACCGTGGTGGGACCCGACGACGATGAGATCCACACCGACGAGTTCGCCCGCGTCCGTGTGCAGTTCCATTGGGACCGCGAAGGCCGACGCGACCCCCAGGCCTCGTGCTGGATCCCGGTGAGTCAGCCCTGGGGCGGGGCCGGCTTCGGAGCCGTGAACATCCCCCGCGTGGGTCAGGAGGTTCTCATCCAGTTTCTCGGCGCCGATCCCGATCGGCCCGTGGTCCAAGGGCGGGTTTTCACCAAGAACAACCCCGTCCCCTACAAGCTGCCCGAACACAAGACCGTGAGCGGCATTCGTTCGCGCTCCGCCAATCGCATGATGATGGGTGCGAACGACCCCCCTGGCGTCGCCGACCTCGCCCTCGAGCAGCGGCTCGCGGCCCCGGCCTACGCCCACGGCCCGACGGTGATCCAGTCGGCCCTCGACGGAAACCTCTTCAATGCCGAGTCACCCGATGGGGGCGCCCACCGCTGGCCGGGGAGCGAGGTCACGATGGACGACAGCCCCGGCCAGGAGCTGCTCTACATGCAGGCCGAGCGCGACATGAACACCGTGGTCAAGAACAACCAGACCACCATCGTGGGTGGACAGCGCGCCACGCGCATCGGTGGCGACGACGTGCTCGACATCGACCATCAACAGTTCATCAGCGTCGGGAGCGACCGCATGGTGCAGGTCGAAGGCGGACAGCGTCACGTCGTCACCGGCGACATCATTCAGGAGAGCATCGAGGGGAGTCAGCACTTCGTGGCCCGGGAGCTCATCCGCTCGGGCGCACGTACGCAGTTCCACTCCGCCACCGAAGCCATTGCGTTTCAGGTCGGTCAGAGCTGGCTGCTCATGAAGCCGGAGTTCGTGCTCGTACAGAGCGCCGAGGTCTACATGAACCCCGGCCCCGACGCGCTTCAGACCGCGCTGATGACGGGCGAGCCCCCACCGGATCCCCATGAGGTCTACGAGAAGGCGCAAGCCGAAGCCGCAGCGGCCTTCGATGCTGAGGTCGCTGCAGCCCGGCAGGTCATCGATCAAGCGTGGCAAGACAATGCCCTCTCTTCGCCGTATCAAGTGAGCTCGTTGCCCGCACAGTACCCGGAGATCCGTGAGTTCGATCGCGCGGCGTACAACGAAGCCTTCAACCAATTCATGATGGACCACCCACCCGATCGAATGGGCTACTTCCCTCGCTACGTTCCGACCGGACCGTGAAGGCTGCCGCATGTCCGATTCCAACCACCTGCTCGCGCTCAGCGTCGACCATGCGACGGCCTTTGATGTCCGCAAGTTCGTCTTGCGCGAGGCCATGCACACGCTCTTCCGCGTGGAAGTCGAGGTCGTCACTGACGACCTACACGTCGACCTCGAATCGCTCATCGGGCGCGACGCGACCTTCCGATTGCGGCGTGCCGATGGCGTGACCGAGCGCAGCTGGAGCGGTCTCGTCACGAACTGCGCCCACATCGGCATCGACGACAATCAGCTTGGGACCTACCGCATCGAGCTGGCGCCCCGGATGTGGCTGCTGGATCAGCGACGCAACTACCGCGTATTCCAGCAGCTCAGCGACCCCGACATCGCGCTCATGGTCCTTCACGAGTGGGGGCTCGACCCGCGCTCGGCTTTCGACAGCGCGCTCTACCCTCCGCGCAAGTACCGCGTGCAGTACGCGGAGACCGACTACCGATTCGTATGCCGCCTGCTCGAAGACGCCGGGATCTGCTTCTACTTCGAGGAGCACGACGGCAAGAGCCGCCTCGTGCTCGACGATGCCCCGCACGACGGCCCGCTTCGCGAGGAGCCCCTCGCCTACGACAGCTCGGCGGCCGACGGACTCCGTAGGGAGATCGCCTACGACGTCGAGGTTGGCCGCCGTGTCCGCCCTGGCCGCTATCGACAGCGAGACGTGGACTACAGACGAGAGCCCGAGTTTCCCGTTGCAGCCTCCGCCGGCGCAGGACTGGACGTCGAGCAACGACTGGAGCGGTTTCACCTCAACTACGGGGCCTTCCTCTTCCACACCGAAAGCGCGGGCGAGACACCGGTCGCTGACGACCGCGGACCGGCCCGCACGCGCCTCGACGTAGGCCAGCGGCAGGTCGAGCGGCGTCTCGCAGCCAAGCGGGTCGAGGCCCGGCGGTGCGGCTTCAAAACGACGGCCCATGACCTCGGGCCGGGGCAGGTGTTCCACTTCGGTCGCCACCCCCGCCCCGAGCTCGCCGAAGGTCAGCGCCTGCTCGTCCTCGCTTCCGTGCTGACCGGCACCATCGTCGAAGACTGGGAGCATCACATCGATGCGCACTTCGCCGAAGCGGCCTACCACCCGCCGCTCACCACCCCCAAGCCCAAGACCTTCGGGCTGGAGAGCGCCACCGTGGTGGGTCCCGACGACGACGAGATCCACACCGACGAGTTTGCGCGGGTTCGCGTGCAGTTTCACTGGGATCGCGAAGGCAAGCGTGACCCGCAGTCATCGTGTTGGATCCCGGTGAGCCAGCCGTGGGGCGGTGCGGGCTTTGGCGCCGTCAACATCCCCCGGGTGGGGCAAGAAGTGCTGGTGCAGTTCCTCGGCGCCGATCCGGATCGGCCGGTCGTCATGGGCCGTGTCTTCACCAAGACCAATCCCGTTCCCTACAAGCTGCCCGAGCACAAGACCGTGAGTGGCATTCGCTCCCGCTCCGCCAACCAGATGATGATGGGAGCCAACGACCCGTTGACGGCGGCAGAACAGGTCCTCGCGTCGTATCTCGGTGACGACGACCTACCCGCAGGCCGTGACGTCATCCAGGATGCCCTCGACGGAAGCTTGTTCAACGCCTCGTCCCCCAACGGGGAAGCCCACCTGTGGCCCGGCAGCGAGGTCACGATGAACGACACGTTGGGCCAGGAAACGCTGTACATGCAGGCGCAGCGCAACATGAACACCGTCGTCAACAACGACCAGTCCGCGATCATCGGCAACCGCCGCGCCACGCGGGTGGGCGGCAACGACGTGCTCGATGTCGACGGCAACCAATACGTCGGTACCCTCAGCGACCGTATGGTCGCGGTCGAGGGCGGTCAGCGCCACGTCGTCACCGGTGAGATTATCCAGCAGAGCCTCACTGGAAGTCAGCACTTCGTGGCCGAAGAAGAGGTGAGCCTCACGTCACGGGCACAGATGCACGGGGCGGCCGAGTCGGTGGCCTACCAAGTGGGCGACAGCACGCTGCTCATGACCCCCGACTTCGTCATCCTCCAGACCCCCCAGCTCTTCATCAATCCCGGTCTCGGCGCGCTCCAAGTCGCACTCACAACCGGCGAGGCACCGCCTTCGCCCGCCGCTGCCCACGCGGCAAGGGTTCAGGCTGCGCAGGACGCGCATGACGCCGAGGTAAGGCGTGTGGAGGGGATCCTCGACGACGCTTGGCGAAACGGGGACCTCTCCCTCACCAACCAGGCCTACTCGTTCCCGCACCTGCATCCTCCGCTCGAGGGGGTGGACATGGACGTCTTCAGCGAGGCCTGGGGACGATTCGTGGGTGGCTTCCCCGTCGAGCAAATCCAGTGGGGCCGCTTCCCTGTACCGCCGTGACGCCGTGCTAACGTCGGTCGACTGATTCTATGCTGCTTCGACGCTTTTCGGTTTCATCGCGGCGCGGACAACCGAGCCGCGACGTCGACCTCACCCGAGGAGACCGGGTGGCGCAGCTCGTCGCCATCACCGGTGAGCCGGGCGCCGGCAAGACCTCGCTCATCGAAGCCCTCGTCCTCCACAAGGAGCACATCGCCCCGTACGATCGTCAACCCTCGGCGAGGACCTTCCTCGGCGAAGGAGGGCAGCAGGCATATTTCGAAGTCGAGAGCGAGTGGCTGCTCAGCCCCGCCGAGCAGGCCGAAACAGCGAGCAAGACCAACGTGCTCGTCGGCCGCTCGGTGTTCCGACAGGGACATGGTGAGGTACATGCCGACCCCGCCCTCGTACACGTCCTCGCGCGTTTCAATCGCGCGCCGAAGACCTCCAAGGTAGACCTGTTCGCAGAATCCTGGGTCGGTCCCCGCAAGGGCGCCCCCCTCGGCGACATCGAACGCTGGCACCGCGTTCACCGGCTCGGCTTTGGACCCGAGAAGTATGCCGGCCTCGCTCCCCTCTACGTGGAGACCACACCCGAGAATCGCACGAGAATCGCTGAGCTCACTGCCTACCTTTGTCCGCAGCTTCAACCGTCGGTCGAAGAGCTCTCGTTCACGACCCGGTATGGCGTGCGCAAGCTCGCCGAGCTGTCCCTCACCGAGCGACTCTCGTTCGAGCTCGCCGCAACCATCGTGCTCGTGGGCCTCGAACAAGCGGTGGTTCTCTTCGACGGCCTCGACCGCGCGTTCCCGCGGTCGGCCAACCACGTCATCAACACCTTCCGTCACATCGCACCTGACGCTCAGCTCATCGTCGTCACCGACGCCAACGACATCTTGCAGCACGCCGACAAGGTGATCACGATTCAATCGTCGGCATGATGGGGTACGCCTACCATCTCGACGAGGGCATGCTCGACCTCCCACCTGGGTTCGAGGACAAGTCTCAGAACATCCTGCAATGGCCCTTGCCCCGCGGCGCATGCACGATCGTCATCGAACGAGCTCCTCTACCCTCTGGCTGGTCATTCTCCGAAGCCGTGCATCGTCAGTCGAAGCGCGAAGCCAAGTCCGTCCTGGGGTACGCGGAGAAGGCCGCTCTGGCCCTCGAACTCGACATCCCCGCTGCAACCCGTTGCTTCGTCGGCCGGCTGGACGGGGAGCTCGTGTACCATCACCGACTGTTCGTCGACCGCGCCCCCAGCGTTCTCGTGATGACCGCTCGAGGCCCCCACGCCATGCGGCGCCACATCGACGATATCTTCGCCCAAGCCGCAATGACGCTCCGACTACGCTAGCGACCACTTAGACCATGGACGAGTACCAATACCATATCGACGAAGGTTCTCTTTCGCTCCCCGCCGACTTTCGAGACGCCTCGGTGAACGTCTTCGAGTGGATGTCGCCGGAGGGGATCTGCACGCTGACCGTTCAGCGAGAGAAGAAGCACGGACGGAGCTTCGAGAAGATGATAGAGCAGACGACCGCTCCCTACGCCAAGAGCTTCCCCGCTTTTGCCGAAGAAGAGCCTCTCGCCTTCGAACTAGAGGTCCCCACCGTGGGGCGCCGGTTTCGATGGCGCAACGAGAAGGGCGTGCAGTATCACCATCAGGCCTTCGTCGACCTCGGCGATTCGATGCTGGTGCTCACCGCCGGAGGCTCCGCCCGCACCGCAGAGCGCGTCGATGAAGTCCTCTTGCAAGCGCTGAATGGAATGAGGCTCCGCGAGCCAGCCTAGGCGGGAAGACGGCCTCCCCCCGGCAACGCGTCCTCGAAGTCACAGGCCGCTACCACGGCTGCCCCATCCGCGTGTAGGGCGTGCATGAGCTTGCTGGCGATGGCGACGAAGTCGGGAACGGCCATCGCATCGTCGACAGCCACGAGCTCGAGGACGAGCGGGTAGTACAGGAACGCGTCCTCTTCCGCGATCTCATGGTCCGCAGTAGCAGGCTCCCCATCGAGGAAGTCGACCTCGAAACCATCGCCCACGAGCGTGCGCACCTCGATGTGTCCGCCCATGGCCTCAGCCACCTTCGTCATGACGTCGGCGCGCCGGCTGTCGTCATCCACGAAGATCTTCGCGTAGCATTCTTCCACGTCACTACCTCAGGGGAATGTAGGGTCCATTGTCGAAGGGACCCCCGATTCTAATCACGGACAGGTCTACTTCCATCCCTAGGGCGCGCTCCATGGCCCGACGTGTTCCACGCAGACCTGCTTCTCCCGCCTGGATCTTTCCGCTCTGCATCGCGTGCAGCATCGTGCGTTCCTTGGCCGAACCGGGGTTCGGCGTGCGGAACCGCTGCGCGACGATGTCGTCGAACTGATCCGGAGGCACGCGCACCGCTACGTCGAGGTCGGAGGTGGGCCTAGCCGTCCCGGCGGCACGACTGCCGTGTACGGCGATGTCGTCGGAGTAGTGACCCGCCCCATCGCGGGCAATCGCCGATGCGGCCCGCACCTCGGAATGAGACAGTCCTTGGATGGTCCCCGGCGTCGTGCCGCGTAGCTGGGTCGTTGCCGTGCGCGCGAGAGCGATCCTCGCTGCTGCCGCTAGCCCGACCGCCAGGGAGATGGCGAAGAACTCTTCGTCGAGGGGGTGCTGCTCCCGGGGATTGTCGGAGACGCCCGGGTAGGGCGTCTTTTCGCCACCGTAGAAGACCGTCTCCGAGCCGTAGCAGATGTGGCCGCCGCAGCTGGTGTGGTCGCCGAAGCGAGAGGCGTAGGTGTTTTCGATGAAGACGGTGCGGCTGCCCCACGACACCCAGTGTCCGCCGTGGCTGAGGGTGGTGGCCGGGTCGGCCTTGGCCGCGCGCTCGCGGATCTCGTCGAGGAAGACGGTCGCCGCCCCCTCCTCGATGGTCTCGCCGGTATCGCGCTCCATCACACGGTCCGCAATGTCGGCCTGAAGCTCGGCGCGACCGATGGCGATGCCGGCTTCGTCCGCGGCCACGGTGGCAGCCACGGTCGCGGCCATGAGAGCGAGGGAGCCGCCCATCGTGGGCACGGCGAGGAGGGCGGCTGCGGTACCGCCGATGAGGGCCACCACCGAGAGGCCGTACCGCGCGAGCAGGCTCGAGTGCTTGACCGGGTCAGTGACGCGCGCCGCCTGTTCAACCCAGTCACTCACACACACCTACCTCACACGATATCGAGATACGCCGCTCCCTACTTCAAGGAGGAGCGCCGTGAGGTGTTGTCGCAGAAAAAGTCGACCCCGCGCGGCTCATTCCGTCGTTTCGGCCGTCGCGAGGCGCTCAGCTTCGCCCTCGAGACGCCGCAGCATCGCCTGGGTCGATTCCACGCGACGTGCCCAAGTTCCGCCGAGCACGGGGGACAGGCCCGACATGTGCGCCCGACGCGTCTCGAGCTCGTCGACGAGAGCACCACAGAGCTTGGGCAGCGTGTCGTACTGCGCGGCGCTCTCCAGCAGCACCTGCATGCGCTGAGCCCGGGTCCCGAAACCGGTCGGAACACTCAGTGCGCGCCCGACCCGCTCGAGGTCGCCCCGGGTGAAGAGGGCCCCCGCCTCGACCGGCGAGCATAGAAACTCGGAGATCTGCCGGATCCCGGTGCTGGGGTCGTCGAGCAGCTCGGCCGCGCGGGAGCGCTCGTCCCCCTCTGCTGGCTCGAGTCCGAGCGCGGCAACATGACCGGCCACCAGCTCGATGGCGAGCTCGACAACCGTCGACCAGAAGGTCTTCGGCTCGGCGGCAACGGCCGCGGCGTATGGGGCGAGCCACGTGCCGAGGTGCCGCGCGATGAGCTCGCGGGCCGCATCCTGACAACGGATCACCGCTTCGGTCGCACCATCGCGCACCGCGTCGGCCTCGGCCGACGACAGGAACGACAGCGCCCCGAGCTCGACGCCGAGATGGTCGGCGGTGACCTCGCCGAGCTTGGGACCGAAGCCGACCCGGCGATAGAGGTCGGCCACCGCTTCGCTCACGGGCCCACCGGGGTGTCCGGTCGGGTCGAGATACACGCTCTCGTAAGGAAAGACCTGCATCTGAAAGAGCGCGTGGTGCTCGGCCGCGAGCTCGTCGTGGTCGACCTCGGCCGGCAGCGCCGCCGCGAGGGGCTCGAGCTGACGTACCAGCGCCAGCCCGTCCTCGTCGAGCCCCATCATCACGAGCCGTGAGAAGAGCCCGTAGGCTTGGGCTCGCGCCCGTGTCTCGGCCTCGTCGCTCACCGGCCGAAGGGCTTCTCGGGCAGCTTCCACGCCTCATCCACCGGAGCGAGAGGTCGCTTGAGCCACCGCGGACGGCGGGTGCCGTCGGGGCTGTGGTCCATCACCGAGCGCGTCATGGCGTGCCACTGTTTGTACACCTCCATGCTGCGGTTGGTATCGACGTAGACGTCGCCGTGCTTCTCGTTGCCCTTGGCCTTGCGCACGCTGACCGCCTTCTGCAGCCAGCAGTGATGGCCCGAGATCGGGTCGGGCTGGGCCGCATGGGTCAGGTTCTGGTGCACGCCGACGTCCTTCCACCAAACGCGGTTGGTGTCGGGGTCGAAGGTCGACCACGGACCGCCGTTCTTCTTGATGCCAAGGCGATGCCCGCCCTCGTCGTCTTCGCTCAACTCGACCAAGGCCGACATGCCGGCGCCGATGCCCTCGTCGTCCTTGAGACGCCAGCGGCCGAGGTGGTGGCTCATCGCCACGACCCCAGGCTTGATCCCTTCGGTGACCCAGGCGGTGTCGATGAACCAACCGATCTCGGTCTCCACGCGCAGCAGGTCGCCCGTCTGCACGCCGAGGCGCTCGGCATCCTCCGGGTGGATCCACACCGGGTTCTTGTGGCTGATTTCATAGAGCCACTTGCAGTTGGCGCTGCGGGTGTGGATGAGCGTCGGGAGCCGGAAGTTCGGCAGCAAGATCATCTCGCCCTTGCTGCGGTCGATGTGGTCCGGGTGAACGTGGCTCTTCAGGGTCCACGGCAGCACGTACTCGCGTTCGGGCCAGCCCCATTCGCGCATGGTCGTGCTGTAGATCTCGAGCTTCCGGCTCGGGGTCTTGAAGCCGACCTTGGGCTCGCCCTCGATCATCACACCGATGACTTCGCCATCCTTGGTGATGCGGTCCTCGTCATCGACCTCACCGCCCTCGACGGATTTCTCGTAGGGCACGTAGTTCTCGCGCACGACCTCAAATGCGCCGTACTTGCGCATGTAGGCCAAGGGCGTGAGGCCCTCCTTCTTCGCCGCTTCCGGAAGCCCCGGCACGCTGTAATCGAAGATCCATCCCCAGTACTCGTCCTGGCTGATCAGCTCGCCGGGACGATCGGGACTCTCGAACCATTGCCGTACCCCGAGCTTTCCGTCGGGATCCATGCGGCCACTGAGCTCGACCCAGAACTCGGCCTCTTCCCAGACCTCGCCGGGATTGGCTTCATAGGTAAACTCGACCTTCTCGCCGGCGCGTTCCATCGCCACACGACGAACGGGCTGACGGAAGCCGATCCACTGACCCGCGTGGGTCTCTTGACTCATGATGTCGTGACGCTCGCCCGCGTGACCCATGGGGAGCACGTAGTCGGCGAACCAAGCCGACTCGTTCCACGTCGGCGTCAGCGCGATGTGACACTTGATGAGCTCCTCGTCACGGAGCGCTTCGAGCCACATGAAACCATCGGGGTTGATCCACATCGGGTTGTAGACCCGGGTGAAGTAGACATCGATGTCGCCGCGCCCTTCCTTGAGGAAGTGGGGCAGCAAGAAGCTCATCTCGTAGTGAGCGAAGGGCCACTCGTGGGGGAGGTGAAGCTCCTGCCAGGCGTTGAATGGTGGAGGCTGCTTGTAGGGCTTGGGAACGAACTTGTTCCAGCTGTTGAGCGAGGTGCCGCCCTTGGTCCCCACGCTGCCCGTGAGCACGTTGAGGAAGAAGAGGCACCGTGAGACCTGCCAGCCCCCGAGGTTGCCGATGGAGGCCGAGCGCCACACATGGGCCGCGATGCGGTTGCCGGCGTCGGCGATGTAGCGCGCCGACTCCTCGATGCGCTCGATGGGAACCTGACACTCTTCGGCTGCACGCTCGAAGGTGAACTCGGCGTAGAGCTGGTCGAGGCAGTTCTCGAAGTCCTCGAAGGTCCCCTCGCCGACCGGAAGGTCTTCCATGCCGGGCGTGCTCGGTGCGAGCTCGAGGAAGGTCTTCCAGTTGACCCACCGACGCACGTAGTCGCGATCGTACAGGCGGTTGCGAATGAGGTAGTGCGACCAAGCGAGAATGAGCACCTGCTCGCTGCCCGGCCACGTGGGCAGCCAGACGTCACTCTTGGCCGCCGTGTTCGAAAGGCGCGGGTCGAGGGTGATGATCTTCGCCCCGTTCATCTTGCCCTCGATGATGCGCTGAGCGTGTGGGTTGAAGTAGTGGCCCGTCTCGAGGTGGCTCGAGATGAGCAGGATCACCCTTGCATTGGCGTGGTCGGGGCTCGGACGATCGCCGGCCGACCAAAGCGCATAACCCGTTCGGGCGCCGCCGGAGCAGATGTTGGTGTGGCTGTTGTGACCGTCGACGCCCCAGGCCGTGATGGCCCGGTTGGCGTAGTGGTCCTCGCCGGGACGACCCACGTGATACATGATGCCGTCGCGCCGCTTCTCGCGGCTCTTACGCATCTTCTCGCCGATGTCCACGAGCACCTCTTCCCAGGTCACCCGCTTCCACTTGCCTTCGCCGCGCTTCCCCACGCGCTTGAGCGGGTAGAGAATGCGCTCGGGATCGTAGATCTGATTGTGGGTGGCCGGGCCCTTGGCGCAGTTGCGACCGCGGCTACCGGGGTGGGTGGGGTTGCCTTCGAACTTCTTGATCTCGTAGGTCGTCTTGTCGACGTAGGCCAACAGGCCGCACCCGCTCTCGCAGTTGAAACAGATGGTGGGAACCAACGTGTACTTGCGCGCCACCTTCTTCGGCCACGCCTTGGGGTCCCACTCGACCCACTCCTCCCAGTCCTCGACCGGGGGGTAGCTCGAGAGTCGTCCGTCGGGCTGGCGCACCTTCAGCAGCTTCTTGCTCGGCTTCTTGTCGCTCAGGCCGAAGGTAGGCAGCGCCTTGCCCCCCGCATTGGTCTTCTCCGTCGGCGCCGCATCGGCGTCGCGGTGCATCGCGGTGGGCACCGTGGCGTCATCGGTTCCAATCTTCAACAGGCCCGCGAGGATCTGCTGGATGCGCGACATGGTTGCGGTGGTCATGAGTTCGGCACCTCCTGCGGGGCCATGACGAAGGCGTGTTCGTAGAAGTAGAGACCAATGGCAGCGAGCAGCCCCGCCGCCGCACCCGCCAATGGGGCGTCGGGGACGAGCAGGGCCAGCGGAGCGGCGTGACCGAGGGCAATGGCCCCACCCCAGAACATCGTCTTGTAGCGACCGTGGCTGATCTCGTGGGCAGCGCGGGCGGCGACCTCACTCGCGTGCGGGATGCCCAACTCCCCGGCGAGCGTGATGAACAGGTCGACGATGAGCGCGGCGGCAAAGGTGATCTTGGCCACCTCCATCATGTCGGCGGGAAGGCCCGCGAAGGCGCCGGCGAGAAGAAGGATGCCGGTGCCGAGGTAGAGGCACTGCACCACCAGGTGGAAGGGAAGCAGCGGGCTCTGCCAAAGGTCCCGCCCCTCGGCCTGGGCAAAGAGGAATGCGGTGTAGATCGCGGCGCCAATGGCCAGCGGCACGTTGAGCCACAAGAGGATCGGCCTCACACCTGCGGGCATGGTGAACATCCCGAGGTGCTGTGCGCTCTCCGCCGCCCACCAGAGGCCGGCGAGGGTGGAGAAGCCGATGAGGATGAAGGCACCTCGCGCGAGCCAGCTCTTGAGCTGGGGACGGAAGACGATCGACAGGAAGCGCTCGGGCTTGTCGAGGTCGTAGACGAGGAAGCCCGTGGTGGCCACGAGCGCGATGAGCGCGATGAGACCACCGACCATCATGGTGAGTGAATCGAAGGCGAAGAGGTTGAGCCCCCAACCGAGGCAGAGGAACAAGAAGATGCCCGCGCCGATGCCCTTGGTGAGGAGATAGGCGGGCACCGGCCAATGCCACGGCACCTCGTGCTGGGCGTTGTAGTGGACCTGCACCATGTGCTCCGCCATGCGGCCGCCGCTCTTGAGCGGGTCGCCGACGGCGATGGGCCCCCGCGGGGGCACACCCTGAATCACGGGAAGACGGATCTTGGCGCCCGACGAAGCCTTGGAGAGCTCTCGCGCGACCTCGGGCCGCGGGCTGCCGCCCTGCTCCGTGATGACGTCGGCCGCGGCGAAGGTCTGCTGCGCCTCATCCATGACCGTGGGGTGCAGGGTGACGTCGCTCCCCTGGACGTAGAAGAGCTTGGGCGCCGTGCCCTGCTCGGGCTTGCGCACCGTGGTGTGGTGTTTGGCCACCACCTGGCTGATCTCGGAGCCCGGATCGTCGAGGTCGCCGAAGACGATGGCGTGCTCGGGGCAGACGACGACACAAGCGGGTTCGAGGCCGACATCGACGCGATGGCTGCACATGTGGCACTTCGCCGCCGTGTGCGTCTCCGGGTCGATGTGGATCGCATCGTAGGGGCAGGCCTGCATGCAGGCCTTGCAGCCGATGCACACACTGGGATCGAACTCCACGATGCCGTCATCGCGCTGGTACATCGCGGTGACGGGACAGATGCGCACGCAGGGAGGGTTCTCGCAGTGGTTGCACCGCGTGACCTGGAAGCTCCGCGTCACATGAGGGTAACGGCCGTGCTCGACCGTTTTCACCCACGTACGGCTCACACCGAGCGGGACCTCATTCTCTGATTTGCAGGCGGTCGAGCACGCGTGGCACCCGATACACTTGCGGTTGTCGATGACGAAGCCGTAGTTCATTCGTTGCCCTCGCCGTCGCCCCATCGTTGCTCCGCGGCGGTCGGCTGAGGGTTCAGTCGTAGCAGAGCCCGTGCCAAGGCAGAAAGCTCAGGGATCTCGCAACTTTCGTCGCAAAACGTTTCGCCGCGTCGCAACGCGACGCCCCGTCGTCGCAACATGTCGAGATGGTGCTCGCCGAGGAAGGTGTCTCCTCGCCGAGCGTAGCCCTGAGTGCCATGAGAAGAATCATCACGGTTTTGCTGATGGGCGCCACGGGGTGTGCGGTTCCCGCCGCCGCTCCGCCGATGCTCGAGGACCCGACGCCCCTCGCGCGGTGCGCGGTGCAGAAGAGCGCCCAGAGTCCCCTCGTGACCGAGTGGCCGGCCTCCGAGAAGGCGCACCTCGAGAGTCTCCTCCGCACGGGCATGGTCGCCGTGGTCTACGATGGCTGTGAACTGCGCCTGCTCGAGACCTGCCATCCGACCGGCGCCTACGCATTCCACCGCACCAGCCTGGCCAGCGACAACATCGAGATCACCAGCGTCGACGAGCTCTACGCCAAGCTCCCCCTCGGCGCCGCCTCGCTCCAGGGCGCGCTCTCTTCGGCGGGGCGCCTCGCCATCGACACCACGGCCGTGGGCCAGCTCCGCCTCGAAGGAAACGCGGCCCTGCCCGACACCCCCGCCTGTCGAGAGGCCACCCACGTGGTCCGCGCCCTGTCCGTCGGTGCCTTCGACATGCGCGCCGGCGGCGAGAGTAGCGCCTCCGGCGGCATCGACGTCGGGCCGGCGGGAGCCCACAGCTCGCGGCGGCGCACAGCCCAACGCCTGCGGGCCGCTGGCGACCCCTCGGTGTGTGCTCGAACCGGCGACGAGCCCGACCCGGGGTGCCGCGCGCCCCTGCAACTGTTCCTCACCCCGGCCAGCATCGAAGCGCCGGTACTGGCGAGCCAGCCCGCACCGCCACCCCCGATCGACGAACCCCAACCGGTCGCCGTCGCGCCAGCGCCCGCGCCGGTCCTTCCCATTCCCGCCCTGCCGGCACCGACCCCATCCCCCGCCTCACACTGCCTCGCGCTGAAAGCCGAGGTCGTTCGCGTGGCGCGCCAGGCTCCGGTGCCGCTCCACCTGCCGCACGGTGGAAGCCGCGTGACCCTGCGCTTCATCAACGACGGCGAAACCGACGTCACGCTCCCGCCCTCGCGCCGTCTGGCCTTGCAGCGTCGAGACGGAGACACCATCTCGCCCCTCGTCCTGCCGGATATCGACCTCTGGGTGATGCCGGTCGACCTTCCGGCGCATGGCCGACGACAGCTCGACATCGTCGTCGGTCCGGGCCTGCACGCCGACGATATCGTCGCGGTCAGTGTGGCGAAGGTGAGCCGTGGCAACGATCGCTTCGACACCTGCACCTTGCGCCATGCCATCACCCCTCACCCATAAGGGGTGAGCACCACCCACGAGGCACGAAACGCGTGGCGAGCGGCTACACGAACGTCATCTCGCGTTGGATTTTGACGTGACGAAAGCCGCCCTCGCATTCACCATGGAAGGTCCATCGTTGTGAACAAACTGGGCCGAGCCTCGAAAGAGGCCACCACGTGATGGGGAGGCAGGGGGAAAGGGTTGACCACACCACGAACAGTCCTACTCGTTGAGGATGCACCCGAGGACGCGTGGCTCGTTCGACGCGCGCTACAAGACGGTTTTCCCGGGACGCGCGTGCACGTAGCGCCCACGGGCGAAGCGGCGCTCGCTTGGCTGGGCGTCGAGGACACGGATCGAAGCTTTCGCCCCGACCTCGTCATCCTCGACTGGGGTCTCCCATTGCTCGAGGGACGCGCCGTGCTGACCGCCATTCGCTCCGCCCCTCACCTGCGGGGATTGCCCGTAGTGGTACTCACCGGTACGACCGACCCTGAGCAGATCAGGGTCGCGCAGCGCTCCCACGCCGACGCGGTCGTGTGCAAACCCGACACGCTCCAGGACTTCCAGCTGGCAGTCCAGTCGATCGCTCACTATTGGCTGTCACTCGTCGTGCCCACCGAACCCTCACAGGGCGCCGCCGTTTCTGCACGAAGCATCACCGACGACGACGAGCGGGTCTGGCGAATCCTCGTCCTGGAGAGCAACCCTTCCGATTGGCTCCTCATCCGAAGTCTGCTCGAAGCCGGGCTCGGCCATCCTCATGACCTCGAGCACCACGAGACCATCGACTCGGCAGTGAGCAGCCCCAACGTGGGCCGATGGAATGTCATCGTCACGGGCCTATGTCTCCCCGAGAACATCGACGACATGCCACGCCTCCGACAGGTCGGCGGCGCCGCCCCCATCCTCGTACTCACAGACGACAGTGGCCCCCAGCGGTTCCGAGAAGCGTCGCGTCTGGGCGCCGACGACTGCCTCGACAAGGAGGCGCTGACCGCCGATACCCTGGGCCGCGCCGTCCACTACGCACTTCAGAGACAACGGTACCGAGACAAGCTGAGGGTCGTCGAGCGACGCCAGGCGGTGACGCAGCTCGCCGGCAGCGTCGCCCACGACTTCAATAACCTGCTCACCGTCATTCACACGTCGGCCGACGCCATCGGCCTCGGTGACGACGACGACGAGCTGCGCAGCGACATCCTCGACGCGACGGAGCGCGGAGCAGAGCTCACGCGGCGACTGCTTCGCCTCGGTCGCGACGAACCCTTCTCCCCCGAGCCCTTCGACCTCGACGCATTCCTGCAAACGCAGCGACGCACGCTGGCGCGCGTGGTGGGCTCGCACGTCGAGATCGAGCTGCGCCCCGACGGAAAGCTACCGCTCATCCTCGCCGACGCGGCGGGCCTCGAGCAGGTGTTGCTCAACCTCGTGACGAATGCGACCGATGCCATGCCCAATGGTGGCCGCATCTTGATCTCGACGCGCATGAGCCCGACCCAGACCTCCGTCCAGCTCGAGGTCGAGGACGAGGGCACCGGCATCCCCCCCGAGGTCATCGACCGGGTGCAGGAGCCCTTCTTCACCACCAAGACCCAGCACGAAGGCTCCGGCCTCGGGCTATCGTCCGTCGACCAACTCCTCCGTCAGCACGGGGGGAGCCTCATCATTCGGTCGACGCCCGGAGCCGGCACCACCGTGACCACGGTCTGGCCCATCGAGTCGGCCGCGAGCGTGGCGCGAATGACGCACTTGCAACGGTCCTCGGCGCCTCCCCCCGACACGGTCATCCCTCCCGCCAAGAAGACGCCCACCTCGGAGCCCAAACGAACGCCGCGCGTGCTCGTCGTCGACGACGAAGCGAGCATTCGCAAGAGCGTCGAGCGCATGCTCAGGGAGCGCGGCTTCGATGTCGTCGTCGCGAGCTCGGTCGTCGAGGCTCTGGTCGCCGTCGACGACGCCCCGTTCGACCTCCTGCTCACCGACCTCTCGCTCGGGCGAGGGGAGACGGGCTTCGAGGCCGCGAGCGCGGTGCGGGATGCCCAGGGCACCCTACCGGTTCTCTACATGAGCGGCCTCCAGGGCGACTTCATCCGGCGTATGGCCGAGCTCGTCCCCGGCGAGAACTTCATCAACAAGCCCTTCACCATCGACGCCCTCGAGCGCATCGTGCGGTCACACCTCACCCAAGAACGGAAGGCTGCGGCCGCATCGTCCTGAGCCGTTCCCAGTCCGCGGCACCCTTCAGCCCCGTCGGTACCGAAGGGCAGCGACCTCGGTGTCATCCTCCGCGCCGGCGAGCAGCGCGGCGACCTCGGTTTCGGTATCGCCGAGGCTGACCCGCACGCCCGGCCAGCCGGTGTCGGGCGTAGCGGTGAAGAAGGGCTGGGTGAGGCAAGCCAGGAGTCGCCGCGCGCGCGCGACCGTGGTCGCCGCCTCGGGCGTGTCTTCAGGCGTGACGTCGCGGGCGAGCTGGGGGTCGAGGGCGGCGTAGTCGGCGAGAAGCCGGCGTGCTCGGCGCGCGACATCGGTGTCGGGAAGGCGAGAGCTGGTACGCTGGGGATCTACGGCCGGGAAGATCCATTGCGCGGCCAGCCGCGGGTCGGTCACGATGGTGGCATCGAAAGGCCCCGTGTCGTCCGGAGCATCGAGCTCGCCCTTGGTGACCAATCGCCATGGACGCACCACGAAGGTGATGGTCGCCGCATCGCGGAGCTGGGGGGCCATGGCCTCGACCTCGCTGGCGTGCCCCTCCTGTTCGAAGATGACGTGGGCCACCACCGGCTTGTTCGCCCGCAGCTCGGCCAGACGCTTCAACGCCTCAGGCAGCACCTCTCCGCGTGCCGTCCCGCCCGGGCGCATCATCACCTCCGTATGGGCATCCACACCCGTCCGGGCGGCGAGGACGGAGAGCTCGCGCCGCTCCCATGGGTGGCGCTGCCATCCAGTCCAGAGGGTAATGCCACCCGCCGCCCCGACGGCCGCGGTGAGCTCGGCCAGGAGCACGGTGAGTCCCGTCTCGGCCGCCCCGTGAACCCGCACCACCGCGCCTTCGCGAATCGGCATCCAGAGATCGAGCGCGCGTATCCCGGTTTGAAGCCGATCTCGAGCCGGATCGACGAGCGACCACGACGCCTCCGAAGCACCGGGAGCCGTGCCCAGTCGCTCGGCGAGCGCGGCATCGCCCCGCCATTGCGCTAGTGCGGCGGCATCGTACCCCTTGTGATTGGTCGCGGCGGGATCGGCGCCTGCCTTCAACAGTCGGTCGACCACCACATGGTGGCCGGCCCGCGCGGCGGCCCACAAGGCGGTCTCGTCGTTGTCGCACGTGCAGCGACCATCGGGCTGGGCGCCGCGCTCGAGCAGGAGCGCGACCATGTCGTCATCGCCGAGGCCGGCCGCGAGGATGAGCGGGGTCTGCTCGTGGGCGAGGGTGAAGCCGCCCGCGAGGGCTTCTTCGTCGGTCCATCGCTCGGAGGTCTCGAGCAAGTCGGGACGCTCGGTGAGGATTCGATCGACGACCTCGCGGTCGCCGGAGCGGACGGCGAGAAAGAGCTGGATACGGTGAGCGAAAGGCTGTGCGGGCACGTTGGTCATGGTTTCCTCCAGGGTCCGGAGCCGCTTTCGCGCCGAGTGAAGGCGCTTCTTGACGGCTGAGGGGGTGAGCGCGAGGAAGTCGGCGATGGCCTGCACCGGCTGGTCACCCAGATAGTGCAGAGCCACCACGAACCGCTCGTGCTCGGGCAATTGCTCGATGACGTCGAACATCCGCGCCCGCTGCTCCCGCGCCTCGAAGGCCTCGTCCGCTGCCGCGACGGCGGGCGTGGCCACCTCCTGCGTCGGCCGCGGTCGGCGCCGTTGCCGGTCGCAGTGCTTGAACACGATCCTCCTCAGCCAGGCCCGAAAGGCCGCCGCCTCCCGCAACTGCGGGAGACGAAGAAAGGCATCGAGGAACGCGTCCTGAACCGCGTCCTGCGCCGCCGCCGTGTTCTTGGTGAGCACGAGAGCGTAGGCGTAGGCGGCGTCCTGGTGCGCTTGCACCAGCTGGTCGAAGGCCGAGAGGTCTCCCTCTCGAACGGCTTCCACCAGTGCCGCGGTGTCGGTCGTCGTCGTCATTACCCCTAAGACCCGAGGTCCCGCCCCTGGGTTACCAGAAAAACGGAACGCCCGACGATTCTGGAGGCCGGACCCCAGCATGGCTATGACGCCGGAACGCATGAAGGTCCTCACCTACAACGTGAAGATGCTCCCGGGGATCTTCGGCAAGGGTGCGAAAGATCTCGCTCGAGCAGAGCAGATCGCGAGCGCACTCCTCGCGCGCGACGATGATGTGGTCGCGCTTCAGGAGGTGTTCGACGAGACCGTTCGCCGGCGCTTCGTCGATCGGCTCGGGGCACGGTTTCCGCACCGCATCGAGAAGAGCGGCGAGGACTGGTTCAACGAGGACAGCGGTCTCATGCTGCTGTCCCGGCTGCCCTTCGTCGCCGAGACGGCCTTCTTCGAGTGGGAGTGCAGGGGCCCTTTCTGGACGTCGGATCGATGGGCCGACAAGGGGGTACAGCTCGCACGCTTGAGGCTCTCCGACACCCTGGAGGTGGTCTTCGGCAACCTGCACCTCCAGGCCGACTATGCCCCCAAGAGCTACGCCGAGGTACGTCGGGGTCAGATCGAGCAGCTCGCCCGCATCGTGGATCGGGGCCTCGTGCACGCCCCAGACCCGAGCCGCGTTGCGGCCCTCGTGGTGGGCGACTTCAACATCGTCGCCGGCTCGACCGAATACGACGAGGCGCTCGTGACCCTGCGCGGCGCGCGGGACCTGTGGTCCGCGACCCACCCCGACGCCCCGGGGTACACGGTCGACCACGAGCTCAACTCCATGGTGACGGACGACAACCCCAAGAAGCGCATCGACCTCGCGCTCGCGTTCGACACGCTGCCCGGCGATGGCCCGGACGGCCCCATCGCGCTCGCCGCGATGAAGGCGACGTCGATGGAGGTGGTGCGCTTCGCCGACGGTGCACAGAGTCTCTCCGACCACGATGCGGTCGCGGTCGAGCTCGAGCTCGATGCGCCGAGCTGAAGCATCGTTGCATCCACGGTGCAACGCGCCGGGGCGGCGAAATGCAGCCGCGCACGTGATAGACCTGGGCCGATGGCGCCCATTCCCGTCACCGTCGTCACCGGCTTCCTCGGCGCCGGAAAGTCCACGCTCATGGAGCGCTGGCTCGGGGAGCTGCGCGGTGAGACCGCGGTCATCGTCAACGAATGGGCCGAGGTCGGCATCGATGGCAGCTTGCTGAAGGGTCGCGCCCCGAGGCTCTACGAGATCACCGGGGGCTGCCTGTGTTGCAGCAGCCAGGCCGAGCTCCAGCGCGCTCTGGTCGAGGTTGCAGCCATGCGTCCGGCCCGGGTGCTCATCGAAACCTCGGGAGCAGCGTCCCCGGCGGGTGTGGTGCGGGCTCTGATTCAAGGGCCAGCGCGTGCGCAACTGAAGCTCGATGGGATCATCACCGTCATCGACGGCACGAGGCTCGCGTCGGTCCTCGCCTTCGACCTCGCCATCGAGCAGCTGGCCTTCGCCGACGTGGTGGTGGTCTCCCACACCGACGAGCTCGGCGATCGCCGCGCGACCGAGAAGACGGTTCGTGGACGCGCCCCGGCTGCCGTCATCGCCTACGCGAGCCACGGGGCGCTGGAAGGCGGAGCTCTCCTCCACGAGCTGCTGGCGCGGCGCGACACGGCGCTCCACCTCCCTGACGGCACCACATCGGCCCACGCCGCCATCGACTCGGTGGCCTTGGAGCTGCCCGGCGAGCTCGACGAGGTGCAAATTCGCGACATCGGCGAGCGCCACAAAGCGCGCGTGGAACTCGAAGCCCGGCGTAAAACCGTCCTCGACACCATCGAAAGCCAGGGCAAACTCAGCGACGACCTCAAGAAGAAAATCCTCGCCGCTGACACGCCCAC
>JAUHZF010000121.1 GCA_030426145.1 Polyangia bacterium
AGCAGGCAGACGAGATAGAACGCGAGCACGATGAAACCTCCGATGCAGGGGCCCTCGGACGAGAGCGGTTGGTGGAGGAGGACTTTGCGAGCAGCGTGCCGTTCTCGGTGGTGATGGAATTTAACTACTTCGGGACAGGATGAGGTCTATGTGTTGCATCATGTAGATGCTAACTGCAGATTCGCTTCAAATTGAAGCAGGTGCAAAATCGACATCGTGAGGTCGATTCCCCCTTGCCGTGCTGGGGAGGGGATGTAGGTTCCAGCGCTACAAACAACCACCCCCTCGAGGGAGGTGCGTGATGCTACAGACCCGACCCCGAACGCAGCCCCGGCGGCTGCTGCACGACATGGAGACCTTCGTCGCAGATACCGCGTTGGTCTTCTCCCTCCTCACCGGAGCCGGCGGGTGTTTCGCCGAGCCAGATCCCGATGAGGAAGACGACTTCACCGAAGAGGACGACTGGGCCGATGAGACCCGCGCCGGTGGAGCGCCCGACGACGACCCGCTTCCGCCGCCCGGCCCCGTGCCGGCGACTGGCTCCGGCGACTGCTGCAGCGAGCATTGGGGCACCGGCTGCAAGGTGGCGAGCGTCGAGTCGTGCGTATGCGGGCTCGACCCCCAGTGCTGCACCGACAGCTGGGACGCGACCTGCGTGATGCAGGCCCGCGGCCTGTGCAACAGCTGCGAGGCGCTCGACCCGAGCTGAGTCGACGACGGGGCGGCCCGCTCCTATGTCGAGAGGCATGGCCGAACGGGTTGCCCTGCGCGACGGAGCGTGGCTCGAGCTCTGGCCCGAGCTCGTGCCGGATCACCTCGTGTGGTTGGCGCGACTCGAGCGCGAGCTAGCCCTCGAGGTCGAGCGCTACCGCATGTTCGGTCGGGAGGTCGCTTCGCCGCGCCTCGTGGCCTGGCACGGTGACCCGGGTAGCGGCTACGTCTACTCGGGCGTGTTCCACGAGCCGCGCCCGTGGACGCCGGGCCTCGCCACGCTCCGCGACCGCGTAGCCGGTGCCACGGGCCTCACCTTCAACGCCGTGCTGTGCAACCTCTACCGCGACGGCGACGACGGCATGGGCTGGCACCGCGACGCGGAGAAGGAGATCGGTCCCACCACCGACGACCGTTGGGTCGCCAGCCTGAGCCTCGGCGCCCCGCGTCGCTTCGCTCTCAAGCACGACGGCACGGGGGAGCGCTGGCAACGTGCGCTAGGCGAGGGCGATCTGCTCGTGATGCGGGGCACCACCCAGACCCACTACCGTCACGCGCTGCCCAAGACGAAGCGCGCGGTAGGTTCACGGCTCAACCTCACCTTCCGCCACATCGTGGCGTGACTCACCGCTTGCGGATGAGCAGCACACCGTCCCCGATGGGCAGGTGGCAGGGGTCGACGCGTTCATCGGCCATGATCTTGGTGGTGAGCTCGCGCAGGAGGACCGGGATCGTGTCGGTGCGCTCGGGGTCGGCGACGCTGCCGCTCCAGAAGACGTTGTCGATGGCGATGACCCCACCCGGACGCAGCAGCGTGAGGCAGCGCTCGTAGTAGTCGGGGTAGCCCTCTTTGTCGGCATCGATGAAGGCGAAGTCGAAGTCGCGCTCACCCGCTTCGATCATGGCGGCGAGGGTTTGCGAGGCGGGGGCGATGCGCAGGTCGATGCGGTCGTCGACCCCAGCCTCCTTCCAGTAGCGGCGACCCATGGCCGTCCACTCCTCGGAGACGTCGCAAGCGACGAGCCGGCCGTCCTCCGGCAGCTCGAGGGCCACGCAGAGCGCGCTGTAGCCGGTGAAGACACCGACCTCGATCGCGCGGCGCACGCGGAGCAGTCGTACCAGCAAGCCCATCAGCCGGCCTTGTTCGACCGAGATCTGCATGCGTGCGGCCTCGAGCGATTGTGTCTCCTCGCGTAGGCGCGCGAGCACGGCCGGCTCGCGCGTGAGGGCGTGGCTGCGGATGAAGTCGCCGATGGCGGGGTCGAAGGCGTTGGTGCGCACGGACATGCCGCCCGGTGTAGCACCTCGTCGAGGTCTGCGGGTCTTCGTGGTAGCAGTCGACGGCATGGAGCTGTCGGAGGCGGTCGCGAGCTGGACGCGCAACCCCTTCGCTCTCGCCCCTGCGGCGGCCGTGGCGAGTGCGGAGCGTCTCGCCGGAGAGGGGCCCGCCGTGGAGGACGACGTCGGCGTGCTCGAGCGCTGGGTGCTCGCGCGCCTGCATCTGGCCGTTCGCCACGACCAAGAGCCGCGCTTGTCCCGAAAGCTCACCGCGCGCCTGCCGCGGCCCCTGCGTGACTACCGGCGCATCGCTGCCGCAGCCGGTCGCGCGCATGCCGCCTTGTCGTCCCTCGAGGGGCACTCCGAAGCCATCGCATCCGTACGCCGGCAGACCTGGGCCGCTTGTTTCGGCGAAGACCTCCTGCACGCCCTCCGGCTCGAGCGGGTGATCCGCGATCACGACGTGCTCATCCTCGGCGAGACCGGCACCGGCAAGGAGCTCGTGGCGCACGCGATCCAGGCCGCCACGCCGGCGCCGAAGGGCACGGGGCCGGCCCCACAGTCGGCGGTGAATGCGGCGGCCATCCCTGAGACGCTCGTCGAGGGCGAGCTCTTCGGCCACGTTCGCGGCGCCTTCACGGGAGCCACCGACGCACGCCCCGGGCGACTTCGCTCGGCCGACGGCGGCACCTTTTTCCTCGACGAGGTCGGCGACCTGCAGACCACGGCCCAGGTCGCGCTGCTGCGCGTGATGGAGACCAACGTGGTGACGCCCGTCGGTGCCGACGCGGGGACCCACGTCGACGTGCGCTACGTCGCGGCCACCCACCGCGATCTCCATGCGCTCGTCGACGCCGATCGCTTTCGGCGCGACCTGCTCGAGCGCCTGGCCGGCGTGGTCATCCGCATCCCCCCGCTACGCGACCGTCCGCAGGACATCGTCGACATCGGTCGTGCCTTCGTGGCCCCCTTCTTCGACGGTGAGGTGCCCGCCGACATCGAGGCGTGGCTCGCTCGCGCGGAAGCCCGTGTTCACACCTGGTCGGGCAACGTGCGCGAGCTTCACAACGCCCTGCGCAACCTCATGCTCGGCCTGCCTGCCGAGCAGGGTGACACCGCACCCGATACCGGAGAAAAGCTGCCGCCTCGGATCCGTGACCGGCAGGCGACCCTGCGTGAGGTCGAGCTCTGGTACCTGCATGAAGTTCTTCGGCGTTGCGACGGCAACCAGGCCGAGGCGGCGCGTTTGCTCGGCGTGCACCGAAGCACGGTTCTGCGGCGTCTCGCGGGCAAGTGAGCCGGCCTCGATTTGCGATCGGGGCACTTCGTGCGCAGGTTGTGTGCGTCCATGAAGAAACTCCACGGTCTACTGAGCGTCGCCGGCATCGCCGTCTCGCTCTTGTATTTGCTCAACCCGGGGGCCGGGCTCTTCGAGCTCATCCCGGATGCGCTGCCGGTGGTGGGTAACCTCGACGAAGCCGGGGCCACCGCCCTTCTCCTCGCATGTGTGCGCGTGCTGCGCGAGATGCGGCAACGTCCCGAGTTGCCGGCGTCAGCCGACACCTGAGCCCTCTTCCGCGACCCCTGGTCCACCTCCGCCGCAACCGTCGAAAGGCGGCCGAGGGGTTGTCACGACGTGTGAGTCTGCTAGCGGTGGGCCCATGCGCGGCGCGATCTTCATCACGCTTCTCGGCTTCGCTTGCGGGGCCGTGACCCTCACGGCATCGGCCGAGACGCCTTCCGCTTCGGCCGAGCTCACCCCGAGTGCCATCGCGCTCTACAGTCGTGAGCTGCCGCCCAAGTTCAAGAAGGCGCCGTACTCGATCATGTCGCTGACGGTGGGGCATCCCAACGACGGCTTTCAGCTGCGGCCCATCGCGCTCAAGACGAACCGATACCGCTGGGTCAAGTCCGCTCCGCGTGGCAACAACTGGGGGCACCCGGCGCTGGTGAAGATGCTCAAGCGCAATGCCCGCGACATGGCGCGCGCCGTGCCTGGCTCCAAGATGCTCGTGGGTGATCTCTCGAGCAAGAAGGGCGGTCCGCTCTCGGGGCACCACTCGCATCAGTCGGGGCGTGACGCCGACATCGGCTTCTACGCGCGCAACGCCAAGGGCAAGCCCGTCACCCTCAAGCGCTTCGTCGCCTTCGACGGCGAAGGCAAGGCCAAGGACGGCAGCGGCTTCGAGTTCGACGACCGTCGCAACTGGCTCTTGGTCCAGGCGTGGTTGAAGGACCATCGCGCCGGCCTCTCGCACATCTTCGTATCCCGCCCGCTCCGCAAGCGCCTGCTCGCCTACGCGCAGAAGCACGCGAGCAAAGACCACGTGCGAGCCGCGACCATCCTCCTCAAGCAGCCCAAGCGCGCCGAGGATCACGACGACCACTTCCACGTCCGGATCTCCTGCCCCGAGAAGCAGAAGGAGATCTGTCGCGAAGAGCCCCGTCGCCGCTGACGGGGCACACCGTCTCAGCCCACGAAGGGCCAGGCCTCAGTTCGGGTCGTAACCTTGGCGACCCTCGGTCTGGCCGCTGGTGCTGGCCTTGAGGTCGTCGTCGTTGTGCCAGGGCACGGGGTCGGGGCCGAGATTGGCCACGTCCCACGGAACCGGGTCGGGGCCACCTTCGTCGCCGGGGTCTTCGCTCGCCGCGCTGTGCCACGGTTGCGGCGTGGGCTCGCCATCCTCTTCGCCCTCGTTGCCGATGAAGTCGGTCCCGGTCTCCGGGCCGCCGATGGCCCGCTCGAGGGCAGGATCGTGCCACGCCCGCGTGTCGCCGAAGTGGCCTTCCGCCATCAGCTCGAGCGCGGGCTCTTCGACGAGATCGTAGGTTGTACCGGGGTCGATGGCCTGGTCTTCCAGGGCCACGGGATCGTCGAACTCGACGTCGTCGGTCTCGGCGAGGCAGCCGGGGGTGGCCAGGCTCAATACCAGGGCCACGAGCTGCACGCCGCGGGACCAGAACTTGGGGGAGCTCACGACGTCACCTCCTTCTTGTCGTCACGCGCGAACTGATTCACCAGTTGTGAGACCCTTGGTCTCTTCATGCCGAGCAGCTTGGCGGCTCGGGTGATGTTGCCGTCAGTCTCCTGGAGGGCCCGCTCGATGCAGGCGCGCTCCAGCTCCTTCTTCATGTCGGGGAGGCTGGTGCCCGCGGTGCGAATGGACGCGTAGACCAGCTCCGACGGGTTGCCCGAGGGGCGCAGACTCTGGGGAGGACCGACCTCACGCAGAGCGTCGACGTTGTCGCTCAGATCGCGTGCGGTGATGAGCTCACCCTCGGCGAAGAGCGCCGCAGCGCGGAGCGCGTTCTCGAGCTCGCGCACGTTGCCCGGCCAGCGGTGTCGCTCGAGAATGCCCGCCGCCTCGGTGGTGAGGCGCTTCTTCGGCGAGCGCTGCTCGTCGGCGATGCGCCCGAGGAGAGCTTCGGCGAGCAGGGGCAGGTCGGCCGGACGCTCGCGCAGGGCCGGCACCTCGAGGGTGACGCCGCAGAGGCGGTAGTAGAGGTCCTCGCGGAAGGTCCCTGCGGCCACCATCTCGGTGAGGTTGCGGTGGGTCGCGCAGACCACGCGGACGTCGACCTCGATCGACTCGCAACCACCCACCCGTTCGAAGCAGCGCTCCTGAAGCACGCGGAGGAGTGCGACCTGCGTCTTGGGCGAGATGTCGCCGATCTCGTCGAGGAAGATCGTGCCGCCGTGAGCGTGCTCGAAGAGACCGCGCTTGCGGGTCTGAGCCCCGGTGAAGGCGCCGCGCTCGTGGCCGAAGAGCTCACTGAGGAGCAGAGTCTCGACCAGGGCTGCACAGTTGACCTTGACGATGGGGCCATCGGCCCGGTCGCTTGCCCGGTGCAACGCGTCGGCCACCAGCTCCTTGCCGGTGCCGCTCTCGCCCGCGATGAGCACGGTGGCCTCGCTCGGGCCGAGTTTGTTGATCGCGGCTCGCAGGGAGGCCATGGCCGGGCTGTCGCCGACGAGCTCTTGGCGGCTCGCCCGCACCCGCGAAGCTGGGGTCGGCACCGCGCGCGTCATCACCGGCGCGTCGCCGAGCTGGTTGACCCGCGCCTCGAGGCGGGTGACCTCCGCCAGGTCGGCCCGGGCGTGGAACGACTGGCGCATGGCCTCGGGGAGGGAGCTGGCGATGCGATCGCGGTTGGCGCGGGCCGCATCCAAGTGGCGGCGCGCGGCCGATCCATCACCCTCGTCGAGCGCCGCGAAACCGGCGAGGCAATGGGCTTCGCGTGCGAACTCGAGCTCGTCTTCGGCCACCCGCGTCGCCTCTTCGGCCATGGCGCGGTAGGGCTCGCCCGCGGCGCGGGCCACGGCGGCTTGCAGCACGGCTTGTTCGGCTTCGCCCCCCGAGGCGCCCGGGGCGGTCTCGCTCTGTAGGAGGTAGCGGCGTGCGCGCAGCACGTCGCCTTCGACCAGCGCGATGCGGGCACTGAGACGAAGTGCTTCGCCCAGCTTGCCGCCGTTGTTCGAGCGGCGCGAAGCGGCGATGGCTTCGTCGGCGGCTTGGGCCGCGGCGAGGGTGTCGCCGCGCGCGAGCTTGGCTTCGGCGGCGACGAACGACATGAGGGCCGCGATGTTGTCGGCGAGGTTGGGGCCGCAGGCGCGACGACCGAAGGCGAGGGTCTGCTCGGCCTCGTCGACCATGCCTACGCGCAGGCGAAGGTGCGCGAGGTTGAAGGTGTTGTGCGCGAGGCGGAAAGCATCGCCGAGGGCTCGAACCACGCCGAGGCAACGCTCGAAGAGGTTGAGCGCAGTGGCGTAGTCGTGCCCCAACGAGTGGAGGACGGCGAGGTTGCCGAGGGCGAAGGCGATGGCGCGACGCTCGCCGAGGGCGTCGCCGTCTTCGAGCACCGACTCGAGCAGGGTGCGCGCTTCGAGGCGTCGCTGCTGCGACATGACCGCGATGGCGCGGTTGACGCGGGCGCGCAGCACATCGGCGCGGCGGTCGCTGGCCGCGGCCATCTCCTCGTCGCGGAGGAAGTGAGACTCGGCCTCGGCCCAACGGCCTTCGGCGATGATCACCTTGCCGAGCAGGTTGCGGCCTGCGAGCGTGACCGTCTCGTCGGGCTCGCGGTCGAGCGCGTCGATGGCCAGCGCACGAGCGGCATCGCGGTCGCCACCGGCGAGCCGGAGCTCGCCGAGGGCCACCGTGGCTTCGGCGCGCTCGTCGTCGCCACTCGACAGATCGACCGCCCGTCCGAGGGCGAGGGCCGCCCGCTCCACGTCGCCTCGTGACGCTGCGGCCCGACCGGCCACCAGCGCCGTGCGGAAGCTGTCTTCGACGGGGCAACGGGCGATGAGCTCGAGGGCCTGCTCGCCGTCGCCCTGCTCGAGGGCGAGCTCGGCGAAGGCGATGGCGTCGTCTTCGGTGAGGCGCGGCAGGAGAGAGGTACTGAAGCGCTCCCAGAGGTCGGTTCGCGCCGCGGCGTCGGGGGCGAGCTCGATCGCACGCCAGGCCCAGACGCAGGCGTCTTCATGACGCTCGTGGTCTTGTTCCGCCTGCCGCGCGAGAAGCTCCGCGCCAGCCATGGCGGCCCAGGCGTCGTGCTCGGCGTCGGCCCTCAGTTGGTCGGGCTGCGACGGGGGCGGGGCGGGGATCGCCGCCAGCGGGGCGGTGCGCCACCAGTGTGCGATGCCCCCGAGTCCCGGCTGGGCGAGGGCCGCCAATCGGCCGTGGGCGGTGAGCGCCTCGTAGTAGGAGGTCGCGTCCTCGCGGCTCGCCACGTGGTCGAGCACGAGGCGCGGCCCGTGGATGCGGTAGGTGCCGAGCACGATGACCAGCGCCGACAGCTCCTGCTCCGCGAGGCTCTCCACGACCGCGCTTCCCCAGTGGGTCACGGCGGACGTGGTCACCACGAGCACGGCGTCGTCGAGGGCTCGGGTGAGGCTTCGCGCGAAGGTGTGGGCGTCGCGCGCGGTCTGTAGGCCGAGCTGTCGACCCACCTCGCGCCACGGCTCGATGACGCTCGTGCCATCGACCGCGACGCAGCTGCGGTTCGCGAGGGCGGCCCGGCGCGCGACGTGCTCGAACACGGCGGCGCGCTCGACCTCGGGGCCGTCGACGACCACGAGGCCCGCGCCGCGCTGCACGATGCGCTGGTCGAGCGTCATCAGGGGGCTGGAGGATCGGGCTTCACCCTGAGGGTGAACCCATGGCATCGGTACCGTGCTCGAATCCATCACGCTCCTCTCCGCTGCATCACCCACACTGTGTTGCAACGCGCATGCCGGCTGGGGGGAAGAGGGCGCGTAGGGTGCCCGTTCGTTTTATTTCGGCCATTTGGCCCGTCTGGAGGGGGCGCGGTCAGCACGCCGTGGGCCAAGGTGTGCGTTCGTTTACGATCGCGCTGTCCCATGGGATCGGATCGATCTGGCACGGCGAGGATTTCGTCGGGGCGCGACGGTCGTCTCCCGAGCCATCCCACCGCTTTGGCTTGGTTCGGCGCCCTGCGGGAGGTAGCTTCGGCGCCATGCGGACGAGATGGTGCGCGCTTGTGCTCGTTGGGCTCCTCGGCTGTGGCGAGGAAGAGATGATGCCCCCCTCGAACACCGGCGCCCCGACGGCCGGGCCGGCGGGCACGGCCAAGCCCAAGGCGACGGCAACGGCGACGGGCACCGCGGCCCCCGACGGCGCGGTGTGCAAGGTGGTCGAGCGGAAGGTCTGGGCGAAGGGGGCCAATCCCCGCACCGGCCTCACGCCGCGCGACCTCGGCTCGAGCTACGGCGTGGGCCTGGCGATCGGCAACCGACCCCACCAGCTCGTCTTCGACGAGAAGGGTGAGGGCAAGCTCGAGCGACTGCCGCTCGCCTCGGCGCACGGCTTGGGCAAGGGCGTGCCTCTCGGGGAAGGTATCCGACACTTGCAGCGGGTGACGCTCACGCGTGGCTCGCGTGCCTTCGGCGACTACCGCGACAAGTACGAAGACGGCCGGCGTCGCATCGCTTGCGGTCCTCTCGATCGGGCCAAGCCCTACCTGGAGTTCGAAGGAAAACCCCTCCTGGGCACCGACGACTCGGGCAAGGGGCGAGACAAGACCCCCACCACCGAGGTTCCTTCTGCCAGCCCCAGCGCGTCGGCGGCACCATCCGCTGCGCCGTCGGCGTCGGCGAGCGCGACGGCGTCGGCTTCGGCCCCCGCCCCGTCGGCCACGGCGCCGCCCCCAGCCCCCCCACCGACGCCCACCCCAGCCGGGGTCGAGCTGCGTGACTGCCGAACCTTCAGCGACGCTGCCGGCAACGACATCTTTGCCGTCGGCTCCGAGCTCTATCAAGAGGGCGGCGAGTGGAGGATGCGCTTCGTGCTCGTTCCCGACGAAGCCTCAGGCCGTCGCATCGTGCTCGACAGCTTCAAGCTCGGGGCCGATCCCAAGCGGCTCTACACCCTCGAAGCTCCGGTGGCCGAGCACCTCGCTGACGGCTCGTGGGTGCTCGCGGGTCGTCACCGTGGACAGCTCTTGGTGTGGCTGCTCGACAAGGACAAGAAGCCGAAGGGAAATCGCGCCACCTTCGCCGGCGGCTACCCGAGCCTTCCTCGCTACTTCAACGATGGCTCGGGGGTGCACTTCATGCTCACCTCGCAGCAGGTCAAGCCGAGCATCTGGAAGCTCCGCGGCCTGCGCTTCGGCAATCCGGCCCAGCTCTCCACCGACCTCTTCGATCCGAAGCCGCCGCGCATGGCCGTCGAGTCTGCTGCTGAGCCGACCGTGACCCGTGTGCGTGAGCAGCGCTGGATGACCTTCCACGAGGGCGACCGCCGGCGTGGGGTCATCAAGGTGGTGCCGGTCGATGCACAGATCCGGTCGATCGGTGAAGACTACCAAGTGACCACGCCCGACATCGCCGCCTACGAGTCGGTATCTTTCGGTGCCGGTGACGAGCTCGTCGTGGTCTACATCTCGCGCCCCAACCAGGGCGCAACCGAGCTCGTGAGCGAGCGCCTCTCCTGCCGCGTCGAAGAGACCAACTGAAGTCATGGGCGCTGGCGTCGACATCGGGGTAGGCGAGGTCGTCGGCGACCGCTATCAGGTGGTGCGCGTCATCGGCGAGGGCGGCATGGGGACCGTCTACGAAGTGACGGACCTCACCACCAAGCGCCGGCGTGCGCTCAAGGTGATGCAGGCCTCCGTGGTGGCCAATGCCGAGCTGCGGGCTCGGTTCGAGCGCGAGGCGGTGGTGGCGGCGGAGGTGGTGAGCGACCACATCGCAGAGGTCTTCGACGCGGGTGTCGACGCCTCCCGCGGACTTCCGTTCATCGTGCTCGAGCTCCTCGAAGGGCAAGAGCTCGGAGACATGATCGAGCCGGGGCTGCGGCTGTCTCCCCTCGACACCGTGACCTTTATCGGTCAAGCGTCCATCGCGCTCGACAAGGCGCACGAGGTGGGAATCGTGCATCGCGATCTCAAGCCCGAGAACCTCTTCGTGACCCGGCGCGACGATGGCTCGCCCCGCGTGAAGCTCCTCGACTTCGGCATCGCCAAGGTCACGGCCGGCACCATGGCGGGCCCGCAGACCAAGGGGATTCTCGGCACGCCGCTCTACATGGCTCCCGAGCAGATGCACGGTGAGCACCAGATCGGTCCTGCCGCCGACACCTACGCCCTGGCCCACATCGCCTACCGGTTGCTCGTGGGCGAGGCCTTCTGGTCGCGGGAACAACAGGACGCTGAGACCATCTATCGCTTCTTGATGGGGGTCATGAAGGGGACCGACGAGACGGCGTCGGCCCGGGCCAAGAGCCGCAATGGCGTCGAGCTTCCTCCCGCCTTCGACGGGTGGTTCGCGCGGGCGACGGCGCCCGACCCGAAAGATCGCTTCGCAACCGCAGGTGAGCTGAGTCGCACCCTCGGCGAGATCTTCGACGTGCCCGTTCCTGGTTTCACCGAGCGCGGCTCCTTGGCCCACATCACGGCCCCTCACCCCGTCACCGGCACGGCTCCCGCGATGCCCTTACCGCAGACCTCGCCCGGAATCCCCGTCGATGGGTCGGGCGACACCTTGGCTCAGGCCCCGCTCATCGGGGGCGGTACCGCGCCCGGAGGCAGTCTGGCCGGCGGCGCCTTCACCACCCCCGATGAAGCCGACGATGGTGACGACGGTCGCCGACCGCCGGTGGCCCTCATCGGCATCGGCCTCGTCGTCGCCGCCGGGGCGGTCGCCTTCTTCGTCACCCGCTCGATGCAGGACGATGGGCCTGGCGACGACAAGCAGGTCGTCGAGCCGACCAAGAAGAAGGCTGAACCAGCGCCGAAGCCGGCCGGCGAGCCCACGGCGACGGCAGCATCCGGGCCCCCGGAACCCGACCTGAGCGGCTTCTGGGAGACGGAGGGTACCGAGCGTCCCTTCGAGGCGAAGTGGAGCGATGGCGCCTTCAGTTTCTTCATCGGGGACATGAATCCCTACGTGCGGCGGAACTACCAGCCCAACGAGCCGCGCTTCGTGCTCGTACCCGACGGGGACGGCTTCCTCGTGGAGGAGCACTACCGTCCGAACCCACCCGACGACACGCGGTACGGGCCATCCTCGTCGGACAGCTGTGTCTTCGTGGCGCGTGCCGACTCTGCGGGCCATCGACTCCGGGCGACGCTCGCGGGTGGGGTGCTCACGGTGCAGCACCTCCAGATCGCGCCCACGACCGATCGCTACCAGGTGAAGGACGGCGTGGTGACCGCCTGTACCGGTTTCAAGGACGTGCCGCGCAAGCTCCGCGAGACGAAGCTCGCGCGACGTAAGTAGTCGCTACTTGGCGGGGGTGGCTTCGATCTCCCGGATGAGGGTCAGCTCGGTGCCGAAGAGCTGTTCGCGGGGGAGGGTCGTCGTGACCGGGGTCACTGCATTGCCGGGGCGACCGACCGGACCCGCCGCGCCTGGCCGGCCGCGAGGGCCGGGGGCCCCCTGCGTGTTCGGACATTGTTTGGGGTCGGTCGGTCCGCCTGGGCCACCAGGACTACCCGGACCGCCGGGACCCCCATTGCCGCCACGGCCGCCCTGGCCGGGAATGCTCGCGATCAGCACCCGTCCTCGCAGCCGATCTGCGGCCGCCGCATCGAAGGAGATACGCACGAGGCCGCCGTCGCCGCCATTGCCGCCCGGACCGCCCGGTTGGCCCGGTCCACCGGCATTGCCCTGCACGCCCTTCGCACACGGATCGGTGGGCGCTTCGGCTTCGACGGCCACCCCCGCCACGCCGGGCTGGCCAGCCACCCCAGGGGCACCAACCTGGCCACGCGTGACGAGCTCGACCGGTTTGTCGGCGGAGGGGCTGATCATGTAGAAGCGCTGGCCCCCGACCTCGACCCGGATGAGGGCCGCGTCGGAGTAGAACGGCGTGGAGAGGGTGGTCACGGCGACCTGGATCTCGGGCCCTGCGAGGCCCGGCTGACCTTGAAAGCCGTTCTGAGCCGGGGCGTTGAACACCCGCTTCATCTGACACTGGTAGACCGGCTTCAGATCCATTGTGCCCACGATCGACTTCTCGGCGGGACCGGTGCCGACAGGACCCTCGAGCCATGCCTCGAGACGAAGCCCCGTGGCGGCGGTGGTGAGGGGGTCGGCCGGAGGGGACCAAACGAATCGTTCGGTCTCCTGACCGTGGCTTCCACGGACGCGGAGCAAGGTGGGATCGATGACGCGGTCGTCCTCGCCCAGGCAGACCCGACTATGGTCGATGTTGGAGCAGTTGCTGCCGTCGTCCATCTTGGTGACCACCTCCACCTGGAAGGCGTCCCCGGGACAGAAGAGGGGTTGTCCCGAACGAGGTCGAACGCTCACGTTGACCACCGACTGCGGGTTGAGCGCGACGTGCGACGGGCCGCAGGCGGCGAGTGCCGCGGCCGTGAGGCCGAGGCCGAGGCTGATGCGAAGCGAGATGTGCATGGTCAGAGGTCTCCCGCCGGGTCGACGGTGCCGGGCCCTGGCTCGGGCGTCGGGGCAGGGGGCTGGGGGGGAATGAAGACGCCGGGCTGGCGCTGGGTGGGATCGATGCCGGCCGCCTTGGCGCGCCAGCACCCGCGCGGCACGTCTTGCCACACGCCGCTCACGATGACGGCCTTGATCGAGACGCGGCGGTTCTTGGGCTCTTCGACCTCGTCTCCGCTGTCGACCACGGGGCAGTATTCCCCGTAGCCCACCGCGACCAGGCGCTTGCGCGCGATACCTCGCTCGACGAGGGCACGCGCGACGGCGATGGCGCGCAGCTCGGTGAGCACACGGTTGTAGCCCGCGTCGCCCACGGTGGACGCGTGACCTTCGATCTCGGCGCGCTCGATCTCCGGATGCGCCTTCATGATGGCCGCGACCTTGTCGACGACCTTCATGCCCTCGGGGGTGATGTCGGCCTTGCCCTTCTCGAACTGAATCTGCTGATCGTCCGGGAAGTAGATGGTGTGGGAATCGTCGTCGAAGACGACCTCGCCGCCACCGGTGTCGGGACAGCCGTCGTCGTCGCGGTAGCCATTGACCACCTCGGGCTCCGTGGGGCATTTGTCGCGCACGTCGGCGATGCCGTCGCCGTCGCCGTCGGCCGCGGGGCAACCGTCGTTCGGGTCGGGGTCGAGGTTGTCCTCTTGTTTGTCGGGGCATTTATCGGCCGTGTCGGCCACGCCGTCCCCGTCCGCGTCGGTGGCGCCGGTCCCAGGACAGCCGTCCTGAGGATTGGGGGGGGCGCCGTCTTCCTTCGCATTGGGACACTGGTCCTGATGGCGCGAGATGCCGTCGCGGTCGGGGTCGTCGGCGGGGCAGCCATCATTGGCCTTGGGCGGCAGTCCGTCTTCCGCTTCGTCGGCGCAGGCGTCGTCGATGTCGGCCGCGCCGTCTTGGTCACGGTCACCACCGCGGTCGGCGACCTGATACACCGGCACCGGGGGCTTGCTCGAGCAAGCGTTCAGGCCGAGGGCGATGAGGGATCCCAGCAGAAGGGAGCGCGTGAGCCGCATGATGCTCGGACCCTACCAACCCACGTAGAGCGCCGCCACGAAGACGAGCTGGGCCAGCAGCATGACGGCAGCGGTGTAGCCGACGATGTCCCGCGCCTCGACCTTGGTGATGGCCAAGAGCGGCAGGGCCCAGAAGGGCTGCAGCATGTTGGTCCACTGGTCCCCATAGGCCAGCGCGAGCACGAGACGTTCGGGCGGCATGCCCGCCTGATGGGCGGCCTCCATGAGCACGGGTCCCTGCACGGCCCATTGTCCGCCGCCGCTCGGGACGAAGGCCACGAAGGTGAGCAAGAGCGCGAGCGCGAAGGGCGACGGCATGTAGCCTCGCGCGAACCGCGTGAGCGCGGACCCGACCCGCTGGAGCATGCCGGTCTCGCCCATGCGGGCCTACTTAGCCCATGTGTGCGCCCCCGAGGAGGCTAGGTGGTCGTTCTTCGTCGACGACGGCGACCCAGAGCGGCCTTGCTCCCGGGTTTGTGGGGCTGCTATTGAGCCGCGGTGGCCACCCTGGAGCAACAGATCGCGCGCCGTCGCACGTTTGCGATCATCTCACACCCGGACGCGGGCAAGACGACCCTGACCGAGAAGCTGCTTCTCTTCGGCGGTGCCATCAACCTAGCCGGTGCGGTCAAGGCGCGGGGTGAGCGTCGGCGCGCCCGCAGCGACTGGATGAAGGTCGAGAAGGAGCGCGGGATCTCCGTCGCCTCCTCGGTGATGACCTTCGACTACCGGGGCTGCACCTTCAACCTGCTCGACACGCCAGGCCACGAGGACTTCAGCGAGGACACCTACCGAACGCTCACCGCGGTCGACAGCGCCATCATGGTGCTCGACGCGGCCAAGGGCATCGAGGCCCAGACCCTCAAGCTGTTCGAGGTCTGTCGGCTCCGCGACATGCCCATCATCACCTTCGTGAACAAGATGGATCGCGAGGCGCGCGAGCCGCTCGAGCTCATCGACGAGATCGAAGAGAAGCTCCAGCTCGAGGTCAGCCCTGCTTCGTGGCCGATCGGCATGGGGGATCGCTTCAAGGGTTGCTACGACATCGTGCACGACCAGCTCGTGCTCATGCCCAAGACCAAGGGAGAGCGCGTCACCGAGGGGATCACCTGCACTGGCCTCGACGACACCAAGATCGACGAGACGCTCGATTCGGAGGTTGCCGGCGAGCTGCGCGAAGGGGTGGAGATGGTGCGTGAGCTCTGCCCTGACCTCTCCCTCGACGCCTACCGAGAGGGAAACCTCACGCCGATGTTTTTCGGCAGTGCGCTGAACAACTTCGGGGTGAAGGAGCTTCTCGACGGTCTCGCCGACATGGCGCCCCCGCCCCGGATCCAAGAGGCCGACAAGGCTGGCGAGCCGCGCAGCATCGAGCCGGACGAAGAGAAGGTCAGCGCCTTCGTGTTCAAGATCCAGGCGAACATGGACCCGAAGCATCGCGACCGCGTGGCTTTCGTGCGGCTCTGCTCGGGGCACTTCCGTCGCGGCATGAAGCTCTTCCACCCGCGGAGCGGCAAGACGATGGGCATGCACAATCCGCTGCTGTTCCTGGCGCAGGACCGCGAGATCGCCGACGAGGCCTGGCCGGGGGACATCATCGGTGTGCCCAACCACGGCAACCTCGCCATCGGCGACGCGCTCACCGAGGGCGAGCAACTACGCTTCAAAGGGATTCCGTCGTTCGCCCCCGAGCTGCTCCAGACCGTTCGTCCCGACGACCCCATGCGGGCCAAGCACCTCGGGCGCGCCCTTCAGGAGCTCGCCGAAGAAGGCGCCGCGCACGTGTTCAAGCCCAACATCGGTGGGAATTGGATCGTGGGTGTCGTCGGTGCACTTCAGTTCGACGTGCTCGCCGATCGCATCCGCAGTGAATACAACATCCCGGTGCACTTCGAGTCGACCTCACTCATGACCGCGCGTTGGGTTCAGAGCGAAGACCATCGCCTCTTGCGGTCGTTCGTCGACAAGCATCAGGGCGAGACCGGTCAGGATCACACCGGTGCGGTCGTCTTCCTCGCTCGCAACACGTGGCACCTCGACCGATTGGCGAAGGACTTCCCCGACCTGAAGTTCCTCAAGACCAAGGAACACATCCTGGCCGAGAAGTGAGCCTTACCCACTCAGTCCTGAGGGGGGCTCTCGTCGGAGGCGGTGCGCTTGCGTCGCGCCTCTTTGCGCTTGCGCCGCGCTTCTTTGCGCTTGGCGGCCTGACGGTTGCTCTCGGCCATGGTCTCGACGAGCTCGACCGTGAGCTCGGCGGCGTTCTTTCCGAGAAACAGGGGCTTTCCGACGGTGGCCATGTGGACAGCATGACACGTCTTTGCCCCCCTGCTCGTGGCCGTTTGGTAAGAATCGTCACGAAGCTGTCACGCCTCCCCAGCACCGAGACCGGTATCCCCTCATGATCATGGCCAACGCACCCCAACCCCCGAGCGAGTTGCCGGGCTCTGAGCGTGTGGCCTCTTTCGCCGCGGCGGTCGACCTCGGCTCCAACAGCTTCCACATGGTGATCGGGCGCATCGAAGGCGGACTGCTCAACGTCGTCGACAAGCTACGTGAGCGCGTGCAGCTCGCGGCGGGCCTCGACGACGAAGGCAACCTCACCGACGCGGCCATGGATCGTTCGCTCGCGTGTCTCGAACGCTTCGGTCAGCGCATCGACGGCATGCCCGCCGAGCGGGTGCGGGTGGTGGGCACCAATACGCTGCGCAAGGCGAAGAACGGCCGCACCTTCATGGAGCGGGCCCGGCTCGCGCTCGGCTACCCCGTCGAGATCATTAGCGGCCGCGAGGAAGCCCGCCTCATCTACCTCGGCGTTGCGCAGACCATGCCCGACACGGGCCGACGGCTGGTCGTGGACATCGGTGGGGGCAGCACCGAAGTCATCATCGGGGAAGCCTTCGACACGCTCGAGGCCGACAGCCTCTACATGGGCTGCGTGAGCTTCACCCAGCGCTTCTTCGCCGACGGGAGGATCACGGCCAAGGGGTTCCGCGACGCGCAGCTCGCTGCCGAGCTCGAGCTCCAGTCCATCGCCCAGAGCTACCGCAAGATGGGTTGGGACAGCGCCCTCGGCTGTAGCGGCACCATCAATGCCGTCTACGCCATTTCCCGCGAGAACGGCTGGCTCGACAACGACGGTATCACGCCCCGCACGCTCAAGAAGCTGCGCAAGGCGCTCCTCGCGGCGGGCACGGTCGATGGCCTCTCGCTGCCGGGGCTCGCCGACGATCGTAAGCCCGTCATTGCCGCGGGCACCGCCATCCTCGAAGCCCTCTTTCTCGACCTCAGGGTCGAGCGCATGGTGCCTTCGAGCGGGGCCCTTCGCGAAGGCGTGCTCTACGATCTGGTGGGTCGCATCAATCACGAGGATGTGCGTGACCGGACCATTCGATGGTTCCAGGGGCACTACCAAGCCGACCTCGAGCAAGCCGAGCGCGTCGAGCAGTCCGCACTCACCCTGCTTCACCAGGCGACGCGCGTCTGGGAGCTCGACGAGGTCTGGGCCGAGCAGCTCTTGGCGTGGGCGTCGCGCCTGCACGAGATCGGCGTGAGCATCTCGCACACCGGCTACCACAAACATGGGGCCTACATCGTGGCTCATGCCCACATGGCGGGCTTCTCCCGCGAGGAGCAGCGCACCATTGCGGCCCTGCTCGCCAATCAACGCCGCAAGATCAAGCCCGAGGCCTTCGACACCCTCGACCCGCTACGGGTCTCCGACGTCTTGCGGCTCGTCGTGCTCCTGCGCCTCGCGGTGCGCCTCAATCGCGGCCGCGACTTCGAGCGGCCGCCCTTCGTGCTCAAGGTCAAGAAGGACCAGCTTCGGCTTCACTTCCCCGACGGCTGGCTCGAGCAGCATCCGCTGACGCTGGCTGCGCTCGAGGACGAGGCGCAATACCTCCAAGGCTTCGGCTTCCAGCTCGTGCTGCGCGAAGCGCCAGCGACCTTGCCCTGAGGCCGAAGACTTGGCCCCGCCTCGCAGCGCATGGCACCCGGATCGCCATGAGGCCCATCTTCGCTGCGCTGTCCCTGTCCCTTCTCGCTGCGTGCCATGCGCCGCTGCCGAAGCCCGCGGCCCCCACGGTCGACGAGCCGGAGAAGGAGCGGGTGGAGGTGGCCCTTCCTCACGACGCTTCGGGCGAGACCGCGGCCACTGATGGCCGGCAACCCGGCGACTACTGCACGCTTCGCTTCTCTGGGAGCTATCGCGAGGCGCCGGTCGAGCTGACGCAACGGGTCGCGGAGCGAAACGGCGACCGTCTCCTCATCGACATCGAGATGGGGGGGGCACCACGGCTGCGGCTCGAGATCGACGACCGCCCCGCCCATCGGGGAGATGTTCTCTCGGTTTGGCTTCACGACGACGGGGGACTCGTCGTTGCCGACATGGAGGCCTACGAAGAGCTGATGACCGAGGTCATGCTCACCGCGGATGTGAACGAAGGCCTGGTCGAGGAAAAAAAGGTCGAGCTCACGCTCGGTGACGAAGCGGCCGAGGCGACCAAGTCGACCTTCCGCGTGCGCATCGGCGAACAGGTGGCGACCATGTCGACCTTCGCGATCCTGCGACGAGACGGTGGCCGAGACTGGGCCTGGGGTGATGCCGGCGGTGAGATCAAGGGTGCCGGCGGCGAGTTGCTCTTTCGCGCCGAGGTGGTCGCGCTCGGCCACGACGGGCACGGGGCCATGGCGGCGACCGAAGAAGAGGACGCGGTCGAAGGCCTGGATGCGTTCGACGAATAGAACCCACCCCACAGGGCGGTAGTTCACCCGCCTCAGGTGAGTGGGGCGGTGCGGCGCCTCTGCTATTCTGAAGGCCATGTCACGGGTTCTCGTGGTCGAGGACAACGAGGCGGACGTCGAGCTCCTACGGCTGAGCTTCAGTCCAGCGGTGGCGAAGTCCATGCACGTGAGGCGTGACGTGGCGTCGGCGTGGCAGTGGTTGCGTGAGCAGTGGGATCAACACGGCGTTCGGCCGCGGTTGGTGTTGCTCGACCTCAACCTCCCGGGGCGCTCTGGCTATGAGCTTCTCGATGCGCTCAAGGGTGACGCCAAGCTTCGAGAAGTCCCGGTGGTGGTGCTCTCGTCTTCGGCGAATCGAGACCACGTCAGGCAGGCCCTCGCCGAAGGTGCAAACTCCTATGTCTGCAAGCCCGTCGAATTCGACAAGTTTCGTGAGTCCATCGCCGCGCTCGAAGCCTTCTGGCTCGGAGCGGCCTACTGCCTCGAGACGGGGGGATGAGCTGACCTCGATCGACGACATGGCGATCCGTGTCCTCCTCGTCGAAGACAACGTGGGAGATGCCGAGCTGGTACGGGTGCTCTTGCGAAACGCCTCGTACCTCACGGTCGAGGTCGAGCACGCTCAGACGTTGGCCGAGGCGCTGTCCCGACTCGAAGAAGCGGAGCCTCCCGTCGACGTGATTCTGGCCGACCTCGGCCTACCCGATTCGCAAGGGATGCGTACCCTGCGGAAGCTGGTGGCCGCGACCGAGGAGGCGCCGGTGGTGGTGCTCACCGGCGGGGACCCGGCGCTGGGGCTGCACGCCATTCGAGAAGGAGCGCAGGACTTCGTCAGCAAGGGCGGCGATGGCGACACCCTCAGGCGCGTCCTCCGCTTCGCGGTCTTGCGCGCGAATCATCAGCGCACCCTCGTCGACTACGAGCGTCGGCTCATTCATGCGGACCGGCTCGCGGCGCTCGGGCAGCTGGCGGCAGGGGTATCCCACGAGATCAACAACCCAGCTTCCTACATCGGAGCCAATCTCGAGCAGCTCCGTCACTGCATCGAGCGCATTCGCAAGGGCGAGATCGACCAGGAGAACCTCGTGGCCGCGGCCACGGAGATGCTCTCGATGATCGATGACTCGCGCGAGGGTTTCAGACAGATCAAGGCGATTACCGGCGATCTTCGGAGCTTCGCCCGCGTCTCCAACGATGCCGTCGAGCTCACCGACATCAACGAAGCGGTACGCTCCGCCGTCAACCTGACTGGAGGGCAGGTTCGATACGTCGCCAACCTCGAGCTCGACCTCGGTCCTACGCCGCCCATTGCGGTCGAGCGGGCGAAGATCGTGCAGGTATTCGTCAACCTGCTCATCAATGCGGCCCAGGCCATTGCGCAAGCCGACACCACCGGTCATCACATCCGCGTCCGGTCAAAGCGGGAAGGAGACACGGTCGTGGTCGAGGTGAGCGACGACGGCCCCGGCATTTCCCCCGACGCATGCGCTCGGATCTTCGAGCCCTTCTACACCACGAAGCCCGCCGACCATGGCACGGGACTCGGACTCGCAGTGTGCCGCGATTGCGTCGAGCTCCATCGGGGTGAGCTCTCCGTGGAGAGCGAGCTCGGTGCTGGCGCGACCTTCCGCGTCGTCTTGCCCCTCGACACCGGGCTCAGCGTGCCGAGCGCTCCGCCTCCCACTTCGTCCACGGCGGCCCTCAGACGTCGGGCGCGGGTGTTGCTCATCGACGACGACCACATGGTGCGTCGTTCCCTACGGCGAAGCCTCTCGGCTTGGCACGACGTGGTCGAAGCCGGGGGAGGGTCGGAGGCGCTCGAGGTGCTCGCGGGAGATGCGGAGTTCGACGTGATCTTGTGTGACCTCATGATGCCCGAGGTCGACGGGGCAGGGGTCATGGAGTGGCTCGAGACCGAGCGGCCAACCATGGTCGCTCGGATGGTGTTCATCAGTGGCGGCGCTTTCACTGCGCGTGGTCAGGCGATTCTCGACCGTGGCTTTCGCACCATGGGAAAGCCGATCGACGAGGCCGAGCTTCTCGAGGTCGTCGCCGCGACAGCGGCCCGCCGCAGTGGTCGATGATTGACGTTGCGGCTCTCGGAGCGAGGGCATCGAGAGGGGCTTCATGATCGAGTTCTTACGTCGTCTCTTCGACACCACCGACTTTCCGGCTCGGTGGCATTGTGGTCGCTGGACCGAGGGCCACGGGTGGCTGCACATCCTGTCCGACGTCGCCATCTTCGGCGCCTACATGGCCATCCCCGTCGTGATCGGGACTTTCCTGCGGCGGCGTCCCGACGTCCCGTTCCCGAGGATCCTTCTCCTCTTTGCCGCCTTCATCGGGTTTTGTGGCGTGACCCACATCACCGAGGCGGTCATCTTCTGGGCCCCGGTCTACCGCTTTGCGGGGGTGATGAAGCTCAGTACGGCGATCGTCTCCTGGGCCACGGTGGTGGCGCTGGTGCGGGTGACCCCGACCGCGCTCAGCCTGCGCTCTCGTGACATCCTGGAGCGGGAGGTCAAAGAGCGGACGTTCGAGTTAGCGCGGGAGAAGGCCCGCCTCGAAGCCGTGCTCGAGAGCTTGGGGGTCGGGGTCGTGGTGGTGCGGGACGACGGCACGGTCACGCTCAAGAACAAGGTCTACGATGAGCTGCAGCGCGAGGACGAGACCTCCCCCGAACCTCAGCTCCGGGCGTTGATCGATGCCGCGCAGTCGGAGAGCACGCCCGACCTCGACGTCGTCACGGTGGGACGGCAGGCGCGAGACCCCACCTACCTCAAGGTGGTGGCGGAGTCGGTGGCCCAGGTCGTGAACGACGCGCCCAACGAGACGGTGGTCGTGCTCACCGACATCACCGAACGCGCGCGTTCGGAGCGTGAGCTCAGTCGCTCGAACCAGGAGCTGGAGCAGTTCGCTTACGTGGCGTCCCACGATCTCAAGGAGCCCCTCCGCATGGTCGTCAGCACACGGAGTTGCTCGAGAGAATGTACGGTGAACAGCTCAGCGAGGAGGCGCGCCGCTTCGTCCACTTTGCCGCCGATGGCGCCCGTCGCATGAACACGATGGTCGAAGACCTGCTCGCAGTGGCCAAAGCGGGCACGGGCGATGGCCCGAACGAAGAGGTCGACCTCGCGGTCGAGCTCGAGGCCGTGAAGGAGCTCTTGGCGGCGCGCATCGCGGAGACCGAAGCCACGATCACGGTGGGCGCGCTGCCCACGGTCGTGGGCGACCGCCGTCAGCTGAGGCAGCTCCTACAGAATCTCTTGGGCAACGCCCTCAAGTTCCAGCGCGAGGGGGTAAAGCCCGAGGTGCACGTCGACGTAACCGACGCGGGCCCGTTCGTAGAGCTCACCGTGCGCGACAATGGCATCGGCATCGACGCCGAACACCACGAGCGGATCTTCAGGATCTTCTCTCGGCTCCACGTCCGCGAGCAATACGAGGGAACCGGGATCGGGCTCGCGCTGTGTCAGCGCATTGCCGCCCACCATGGGGGCAACATCCGCGTGGTCGAGAGCTCGCCGGAAGGAACGACCTTTGGGGTGAAGCTGCCGCGCTCGTGAGGTCAGGGGCGAGCGCGGTGGCGGATCTCGGCGCGGCCGGGACCGGTGCCCGACAGGTCGAAGGTGACCTCCAGCTTGGCTTGTGCGGGAACGCAGGCCCCCGCGTCACCTACGGTGCACCAGAAGTAGTTGACCTCCACGGCTGCGCTGCCCGTCGCGCCTTTCGCCACGTCGAGGGGGATCTCCAAGGGGAGGACGCCAGGACCGATCGTCTTGCGGAACGTGGCGGTGGGGAAGCTCAGGCCGCCGGTGCCCGACACGTCGACGACCAGCGGGGCGTCGTCGGTGAGCTTGCCGCCGGGAGGCGGCTCGAGGTGGATGACCAGGGTGTTTCGACCGGGCCCGAGCGTGCCTTTCGCGTGCACCATTTCGGAGGCGGTTTCGCCCGCGCCGCCAGCGCGGGCGTCCAGCACGAGACCCGCGGTCGCGGGCGCGTCGAGGCCAGTGATCGCAAAGGGTTCGAGCAGGCCCGTCGTCGGGTCGAAGGTGACCAAGCGGTGGTGATTGGTGTCGGCCACCAACAGCTGGCCGTCGGGGAGCAAGGCGAGGCCCCCGGGCTCGGCGAGACTGCCGTCGCCGCCGGCCACCGTCTCGACGCGACGCCCTTCGGGGTCGAGGCGCTTGAGCTTGTTGTTGAAGGTGTCGGCTACGTAGAGCTGGTCGCCGCGCAGCACGAGCCCGAGGGCATGCTGAAGCCGGGCCTTGGGGCCGACACCATCCCGATCGCCGAAGTCGAAAAGCCCGGTTCCCACGAGGGTGCTCACTTCTTTCATCTTCAGGTCGACGCGGCGGACGGCGCTGACCTCGCTGTCGGCGACGTAAAGCTGGTCACCCGCGAGCGCGAGCCCGCTCGGCTGCGAGAAGCTCGCTTCGTCGAGGGGCCCGTCGTCGATGTTCTCGCGGCCACTCCCGGCGAAAGGCTCGATGATCCCGTCGTCGAGGTGGTGAAGCCAGATCTGGTGGGAGCCCGCCATGGCGACGTAGAGGTCGTTGCCCGTGAGCGACAAGGCCCAGGGGGAGCGTAGGGCGACCTCGCGACCCGGGCCCGCGCGACGCGCCGTTCCCTTCTCACCAGTGCCAGCGATGGTGCTCACGCGACCTGTGTCTAGGTCGATGCGGCGCAGCTGGTGGTTCTCGGTGTCGGCGACGAAGAGCTGGCCCCCGTCGGCGCTGAAGGCCAGCCCTTGTGGGTAGCGGAAGGCAGCCGCTTCGGCGTCGCCGTCGACGCTGCCCGCGATCCCGCTGCCGTAGACCCGCACGACTTGACCCGAGAGGTCCGTCGTCACCACCCGGTGGTGGGCCGAGTCCGCCACGGCGATGCGGTCGCCACCCGGTGAGACGGCGACTTTACCGGGAAAGGCGAGGGGGCCGGTCGCGGGGGCCGGCGGACGCTCGATGGCGAGCCGCTTCGATGCGAGGGTGCCCTTGTTCGCCGATTGCGCGAGGAGCAGCTCGACCACCTCGTCGAGCGCGCCGACGGGGGGCTCACCGCTCGCCATCGCGGCGATGCGACCCTCGGGGTCGACGACCACCAGGGTCGGCCATGCGTCGACGCCATAACGTCGCCAGAGATTGAACTCGCCATCCACCACGACGGGGTGCTGCACGCCGTGGCGTTGCATCGCAGCCCGGATGCGGCCGGGGTCCTTCTCGGCATCGAACTTTCCGGAGTGCACGCCGATGACCACCACCGGCCGGTCGTGGAAAACCCGCTCGAGCCGCGCGAGCTCGGGCAGGACGTGCATGCAGTTGATGCAGCAGTAGGTCCAGAAGTCGAGGATGACGACGTGACCCTTCAGCGCTTCGAGGCTGAGGGGCTCGGTGGTGTTGAGCCACGCGTTGCCACCGACGAGCTCGGGAGCGGGTCGACGCGCATTCTCCGTTACCGTCTGCTCGGCCACCACCTGTGGTTTGGGTGGCTCGACCTCGAGCGGTACGGCGGAACCCGAGCCTCCGCACGCGAGGCTCAGGAGCGTGAGCAGGGTGAGGAGCGGACCGACGATCGTACGGGACACGGCCCTACTATGGACCAGACCGCTCGGAGTTACACCGCGTGGTCGAAGCTCACTCGTTGGGCTTCGCGAGCTTCTGCATCTCGTCCATCCCTGCGATCTCCACGTCGCCGTCGGCCAGGTGCTTCACCACCTCGCGGGCCAGGCGTCGTGCGAGCACCATGTCTTCACCGGCCACGGCGCGCCGCGCCATCCGCATGTGACGGGCCGAGACCACGCCACCGTCGAGGTGGCCCCGGGCGGCGTCGATGGAGTTGGCCAGCTCCGGGTCCTTCTGCGCGTCGAAGGCTTCGGGGCGCAGATGAGGGCGAACGCGCGGGTCCATGATGTCGGCGCGCCACGTCTCCACGGCCGTGGTCGCGTCACCCTTCAAGTAGAGCTCCGCGCCGGTGGCGTAGCTCTCGGGAAAACCACCGTCGACCTCGAGCAAACCCTGGCCCGTCAGCACACGGAGGCGCTCGATGCAGGCGAGGCCCTTGTCTTTGGTGGCGTAGGTGCAGAGCCGAATGAGCGGAAGCACCGGGGCGTCGGGGGCGAGCTGGGGTGGGTCGGAGAGCACGAAGCGGTCGAGGAAGGCTGCGGCGAAGTCCTCTCCTGCTCCGGTGAGCTCGAAGCCCATGGCGAGGGCGGAGAGGGTCGCGGCCGACCC
>JAUHZF010000122.1 GCA_030426145.1 Polyangia bacterium
GGTCGACGACTTCGCCCACCGGACGAGCGAGGTCGACCAGCGCGCGCCCAGTGGCGATACCGACCCGAGCGCCGCGACGAGCGAAGCCCTGTCCGATCTCCACCCCCAGCTCGGCTTCGCCCCCATGGGCGCGTCGTGCACCGAGGTAGACGACCACCGAGTCACGGCCCAGGCGCATCGCCTCCGCACCGCGCTCGCGGACCTGTTGGAGCAGCGCGTCGCGGTCGCGTCCGCGCCCCACGCCGAGGGCGACCATCATGGTCACGAGCCGACTCACGCTGGAGTGGACCGAGTCCCCGCGCTCGATCGCCGACGCCAGCTCGGGGAGGGACGGGTCCTCGAGAATGGTCCCCAGGCGCGCCTCGACCTCGCGGGCCGATGGCCGCGCTTGCCACTCGAGGTTGAGCATGTCGCCAACCAGATCGTCGAGGTCGTCGGGCACGTCGATGACGAGCTCGCTCAGGCGCTGGGCAGGTGTCGAGACGACCTTGGCGAGGGTCGCGATGGGGGTCGGACCCACGTGCGGAGGACGGCCTGTGACCAGCTCGAAGAGGGTGGCGCCAAGGGCGTAGACGTCGCATCGAGGATCGACCTGGAGGTCGCCTCGCGCCTGCTCGGGCGCCATGTACGCCGGCGTCCCCACCATGGGTCCTTGGGTGGTGATGCTATCGGTGTCACAGGCCACCCCGAAGTCGAGGAGCTTCACCCGCAGGGGCGCGCCCTCGAGCACGAACACGTTGGTGGGCTTGACGTCCCGATGCACGATGCCCTGGTCGTGCGCCGCGCCGAGCGCGCTCGCCACCTGACGCGAGCACTCGAGCGATGCGGGAAGGCTGAGCCGCTGCCGGGATTGACGCTGGGCGAGGTCGTTGCCCTCCAGCCACTCCATCGCGAGGTAGGGCGTGTAGGCGTCGAAGCGGTAGCCCGCGATCTCCACCGGAGCGTCGCCCTCACCACCGAGGGTACCAAACGAGTGGATCCTGACGATCGAAGGGTGGTCGATGTGGCTGAGGAGCTCGCCCTCGTCGAGGAACTGCTCACGGGCTGCGGGATCGGCCTCGGGGTTGGCGATGACCTTGAGGGCGATGGCGTTCCCCGCCTTCCGGTCGTGGGCGCGGAAGACGATCCCTGCCGCCCCACGACCGACCTCGGCCTCGACTTCGTACCGCTCCAGCGCCGTCGCCTCGCTCGACACGGCGCGAGCCTACGCCGTCGCGACGGTGCTGGCCACCGCGGGCAGCGGTCGGCTTGACGGCCATGGGGGTCACTCCTACAACCGGGGCTCCTCGGAGAGGCCTTCGTCCGTGCTCGAACGCGTCGCGCTGCACCAGACCCGACTGCGCACCCCCGGCATCAGCCTCGATGCAAAGGGCGTCGCGATCGGCGCCAAGGGCCTCGTGCTCCTCCCGTCGCTCGACCGCCTGGTCCGGTTCCTGGCGCTCTACACCGCGAGCGCCCCCCTCACCGATCTGCTCGGCTCCTTGAGCATCGACAGGGTCAAGAGCCAGCTCGGGCAGCGTGAGGTCGTGCTCACCTTCGCGGCCGAGGGCAGTGATCGGCTCGACCGCGTGTCGGAGCTGGCGCGCCTGAGCGGCGCCTATACCTTCACCGGCACGAGCCGACACTTCGTCCAGTACCGCGATGCCGCCGCTCCCTTCGGCTACGACGTGGCCGAGATCGCGCCCTCCGACGCAGCCATCGCGCTCTACCACAACCAGTTCACGCAGCATTACGACTACGACAAGAAGATCGAGCTGCGTTCGCTGCTCCTCAAGTTGGAGCCCCGCCTGGCCCCATCCACGCTCGACACGCCGGGCCCGCGTTGGATCTGCGCCGAGACCGGCCTCGGGCCAGCGCTCATCCACTACTTCGTGCGCTCCCTCGTCGACGCCCAGGTCGGGGTCGCCGAGTGGCCCCCTGCGTCGGAGTTCGACCCCGCCCCTCGGCGTCGGTACCTCTTCATGGTGCCCGAGCTGCCGTCGCGCATGCACCACCTGATGCAGTCCACGCCCGGCGTCGACGTCTTCGTGCCTCAGGGCGACAGCGCCGCCGTCGAGATCGGGTTCGAGCATCCCATCAACCTCCGCGCTTGCCCGGTCTTCGGGGACGAGAGCCTCGTACTCATCCGTGGCGCTGGCCGCGAGCCCCTCGTCATCGACAAGATGCCTGCCCTCGGTCCAGTCGACGCCTTCGCGCGGATCGAGCTCGTGAAACGCCCCGGCGCGACCAACGGCGGAAAGGGCGAAGAGCTCGATGCCGTGAGCGTACCCCTCCGACTCGCGCCCGACACCGACCCTTGGCGGAACATCACCGCCACGCTCGTGCGGACCAAGCCCGAGCTCGGTCTCTTGCGCCAGCTCGCCTACCGCCTCGGGCGACGCACCTTGGAGCAGACCCAGATCGCCTTCACCGAGCACGGCGCTTTCCTCATCCGTGCCCAGGGGATCGAGAGCATCCCGGTGGGTGAGTTCTTCCGCGCCGTGCACGAGAGCATCTACGTGAGTGCGGGCTACACGCCGGTGCCGGCCGTAGCGCCGGACGTCTTGCACCGGGCCTTCGACAGCCCCACCGACGAGCTGGTGTTCATCCATCGCGACGGGACGCGCATCGGGGTGTCGCGGTCCGCCTTCGTGCCCCTCGAAGACGCCCTGCTCGACGCCCAGACCTGGGCCGGCACCCAGCACGAGTCGGTTCTGTCGACGCTGAAGACCGAACTTCCCACCGTCACCCTCGATTCGCCGGGGTTCCGTCCCATGCGCGACGTCAGCACCCCTGAAGAGGGCTGATGGAGATCGGGACCCGGGCCGAGGACCTCGCGCGCCACGTGATCGCGCCCCTCCTGCTCGGTGGCGAGATCGTGCTGCAGCGCCCTTTCGGGCCCAAGCTCGCCCTCACGATCGGCGAAGGCCGCAACGTCGTCGACAACGAGCTCAAGACCAACATCGACAACGCGCGTCTCCGGGTCGCGCGCTCGGTGGTCGCCATCGACGCCCTCCCTCCGCTGTCACCCGCTGAGTGGGCCATGGCGGCAGCGCTCAACGACCTGCTGCAGGTCACCAACCACGAGCTGTCCAGCTTCGCGACCCGGGGTCGCCACGACGACTTGCTCGACGCTACGGTCGAGCTCATCGAGCGCATTCCCCCGAGCCACACCCTCGAGGAAGCGGTCGCACGTCACGCCACATTCTCGCGGGTGCTCATGTTGCGGCGCCTCGACCAACACATCTCGTGGTGGACCGGCTCCGAGAGCTTCCGGGGCCAGAAGCCACCCGCGCGGCTCCTCGCCTGGCCCGGGCTACGCAACGTGCAGGTCCGCACCGAGCCCGTGAACCTCGTCGCCATGGCTGCGGGTACGCCGCTCGACGAGCAGCGCTACCTCGGGCTGCTCGACATCTTCCTCAGCTGCTCCCCCCTCACCGACCTCGCCACCGCCTATCGGGTCACCCCCGCCTTCGTGTGGACGCAGCACACGGTCGGCGTCGTCTCGACGGTTGCGGGTAGCAACCTCGCCCTGCGCGCACTCAGCGTCGCGGCCGACGACAAACCCGCCGCCGCAGTTTCTGCGCTGAAGGCGCTGCGACGCGCGGCCAAACGACTGCCGGAGGGCGCGGCCCAGAAGATCGCCACCCAGTACGTCGATTGGCTCGAGCAAGCCAAAGAGCACTGGGCCGACGCCGGCTGAGCGCGCCGTCGACTGCGTTGATCGTGCCGGGACTGGGCGCAGGCCCGTCGAAGGGTTACACTTGTGGTGTATCCGATGTCCTTATCTTCAAGACTTATCCTCCGCGGCATCCGTCCGTGGGGTGTAGCGAGCTGTCTAGCCGCCGCGATTTTCTGCGTATCTTCAGTGGGTTGCAGCGTCTCGGGCGCAGTGGACAACGGCGGAGACCCCTACGTCGGCCCGGTCGACGACGCCGCGATCCGCTTCGAGCAGGAAGAGACGCTCGCCCTCGCCCCCGGCGAGGAGATCGACGTCACCGTGGTGACCGATCCCGCCGCGCGCTACGCGGTGACCTTCATCCTGAGCGGAAACACCCTCGACGCGTCCATCTCGAGCACACGGGTGGTCGCTGGGGACGACGGGCGTGCCACCCTGCGCCTGCGCGCCCCGACCCGCGCGACGGCTTTCCTTCTCACGGCCACCATCGATGGCGGTGCTTCGGCCGTGCTCGAGGTCGCCGTCAGCGACCAGGGCTTCGGTCGCCTTCAAATCATCCCGAGTTACAACGGGCAGCGCCCGGTGGGGACGTGGCAAGGCGGGATGGTCGCGGGCACCACCTGTGACGCCCTCGCCGAGGTTCTCCCCAACGACCCCGAAGGCAATCTCTCTTTCACGGGCGCCCCCGGCGAAACCCTCGAGATCGACACCGCGCCAGTCGGGCCCAACCTCGCCGTCTACGTGCGCGCCGGCCACTACATGTGGGGCTGCACCAACACCGACGACCTCGAGGCCAACGGCAGCGAGGAGATCACCGTCGAGGTCATCAACAAGCCCATCGACGCCTCGAAGGCTGCGCTCGACCTCGACCTCGAGTTCGACCCGGATCCCACCGGGTGGAACGACGCGCTGGTCGCTACGAAGACGGCCATGATGGCCGAGCTGAGCAGCCCCAACCCCTCCCAGCTCCTCCTCGACACCATGGAGAGCGAGAGCATCGATCCTCAGGGCTTCGCGGCCGCGTCGGTCAACAACAGCTGGATGAACGCGCTCCAGACGCACTTCCAGAGCCAGGCCGTCGACCTCGAAGGAACCTTCGCAAGCTTCTACGACGCGGGCGTCTCGAGCACCCCGCCCCAGCTTCTCGGCCGCATCGACGCCGTGCCCGAGGCCCCCGGCTTCGCCCGCTTCACGCTGGCCTCGGTGGGCAACGCGAGCCCCACGGACCTCAACGTGCCCGAGGAGTACACGATCAGCCTCGAGACCACGACGAAGGACCTCGCCAAGTTCGGCGGCTCGGTCTTCTTCTCCGCCTCACGCTTCGCGGCCCGCGCCGTCGAAGACGAGGCCGTGGCTCAGACTGCCGGCGCCACCGACATGGTCGACGTGCTCGCTGCAGAAGCGGTCTGCGACAACCTGCCCCTCACCGGCTACGCCGCCTGCGAGGGCGCCTGCCTCGAGCAGCTTTGCCGCGACGCCATCGCCGCGCTGTGGGGTCGGGCGCGTGCCGCAACCGACGGCGCTGGGATCGGCGAGATCGTCATGCAGGCCTCTGGTGCCGCCGACTACGACGACTACGCAGCCCTCACCGGCTTCTCCGGCACCTGGATTGGTCAGGTGAAGCAGGGCACCTCCAGCACGGTCTCCGTCGAAGGCGAAGCCATGGCGACGCCGGCCTCCTCGGGACCCAACTGAGGGCGCCTCGAAGCCCGTTTCAGTTCGTTGCAACATTTTGTTGCACCACCTGAGCAAGAGGTCTAGAACCACACGCATGACGCCCGTCGCGAACCACAGCCTCCACGCCCTCTGTGCGTGTTGTTGTTGTCGTCGTGGCGGGCTCCCCGTGGGGTAGCGACTCCCCGACCGACGAGGTCAGAGTCTCTCTCCTCGAACGAAGCCCGCCTGGTCCCAAGCCCGGCGGGCTTTTCGCGTTTCTGGTTCTTCTCAACTCCTCCTCCCAACCCTGTCTCTCACCGTGTTCAACCTCTCGACCTGTTGCCCCTGCTGCTGCTGTGGCTGCACCTGTGTGTGCTGCTGCTGCCGCTGTGCGTGGGCTCCGGGCCGAATGCGTTGACGATATCCAAGTCCGCATCACCCCGGGGCCACGGCCGCCGGGGTCTTCCTCGACGGCCGTGGCCCGCTCGAAGGAGACCCCATGTCCGAACCTGCCCCTACCTTCGCCCGCGCTTCCATCGCGGGTGATCGCGACGAGGTCGAGCGTGAGCTCGACGCGCTGAGCGGCGCCATTCGCCGCTTCGAAACCGGCCACATCGAGGCGGCGAACTTCCTCGAGTACCGCCTGCGCTTCGGCATCTACGGCATGCGCCAGGACGGCGTGCACATGATCCGGAGCAAGCTCCCGCTGGGCTTGCTGAGCCCGGACCAGCTCGATGCCTTCGCCGACCTCACCGAGCGCTTCGCGGGGGGCGTGGCGCACCTCACCACGCGTCAGGACATCCAGGTTCACTTCGTGGAGCTGAACGAGACGCCCGACCTCATGCGCGCCCTCGCCGATGCGGAGATGACGGCTCGAGAGGCCTGCGGCAACGTCGTCCGCAACGTCGTGGCGTCTGAAACGGCCGGCGTCGAACCCGGCGAAGCCTTCGACGTCACGCCCCACGGCTTCGCCCTCGCGAAGTTCCTGCTGCGCCATCCCGACGGCCAGAGTCTCGGACGCAAGTTCAAGATCTCGCTCGCGGGGACCTTCGACCCCCGCTTCAACCTCAACCCCATCCACGACATCGGCGCCACCGCGGTGCTCCGCGAGGGCCAAAGGGGCTTTCATGTCGTGGTCGGCGGCGGACTCGGCGCCGTGCCCCACGAAGCCAAGCTCCTCACCGAATTCTTGCCGGAAGAAGAGCTCCTCCCCACCTCGCTCGCCATCCTCCGCGTCTTTCAGCGCCACGGCGAGAAGAAGGCGCGCGCCAAAGCGCGGCTGAAGTTCCTCGTGGCCAAGTGGGGGATCGAGCGCTTCCGTGCCGAGGTGCAGCTGGAGCGTGACCGCATCGCCGACGAAGGCACCGACGTCGGGGCAGATCTCCTCGCGGACTTCGCGCACTACACCGATCGTCCCCTGCACCCGCCCGGCGAAGCCTTGCCCGATGCCCGCGACGACGAGGAGGAGACCTGGCTCCGCACCAACGTCTTCCACCAAGCGCAACCCGGCTACGCGGCGGTGCGGGTTCGTGTGGCCCGGGGCGACCTCTCCCCCGAGCAACTCCGCGGGTTGGCCCAGCTGCTGCGCGAGCACGTGGGCGACACCTTGCGCATCGCCGTCGACCAGAGCCTCTTCATTCGCCACGTGAGTCTGGACCGACTGCACGACGTGCGCGATGCCCTGGTCGAGCTCGGCCTCGGCGATGCACGAGCGGGCGGCCTCGGTGACACCGTGACCTGCCCCGGCGCCGACACGTGCAAGCTCGGCATCACCTCGCCCCGCGCCGTGGCGACCCTCATCGAACCCGTGCTCGATGCCCTCGCCGAGCGCGATGCCCGGGTCGAAGACCTCCGCATCAAGATCAGCGGCTGCCCCAACTCCTGCGCCCAGCATCACATCGCCGACATCGGCTTCTTCGGCGCCGCCCGAACCCTCGACGGGCGCGCCGCCCCGCACTTCATGCTCCACGTCGGCGGCGTCGCTGGCGGGCATCGGCACGAAGACCAGCCTGGCCACGCTCTCCACGTCGCTCGAATCCCGGCGCTCCGCGTGGGGCAGGTGATCGAGCGGCTCGTCGAGCACTACCTCGCCGAAGCCGACGACGACGAGACCTGGACCAGCTGGGCCCGGAGGACGGGTCGCAAGAAGCTGAAGGAGCTGGTGGCGGACCTGACCGCACTGCCCCGCCCCGAAGAAGCGCCCACCTTCTTCAACCGCATCGGAGGCGACACGCCGTTCGAGGTGGTCCGCGGCACGGGAGAGTGTGCGGGCAAGGCCGTGGGTGCCGTTCCACTGCTCTTGTTGCAGGCCGACGAGCGCGTCGAAGCCTCGGTCCATGGACTCGATCAAGGGGCAGAAGAGACCCAGATCGCGGCTGCCGCCGTGCAGTCGATGCTGCTCGCGGCACGCGCCCTCCTGGCCACACAAGACCAGAACCTGGCCGAGCTCGACGCGGTCGCGGAAGCCTTTCGCCTCACCTTCGTGGCCACTGGCCGCGTCTACGAAGCGGTGGCGGGCTACTTCTTCACCGCCCTCGAAGAGCTGAAGGACCTCGAAGACGAAGCGCGACGACGCGAGGACGGGAGCCAGCTCAGCCGAGGCGAAGAGCGCCTGCGCAGGCTGGTGGTCGAAGCGGGCCTCTTCGTCGAGGAGGCCCACGCCATGGTGGCCAAGATGGAGGCCCCCGAGGCGCCGCAGAAGACGGTCACCCTCGGACGTCGCGCGGGGGTGTCGCCATGAACGCCCGCATCGATGAGACGGGGTTCCGACCCCGACGTGCACGCATCTCTCTGGTCGGCGCCGGCCCCGGGGATCCCGAACTGCTGACGGTTCGTGCCTACCGCCTCTTGAGGTCGGCCGACGTGGTCATCGCCGACCGCCTCGTGCCCACGCCGATCCTCGACTTGGTGCAGGGCAGGCTTCGCATCGCCCGCAAACCCCGGGGCCGCGCCCAGGCCGGCCAGCGTGAGCTCGAGGCATGGACCCTCGAGGCCGCGCAGGCCGGCCATCACGTAGTGCGGCTCAAGACCGGCAACCCCTTCATCTACGGACGGGCCACCGAGGAACTCGATGCCTTCTCCGAGGCGGGCTTCGAGGTGGAGGTCGTGCCCGGTCTGTCGAGCGCCACGGCTGCGCCCATCGCCGCGGGGATCCCCCTCACGATGCGGGGTGTCGCCGACCGCTTCACGGTCCTGACCGGGCAGGGCAACGACGGGCGCTGGGTCGACCCTCCCGACCACCGCCCCGACGAGACGCTGGTGTGGCTCATGGCCGTGAGCCGAGCGGGCATCATCGCCGACCAGCTCATCGCCCGGGGATGGCCCCCGAGCACCCCGGTGGCCATCGTCGAGCGGGCGAGTCACCCCGACGAACGCGTGACGACCGCCACCCTCCTCACCCTGGGCGCCACCATCGCGGCCGCCAAGGTGAGGGCACCCGCCGTCATCGTGGTCGGGGAGGTCGCTGCCTACGCGCCGGCAGCCCAGCTCGATGCCCTCCCCGCCCTCCTGCGGACCGCGGTCGCCACCGTGGAGGCCACGCCGTGAGCCTCGATGCTTGGAACGACGTCGACCTCGACGACCCCAGTGCCGTGCTTCGTCGCGGCCTCGACCTGCACCATCCGCACCTCGCCATCGCGTGCAGCTTCAGTCGAGAGGACGTCCTCCTAGTGGCCCTCGCGTCGGCCCTCGAACCCGACGTGCGGGTGGTCTCGCTCGACACCGGGCGGTTGCCCGAAGAGACCTACCGCTGCGCCGAAGCGGTGCGCCACCACCTCGGGGTTCGCATCGAATGGGTGGCGCCCCAGGCCTCGGAGCTGACGGCGCTGCTCGCTGAGGATGGCCCGCTCGGCTTCAAGCAGAGCCTCGAGGCGCGCCATCGCTGCTGCCATGTGCGCAAGGTCGCGCCCATCGCACTGAAGCTCGACGGGCTGACCGCCTGGGTCACCGGACAACGGCAGAGTCAGAGCATCACGCGGAGTGAGCTGCGCGTGCTCGAACCCGGCCCCGCGCGCCTGAAGATCAACCCCCTCGCCGCATGGTCGGCCGACCGCGTCGAAGCCGAGTCGCGACGCCGCCACCTCCCCGAGCATGCCCTCTACGCGCGCGGGTACGCGTCGATCGGCTGCGGGCCCTGCACCCGCGCCATCGGTGCCGGCGAGCACGAACGCGCGGGCCGTTGGTGGTGGGAGAACCCCGAGCACAAGGAGTGCGGCCTTCACCTGCCGCTCGTGAGCGCGCACGGCGCGTGATGGAGAACGACATGGATCAGCTACGACACGACACACCTTGGACGGCGCTCGATGCGCTCGAAGCCGAGGCCATCTTCATACTGCGGGAGGTTGCGGCCGAGACCGAACGAGCCGTGGTCCTCTTCAGCGGCGGCAAGGACTCGGTCTGTGTCCTGCGCCTGTGCGAAAAGGCCTTCCGGCCCCAACGCATCCCCTTTCGTCTGCTTCACGTCGACACCGGCCACAACTTCTCCGAGGTCATCGACTTTCGCGACCGCCGCGCCCGAGAGCTCGGCGCAGAGCTGATCGTGGCCGAGGTCGAGCAAGCGATCACCGATGGTCTCGTGCGGCCCCATGGGCCCACCGAGTCGCGAAACCGGGCTCAGATCCCCGTCCTCCTCGACGCCCTCGAACGACTCGGCGCACAGGCGGCCATCGGGGGCGCGCGGCGCGACGAAGAGAAGGCGCGAGCCAAGGAGCGATTCTTCTCCTTCCGCGACAGCTTCGGCCAGTGGGAGCCACGTCGACAGCGGCCGGAGCTCTGGGACCTGTACAACGCTGGGGTTCACCCTGGCGACCAGCTGCGGATCTTCCCCCTGTCCAACTGGACCGAGCTCGATGTGTGGCGCTACATCCGACGCGAGCGCTTGGAGCTGCCTTCGGTCTATTTCGCCCACGAGCGAGATGTCGTGTGGCGCGATGGGCAATGGCTAGGCGTGCATGCGCCCGTGGTCGTGCCCAAGCCCGGCGAAGAGACCACGCGTCTGCGCGTGAGGATGCGCACCGTCGGCGACGTGACCTGCACCGGGTGCATCCCCAGCGAAGCCGACGACCTGTCCGGGGTCATCGCCGAGGTCGCGGCCGCACGCACGAGCGAGCGCTCGGGACGCGCCGACGACCGCGTCAACGAGACGAGCATGGAAGACCGTAAACGAGAGGGATATTTCTAATGAACGCACGCACCACCGCCCTGGCCCCCCGCCCCACGGCAGGCCTTCGCGACGACATCGAGCTCCTTCGCTTCGCGACGGCGGGCAGCGTCGACGACGGCAAGAGCACCCTCATCGGGAGGCTGCTCTACGACGCCAAGGCCCTCTTCGACGACCAGCTCGAGGACCTCGCGCGCCACGCCGACCTCGCCCGCCTCACCGACGGCCTTCGCGCCGAGCGCGAGCAGGGGATCACCATCGACGTCGCCTACCGCTACTTCTCCACGGAGGCGCGGCGCTTCGTGATCGCCGACTGCCCTGGTCATCGACAGTACACGCGCAACGCGGTCACCGGTTTCAGCCAGAGCGACGTCGCCGTGTTGCTCGTCGACGCCCGCCACGGCGTCGTCGAGCAGACGCGGCGTCACGCCCTGCTCGCCTCCCGCTTCGGCACCGAACGCATCGTGTTCTGCGTGAACAAGATGGACCTCGTCGACTTTGGCGAAGATGTCTTCCGTCGCGTGGAGCGAGAGCTGGCCGAGTTGGCCCGCGCGCTAGAGCTGCCCCCCGACGCCATCGACGTGCTCCCCGTGAGCGCTCTCGAAGGCGATCAGATCACCTCGCGCTCGGCGCGCCTCGCGTGGTTCGACGGTCCCTCCCTGCTCGAGCGACTCGAGACCCTCCCCGTCCGCACTGAGCCGGCGTCCGCCGCAGGACGTTTCGCGGTTCAGCTCACCTTGCGGCCCGAGGGCGATGCCGCGCGACGACGCTACGCGGGCAAAGTGGTGACCGGTCGGCTCTCGGTCGGCGACGAGGTGACGGTGCTCCCGTCGGGCCAACGCTCCACCGTGGTGTCGATCGAGACCTTCGACGGCCCGCAGGCGGTCGCCAGCGCTCCCCGTGACGTCGCGCTCCGGCTCGCGGATCAGATCGACGTCGGGCGCGGAGACCTCATCGCCGTCGGCGCCGCTCCCCCCCTCGAGCGCCGCCGAGATGCCATCGTCTGCTGGATGAGCGAGAACGACGCTCGAGCCCCTCGCGCGCTCGAGCTCAAACACCTGTCGCGGCGCATCAAGTGCCGCCTGCGCCACATCGCGCACCACGTCGACCTCGACACCTTCGCCCCGTCCGAGCAGGAGGCCCCTCGGCTGGCGTTGAACGACCTGGCCCGGGTGCAGCTCGACCTCGCAGCGCCGCTGCCGATCGAAGGAACCACCGGCGCGCATCCCTTGGCGCGCTTCATCCTCATCGACCCCCAGACCCGAGATACCGTGGCGGCCGGCTACTTCGTTTGATGTGAACGAGGAGGCGACAATGTCGGTCCATTGGCCTAAAACAGTCGCATGCGGAGCTTGAAGTGGGTCACGACGGCGTCCTTGCTGCTTACCGGGTGCACCGACACCACCCCGCCGACCGAGTCGAAGCCCACCGCGGTGATCCCTCCCGGCGAGCTGTGCGCGACGCCGGCCGTGAACCGCATGCGGGTGTTCCACCGGCCGGGCGCCTTTGCCATCGCGCCCGGTCAGCGCCGCACCTTCGAGCTCGTCACCGCCCCCGACTTGTGTGAGCCGACCACCGTCACCTTCACCTCGAACGACGGCGCCGTGGTGCCCGATCCCCCGAAGGGACGACTCGACTACGGCCAGCCCGTGGTCGAGGTCACCTTCGAGGGGGGCAGCGTGGGCAGCACCGTGGTCACGGCCTCTTTCGAGGTCGGCGGCGAGACGGTCACCCACGAGATCCCCGTCGACGTGATCGACCCCGCCCTCGCGAGCTGCAACGCCGACGACGCGGTCGCCTCGACGCGCCTCGATGCCGGCAGCGAAGTGGCGGGCAGCGGCAGCCTCGCCGCCGCCACCATCTCCCTCCCCGAAGGCGCCGACCGGCCCAACGAAGGCAGCTTCGTGTGGAGCGTGCCCGCCTTCGACGTGAGCATCGGTTGCGGCGACGACACCGTGCCCGTCGGTCACGAAGCGCTCGGTCCGGCCGTCACCTTCGGGCCCGACGATCGCGCATTCCCTCGCGACATCCCCATGTCGATCCCCATCAACCCCGCGCGGCTGCCCGAGCGCGCGCGGTGGCGCGACATCAAGGTCGCCTACCAGAGTCCCGCCTTCCGGGCTCCGCGCATCGTCACCATCACCGACCCCACCCTCACGAAGGTAGATGGCGAGTGGCGGCTCTCGTTCCGTTCGTCACGCCTCGGCACCTACCAGGCCGTGGTCGAGCCCGAAGCGGGAAGCCGGATCCGTCGTCGTCGCCTCACCTACCGCGCCATCATCGGGCCCTCGATGGGCGGCGCCGGCGCGGCCCAAATCGGCCTCCGCCACCACCACCTCTTCGACGTCGTGGCTCCCCTCGGCGGACCGCTCGACTGGACCTACCTCATCGACCACCTGCGCAAGAACCACATCAGTGGCTTCCGCCCCATCGCGCCGGGAACCCAGCTCCAGGACATCCAGCTCGAGCGCACCCTCTGCGACGATGATGGCGACTGCGCGTCGGATGAGGTCTGCCTCAGCCGCACCGCCACCGAGCAGGGCAAGTGCACCCTGCTCCCCACCCCCGAGAACCCCTACGAGCACCCCTCCACCTTCAACTCGTGGTGGTACGAGCCCGGCAATGGCAACGGCGGAACCTTCAGCCGCCGGGACTACGTGAACATCTTCCGCGACCTGGCCCTGAACTTCGGCAACCCCTTCAGCTACAACCCCGACGCCCTTCACTTGAGCGCGGGCATGGACCCGACCCACCCCGCCATCACCGGTGGCCGCGACGACGACGCTTGTGTGGTTTGGGTCAAGTCCTACGACCACCCGGACGTCGAGCGGATGCGAGAGCTCGAGAACAGCTGCCCGCAGCTCCGGTGTGAAAACACCCTCGTTCTCGAGAACTACTTCGACGACGAGTTCAACCCCGACGGCACCTACCCCGTCATCAGCTTCTGCGACGGTGGACCGCAGCAGGAGGATCGCACGCCCTACGCCAACACCTGGCTCCCCGACCAAGAGAACGTCGTCCCCGTCGATATGGGTCTCGCCGTCGACTACAACGGCAACGGCAAGCGCGACGAGATGGAACCGATCATGAAGGGCGGCACCGAGCCCTGGGATGATGTCGGCACCGACGGCCTCGCGAGCGTGGACGAGCCGGGTTACGGCCCCGACAACCTCGACCCATCCGGAGACGACTACGACCCCCGGTTCAACCCCATGGGGACCGAGGGCGACCACCGATACGAGGAGGGCGAGCCCTTCCTCGACGTAGGCCTCGACGGCGTCGCCAACACCTCGACCAGCCCCTACGACTTCGGTGAAGGCGACGGTGAGTTCACCGTCGCTCTCGGTCGGCAGCGCTTCTGGGACATCGATCCCCACAGCATCATTCGACAGATGCCGTCGGTCGCATCGACACCTTTCGACGACCAAGCCGTCCCGCGCCTCGACGTGCTCGCCGATGGGGGCAACCGCGACCTCTTCAACTTCTACGTCGCGGCCGAGCACTTCATCGGGTGCTTCCTCGGCCGCAACCGGCCCACCGCCATCTACACCGACTACACGGCCATGCCCGGCCCACCGCTGCCCAACGGCGAGCTCGACCTCGAATTCGGCGCCCTCTTCTTCGGCGACATGCCACCCGTGGTGTTGCACCGCTACGGCAACGATGATCCGACCCCGGAGGACATCGAGTCGGGCAGCGGCCAGCACGCCGGCACGGCCAACGAGGCGGCCAGCCGCCTGCTCAACGGTTTGTTCTACATCGGCTCACGCTGGAAGAACGCGCCGCGCTCGTTCGTCGAGTCGAGCTCGGCCAAGCCGGCGGAGGGCGCAGAAGACTGCGAGATCAAGGGCAACTGCTTCTTCGACTTCACGTCGAGCTTCGGTCGCACCGGTCCTGTGGCCGTGTCCATTCCGCCCGGCTACGCCCACGCCGACCTCCAGCACGTTCGCTACCCGGTCATCTTCGTCACGCACGGCTACGGCCAGTCTCCTGAAGACCTGTCCGCCATCGCTGCCTTCTACGGCACCCTCGCCAACAACAGCGACGACAGCTTCGCCCTGCGCCTGCCCAAACCGATCATGGTCTACGTCGACGGCCGCTGCCGTCAGCAGACCATCGATGGTGAGGTCATCGCCGAGTGCTACCGAGGCTCGTTCTACGCCGACAGCCCTCGGCCGAATGGACTCCAGAACGACGCCTGGCTCCTCGAGCTCATGGACCACATCGACCAACGCTTCAGGACCATGCCCGAAGCCATCGTCGACGAACGATACTGAGCGGTTTCGAGCGCCCATCCCTAGACGCAATCTCGACAGAAAAGGTCAAATTACTTGACCTAAGTTCAGTCGTGACTATGTTTATGGGGTACCGCGGGTTCTGACGGCGCACGACGGGACCGGTCCCCCTTTCGGGATCGTGTCGTCGACACGGCCTCCCCGCCCTCATCCAGAAAGCCGGCTTTCCGCCGGACTGCTCGTCCTGAACGCGGCGCGGCGCCCTTGTGCCGACTGCGTTGCGCGAGCCGCGGCCCTCGGGTCGCAAGTCCGTCGGCGGGCCCCCATCGAAAGGTAACGCATGCACGCAGACACGCTGTCCCCGAACGATCACTTCGACCTCCCCAACGGACTCCACCGCCACCGTTCACGACAGAAGTGGGGCTACGGAGTCGCCGTCAATCACCACGACGGCGTCGTCGACTGGCAGTTCCAGGATGGCAAGCTGCGGCGCATCGCGAAGAGCTTCTGCCACCTGCTCGAGCCGGTCGATCTACCGGCCGACCAAGACGAGCTCATCAGCGTCGACCTCATCGCGCGAGCCGGCCTCACGGTGGCGCGCAGGCAGCGCGAAGCAGAAGACGGCGCTCCACTCCTCACGCTGGATGAACAGATTTCTCGCTTCCACCTTCGTTTCCCCGACGGCTTCGAAGACGAGAAGTGGGTCAAAGACCACCGTGGCGAGGACGCGAAGCGGCGCCTCAAGCGACACCGCGACGCCGCCATCGCCGACGCGCAGGAGCGACTCGCCGAAGACAAGCTGCGGGCCATGCTGGCCAACGGCAAGCCGATGGAGGTCATCACGGCCGTGCTCAGCGTGCTCGAGGCCTGCAACCTCACCACGAAGAAGGCCCGCAGCCTCTTCGACAACATGCGCCCGATGGACATCGACCCCATCGCTCACGCTTGGGTCGAGTTCATCCACGGCGAAGGCCGCATCGACATGCGCATGCTCACCCTGCTGACGCCCTTGCGCCACCTGGGCAAGCCCAACTGGGCGCTCGTGACGGCCCCCTTGGCGCTGGTCCACCCCGACGAGCACGTCACGGTGTCGCCCAAGGCGTTCCGCGAGCAGGCCAAGTGGATGGCACCTCGCCTCACCCTTCACCATCAGCCCGACGGCGCACAATACGAGCGCCTGCGCCGGATGGCGGTTCGCCTTCGCGACCAGCTGATCGCGCGTGACCTGCACCCGCGCGACCTCATGGACGTCTTCGACTTCATGACGATCAGTCTCAAGCCGGTGAAGATAAAGGACATCCGCAAGCCCAAGACGACCGAGGAAGAGACGACGACCACGGAGGCGGCCGCAGAGGCGGCCTGAGCCCCCCTCAGCGAGGAGAATGCATGGCTAGATTCCGACGACGACGACGACGCAACTTCAGCTCCCGGCAGAACCCGGACGATGGCAAGCCCAACAAGCTCTACATCGACGGGAAGGTCGAAGAGGCCCTTCCGAACACGATGTTCAAGGTGAGCTTGGACAACGACATGGAGGTGCTCGCACACCTCTGCGGCAAGATGCGGCGGTTCCGCATCAGGGTCCTCCCCGGGGACAAGGTTCAGCTGGAGCTCGATGGCTACGATCCCACCCGGGGTCGCATCACCTTCCGCTACCGAAACGCGGCGTGATGCAGCGTCGACGTCATCGGGGTGCGCACGAAAGCTCGTAGCGAAGATCCCCGTAACGTTGGTGTGCGATGAGGGGGATGCGGGACGGCTCGACCGTCCCGTTCCCTTTTTGTGCTCCGTCGGCCGCCACGAAGGTGCCACTCGCCTGACCGGCGATGGCATCGATGCACCGGTGTCCGGGGTCGAGCCGCATCCGCAGCGTGGTGTTCGACACGTAGCCCGACGTGTCCGTCAAGCGAACGTCGAAACCTCCGGGGAGCGTGGTCGCGATGAGCCAGCCGTCATCGCCAGGCGTACACCGGCCGGGCGTCTCGCCATCGAGGTCGGTCATGCCGAGATCGATCGGCTCGCCGAGCACGCCGTGAACCGCGTCGAGCGGGTAGACCAGCCAACGTCCCACCTGATGTCCCGACGCGGGGTCGGGGGGCTGCATGACGAGCACGCCGAGCGCGCTTCCGTGTACGCGACGCACCAAGCCCATGTTCATGTAGCCGCGCCCACCGCCCTCCGATTGGAGTCGCCGCAGCTTGGTGACCGGCTCCAGGTGTCCGAGGTGTCCTCGCCAGACCACGGGATCTGCGCCCGAGTAGCCCTGCTGGAGCATGTAAACGGTCTCGCCGATGCGGACCACGCCCTGGTCGCCGGGCTGCTGAAGAAGCGTCGCCCCGCGAGGCCGCAGCAGCACCAAGGGTTCGCCTTCCGCGAGGCTGTAGAAGCGACAACGCGACCCCATGCAGAGGCTCGCGAGCCCCGAGGTGCCTCCAGGGTCGAGGTCGGTATCCCAGCGCCAGTAGCCCGAGCGATTGCGGGCCCCGATCCCCATCGCCGCCTGGTCGAGGTCGGGCCAGGGCGAGCGGGTCTCACCGCTCTTGCGTACCGCCTCGAAGGCATAGGGGTCGTCGAAGCGAACCTGCCATGAGCCGGTCTTGGTCCAGTCGGCTCCCTTGGGCCCCCACACGTAGACGTGAGCGCCGGTGATGGCGCCGTAGGACGAGCCGCGGTCGACCCCGACCTGTCCCTTCGCGAGGTGCGGTGGTGGCTCGCCACGGAAGGGCATCCAGGAGCTGAAGGGACTCTCACCGGCCTGGGGTTGCTGTCGCGGGGGCTTGGTGTCGGGCACGCGGGCGAGGGTGCAACCGAAACTCGGCCGAGACCGGATCTGGTTCGTCACCGTGGCCGACGGGGGTGGCTCCACCACCTCGAGGTCCTTCTCTGCGGCGGGGTCGCCCCACCCCATGCGCAGCCACCCCTGCAGTGCACAGCCCACCGGCGTGCAGCCGCGTGCGCGTACGTCTGGCGAGCGCCAGTTCACGAGCCGAGGCATCTCGAGCTCGGTCCAGGTCCGCCCCCCATCGATGCTCTCACGCGCGGTCTCGACGTCGGTGACGGCGAGCGCGAAGCGACCAGCCGTCAGCACGTAGCCACCTTGGTCGTGAACCTTCCCGAGCTCGACCTGGCCCGTCTTCAGATCGATCTCGACGCCGACCACGGGTCCCCCCGCTTCGACCCAACCGCCGATGCGCCCTTTTTTGCGCTCTTCGAAGCCCTCGAGCCAGAGCCCGCTCCGCGCCACGGCGACCGCATCTTCGGCGTCCTTGGGGTACTTCAGCTCGTGGCTCTGCAGCTTGTCGCCTGCGATGACGGTCACTCGGCCTGGGCGATCGAGCCGCGGCGGAACCAGAACCACCACCCGACCATTGCGGAGGGCGACGACCCGCTCGGCACCGAGCTCACCGCGAACGGCGATCTCGTGACGACGGCCATCGCGCGCAACGACACAGTAGAGGCGAGTCTCCGTGTCGTCTTCGGCCTTGGGCGAACAGGGTCCGCGTACCGCGAAGGCCCCGTTGCCGCCCGAGCTCACGAAACGCGGCTCGTCGAACGAAGCCACCACATCGAGACCGAGCGGAGCCCGATAGCGGTAGATCCGGGTCGGGCCATCTTCGACACCGCAAACGAAGCCGAACCCGTCGCCAACCTTGGCGCCGGTGCAGGTGGCATCTTCGTCCTCGAGCACGTCGGGCCGTTGCGCCTCCACGACCCCAGTGGGGAGCGCGACACGCAACAGGGCGCCGCGGTAGAGCACCATCGCCTTGCGAGGTCCGATAGGCCAGCCGTTCTCGATGATCCGACGCAGGGGGCGCTTTCCGAGCGGGTGCGTCGCCACCTCTGGCTCGTCTTCGGATCCGAGCGCGGATGCGGCACCTTCCAGCTGAAGGCGATGGACCTGCCCCCCCGCGTCGACGCGGAAGCTGCCCGAGGACGTGTAGAGCACGGGGTCCCCTCGGTAGACGCCCGCCGTCCTGACACCGCCATCGATCGGCAGCGGCAGCCATGTCGCGCCCGCGTCGAAGGTGACCAGCGGTCCGCGAAGCTCGGTCTCGACCACGCCGCGCCATCCGTCGGCGAAGGCCATCGCACCCCAAGCCGACGTTGGCGGCAGCGGTCCTCGCGGCATGGGTTGGCCCGTGTCGGGATCGAGCGCGAGGAGGCTGCCCGAGGGCGTGCGAACGTAGAGGCGGTCGAAACCAGGGACGATTTCGCGGGCCTGAGGCGAAATGTACGAGAGGGGCTTCAGGACCGCCGTCCAATCCTCTGCGCGCCACGACCGCGTCCCGCGGCTATCGACCTGGTAGAAGAGGAAGCCCCCGCCGAACCGCTCCGGCATCGGAATCGCTTCCACCCCCCCGCTCGGGAAGCGCTCGGCGGCACGATCGACCCGCCCGTCGCCGTGCACCACCACGCGCAACCCGCCGAGGAGGTAGCGGTTCTGCTCCGGGTCGTCTGACCAGGGCCGCAGCGCCCGCCGCTCGAGCTCCGGGATGAGCCAGGAAGGCGTGACCATCGCCACGTCACGAGGTGGCTTCTTGGCCCCAGCAGATGTGGCCGGTTTGGGGGCCGAGGGGGCGGGGGCGTCCGCACCGCCGCACCCGAAGCTCAGCCCGAGGAGGGCCCACCACCATCGCCGAGGTCGTCGCGGCACGTCCGAAGCCTAGATAGGTGCGGGCGCGTTGGCCACCGTACTTTCGCCAGCACCGCTCGAGGCCGGCAACTTGCGCAGGCGCGGGCTTCGTGCTCAGAAGGAGGCGCGCCCAACGCGCACGGAGAATCCGTCATGTCCTACGTCGTAGCCGTGGTCGGCGCCACCGGAGTGGTGGGCCGTGAGATGTTGAACGTCCTCGCCCAGCGGAAGTTCCCCGCCAAGCGCGTGCTGCCGCTGGCGTCCAAGCGCTCGGCTGGCAGCGAGGTCACCTTCAACGGACAGAAGCTCACGGTCGAAGAAGCCACTCCGGATCGCTTCGAGGGGGTCGACGTCGTCCTCTTCAGCGCTGGCGGCTCGGTCTCGCGCGAGCTCGCGCCCCAGGCGGCCGCGCGCGGCGCGGTGGTGATCGACAACAGCAGCGCATGGCGCATGGACGACGAGGTCCCGCTCGTGGTCCCCGAGGTGAACATGGCGGCGGCGAAGGACCGGCCCAAGGGGATCATCGCCAACCCCAACTGCAGCACCATCCAGATGGTGGTGGCCCTCAAGCCCATCCACGACCTGTCCCCCATCGAACACGTCATCGTGTCCACCTACCAGGCGGCGAGTGGCAAGGGTCACGCCGCCCTCGAAGAGCTCGAGCGCCAGACGGCCGACATGGCCGCCGGCCGAGAGCCCGAGGTCAAGGTCTTCCCGGCTCCCATCGCGGGCAACCTCCTCATGGACTGGAAGCCCGGCGAGGGGGGCTACTCCGAAGAAGAGCTCAAGCTCGTGAACGAGACCCGCAAGATCCTCGGCGCCCCCGACATCGGGGTGTCGCCGACCTGCGTGCGGGTTCCGGTGGCCACGAGCCACAGCGAAGCGGTGCTGGTGCGCTGCAAGGACAAGCTCACCCCCGAGCAAGTGAGAAAAGCCCTCTCCACTGCCCCTGGCGTGGTGCTGCAAGACGAGGGCACCTACGTGCCCGGCGCCCATCCTCAGCCCCGCCCTGCGGCCGGCACCGACCCCGTCTTCGTCGGTCGGATCCGCGAGGACCTCGCGCTCCCAGGCGCCATCCACCTCTGGATCGTGGCCGACAACCTACGCAAGGGAGCGGCCCTCAACGCGGTGCAGATCGCCGAGGGCATCTTCACGCGCTGAACGAAACCGAGGGGTGGCCTGGGACGTAGTCGTCCATCATGGCCACCTCCGTCCGCGCGCTCGGCTGGATGCCGCCGCGCTCACTGGGTCGATGGCGACGGGAACGGCCTCGGATCGGCCTGTGGTATGAGGTGGCGGCCATGACGGAGGAGGAGTCGCTCGAGTCGCTCATGTCGCGCTACGTCGCGGGCGACCCGGAAGCCTTCGACGAGGTCTACCGCCTCACCTCCAAGCGCGTCTTCGCGTTCCTCATGATGATGGCCGGCGATCGCAACCGCGCGGAGGACCTCTGCCAGACCACCTACCTCAAGCTCCACCGGGCACGCGCCGGGTACCTGCTGGGCTCGCCCGTCATTCCATGGCTCATGGCCATCGCACGCAACGTCTTCCTCGACGACGCCCGGAAGCGCGGTCGCGCGAAAGTGAAGCTGACCTCCTCGGGGGACCTCCCCGACATGACCGACCCGCGTCGTCCCGCCCCCTCGGGCCTCGGTGACGCCATCGACGTGGCCGTGAGTAACCTCACCGAACATCAGCGCGAGGCCTTCGTCCTCACCAACCACAGTGGCCTGTCGCCGCGCGACGCTGCCGTCGTGCTCGGCACGACCGAGACCGCGGTCAAACTGCGGGTGCACCGGGCCTACAAGGCGCTACGTGAAGCCCTCGCTCCCTACCGCAAGGAGGACGCATGAGCGGTCACGACGACACGCCTCCCTTCGACCTCGAAGGGTTGGGGCCCATCGAGCTCAACGACGAAGGGCCATCGGACGCGACCCGGGACGCGATTCGGAACGCGGTCCGGGCCGACCTCGAGCCGGTCCGCTCGGCGAGTGTGAGCGCGCGCGTGGCCATGGGAGCCGGTGCTGCCATCGCGTGTGGCGCGTTGGTGGTGATCAGCTTCGGTAGCGCGGGCTTCGACGGCCTTCGTCGCAACCTCATCGCCGTGGCCATCACCGCCGTGGCAGCCCTTCTCACTGCGCTGTTCGTGGGAGCGAGCCTGTCGCGTCGCGCGGATGGTTGGAGCTCGCGACGGGCCCGCACGCTGCTCGTGGCCACGGTGATCACGGGCTGGAGCCTCTACATCATCGCCAGCGTGACCGACGAGGCCCTCGGCGCCGCCCTTCGGTGGGCGGCGATCGGTTGCAGCTTCCGCAGCGTGGTGGCTGGGCTCGTGGGGCTCGGCGCCATGCTCTGGGTCTGGCGCGGGACCGACCCCTGGTCACCGCGGGTCAGCGGCGCGCTCATGGGCGCTTGTGCGGGGAGCATCGCTTCGGCCGGGGTCGGCATCCCATGCCCCTCGGACCAAGGCGGGCATCTCATGCTCGGCCACTGGCTGGCCGTTCCCATTCTCGCCGCGATTGGGGCAGCGATATCCAAGCGCGTGCTCGCGCCCTGATCACCGCAGCAGTCGAAGCACCGACGGCTTGTCCACCTCCGGCCCGGTGAGGTGGCCGATCACGCTGCCGTCGGGGTGCAGGAGCCCCACCGCGGGCACGTGGTCGATGCCACGCTCGGTGAGCCAATGCTCGAGCGTCTCGTTCGCTGGATTCGAGGCATCCACGCGGACCGCGACCACCTCTGCCGCGGCACGTCGCACGTCGTCGTCGCTCCACAGGGTGCGATCCAGGTGTTGGGTCTGGGGTTGCCAGCTCGCCACCACGAAGACGAGGACCTTCTTCCCCTCGCGCACAGCGCGCTCGACGGCCGCTTCCCGGTCGTCGAGCCAGTCGATCGGCACCGCGGGGTCTAGCGGCGCCGGCGACGGCGAGGTCGTGACGCGAGACGGGCGGGCGTCAGGCTGGGAGGCCTCGACCCGAACCGACGCCTCGACGGGAGGCTTCGAGCCGCAAGCGCAGAGAAGAAAAAGCCCGGGGAGGACCCGGGCTCGAAGCATCACTTCTTCTTCTTCTTCTTCTTACGTGAGCAACGCATGTTGCACATGAGGTCGTCCGCCGCGCAGCCACATGGCCCGCGGGCCGCAGTGGTGGGCTTGGGCGCCACCTTCTTCGTGACGGGCTTGGGCGGCTGCGTTCCGGGGGGCGGCGGCTTGTAGTTGGGGTTGGGCGCGGCCGCGACCTTGGATGGGTCGGCTGCAGACGCCGTAGCCGTGGCCGAGGCCGAAGGCGCCGGGTCGGCTACCGCGACGGGCTCCGCCGTCTTCTCAGGCTCCGGGTCAGCCTTGGGCTCGGCCGGCGCTGCCGTGTAGTTGGGCTGCGCCGTGGTTCCGTCGGCCGTGGTCTTGGGGTCTTCGCCCTTGACCACGAAGAAGATGAGGGCAGCGCCGAGGACCACGACCGCGGCCGCGAGGCCGATGACGAGCCCGCGGTTGCCGCTCTTCTGGGCCTCGGGTGCCATCGAGGGCGTGACCGCCGACACCGCAGGGGCAGGAGCGGGAGCCGGTGCCCCGAGGGGAAAGACCCCATCGGTCGCTGGTGCCGCGGCCACCGGGGCGGCCGCGGGCTCTTGTGAGCCGACGCCAGCCGCGAGGGCCTTGAGATCGATGAGACCCGAGTCTTCGGTGGTGCTCGCGTCGGAGCCGTCGGGCTCGTTACCGACCTTCTGCGTGAGCATGCTCAGCGAGAAGATGGCCGAGTTCTCTTCGCCCCCGCCACCGCCCCCACCGTCGGCGGGACCGGGGTTGAGGCTGGCGGACGAGCCCGCCATGTCGAAGAACCCGCCGCCGGCCGGTGCGGCCGGTGCCGCGGGCTCCGGGCTCGAGGAGAGCGCGACGGTGCTGCCGAAGTCGGCGCCGCCCGCCTGGTCGAAGCTCGGGGAGCCGCCTCCGCCCATGTCGAAGCTCGGGCCGCCTGGCGCCGTCGCTGCGACGGCCGCGCCGCCCGCCGCGAGCGATCCCAGGGCGTCTGCCGCCGACGAGTCGCTCATGGGTGGGTCGCTCATGGCCACCGTGGCGCCGAGGTCTTCAGCCCCGCCACCCGCTTCGGCCTCGGCCGCCGCGTGAAGGGCGTCGACGATGGCGTCCACGTCCTTGAGCGGCTTCCAGTCGTCCATGCCGTCGGCCCAGACGAAGGTCTCGGCGTCGATCGTGCCTTCGTTGTAGGCGCTGACGATCTCCGCCATCGTCATGTTGCGCTGGTCGGTGTCGGTGACGCTGACGGTGAAGGCGCCGTCACCGAGTTCGGCTGCAGCGCCTCCTTCGCCGCCCGTGGTTTGAACCTCTCCAGTGGAGGAAACCACGATGACGGCGCCGCATTTGCGGCACTTGATCTTGACCGTCTTCCCCTGAACTTTCTCGTCAGAGACGGTGTACTTGGCGCTGCAGGATCCGCAGGTAATCTTCATCGGTTCGTTTGCTTCGCGTTGGGCGCAACTTCGGCTCGGTGGCCTGTGCCGCCGAAGTCTAGATCACGTCGACCCCCGACGTCTCATTGTTGACGAGACGGGCGAGCGAGCGTTTCGGTTCATCCGGTCTGGCCTGGCCCAATTCGTTTGCGGCCTCGGACCTCGAGGCTGCGTCACCCGTAACCATTCCGGGCCGCAACGACCGCGTCAAGACCACGCTGTATCGACCCGAAAACGGCATCATGCGAGCCTCCGGTGAGGGCCGATGTAGGTGTCAGGCACATCATGTCCGCCCCGAGGGTCGCGTCGTCGTGCCCACTCACAGAGCACCATTCCGGCGGCGACGGACACGGGAAACGAGTGATTCACCCCGTACATCGGGATCGCGATGACCTGCGACGAAGCCTCCAGCAAGCGCTGTGAGATGCCGTCGTCTTCGCTCCCGAACAGCAGCACGACGTCTTTGGGGAAGGTCGCCTGCCACAAACTCGTCTGGGCGTGGTCGCGCTCTACCGACACGATGGGGCGGTTGCCCACCGCCTCGAGGAAGGCGTCTTCGTCCTCGCACTCGACGAGGTTCTCGTAGCGTTGCATGCCCATGGAGGCGCGCTCGTAATACGACTCGGTGCCCACCAGGAACACGTCGCGGACCAGGTACGAGTGGGCCACGCGGATGATGGCCCCGACGTTGAACGGGTTTTTGGCGCGCACCACCGCGACCGACATGTCCACCCGCAGCGGCGCCAGGATGCGGCGCCGCTCCTCGATGGGCATCTCGACGCCCAGGTCGCCACGGGCGACCATGATGCCGTCCGCCGAGTTGATGATCGCGTCGAGATTGCGCAACGCCTGCGGCTTCTCGATCTTCGCGATCACCGGGATCTGCAGACCCACCTCGGGGTCTGCGAACTTTCGTTCGACCGAGCACATCTCGCTGAGCCGGTGCTTGAGCTCCTCGATCTCGTCGGCTGTGCGCACAAA
>JAUHZF010000526.1 GCA_030426145.1 Polyangia bacterium
GGCATGGACACCCTCACCGGCGAGCGTGTTCATGCCGCCAGCGCCTACCTCACCTTCGTCGCTCTCGACGAGGAGGGGCGTCCCATTCCCATCAACTGCGCGTTGTCTCCCACCACGGCGAAGGAGCGTCTGCGTAGCGAAGAGGCGCGGGAGCGACGGGCGCAGCGCTTGCAGCTCGCCAAGCGCCGCCAAGAGCTCGCCATCGAGCACGGGGAGAACGACGGCTCCGCATGAGACGAGCCGTCCCGCTGCTGCTGGCCTCGGTCAGCTGCGTGCCGGTGACGGCGCGCGAGGCCGAGGTCGCCGACGCGCTCACCGACATGAGTCGGGGCGACGCGGCCCCGGCGCGTGAGCATTGGCGGGAGATGCTGGCTTTCTACGCTGCGCGTGAGCCGCGGGCCTGCCTTCCCGACGTGGGCGAGGTCTTCGAGGTGCCCGTCGGTGTGGTGCCGAGTCGACGTGTCGCCGGTGCGCTGCCTCATTACGACGTCTTCGACGGACCGATCCGCTACCGGATCGGTGCAACGCCGGGGCGCTACCGCGTCGAGCTCACCATCGCGGTCGACATCGAGCCCGGCGGGCGCCTCGAGCTCCCCGACTGCGCCTTGCGTGCGCGCCTCGAAGGGGATGTCGTCTGCGAGGGCACGCCCTACCAGGCGGCGTCGGGTCGCGATGCCTGCCCTGAGAGTGGGCGCTTCGAAGCCGATGCGACGGCGCACAACATTCGCACGCTGCTCGAGCATTGGTCCGAGCAGGTAGAGGCGTACTGGAATCGCGACGCGCTCCGCTACGACCTCCCGGTGCACTACGACTTCACGTTCTTCGCTCCTTCGCTCGGGCAGATGGGGCCTCCGAGGGTCGATGTGCGGATGCCATTGGCAACGAGCTGTGCCCGCACGCCCTACTTCTCGGCGCTACGCAGCGGATGGTCGCTGCCCATCGTCGCCCACGAGATGGGGCACTTTCTCGGCTTGCTCGACGAATACGAGGCCCTCAGCGGCGTCTTCTATGAGAAGACGCCTTTCGCGGGCTCCGAGGGCAGCCGCATGGGTCTGAGCATGAAGACCGACACGCGCCTCTTTCCATTTCACCATTACCTCGTGCTGCGCTGGCACCACTGTGCAGCGCCTCAGGGCGACGCATTTCGCGACGTCCTTCTCGGACCATGAAGCGAACCATCATCGCCGCGCTCGCCCTCGGGGTGACGGGGTGCCCGGAGGTGAAGCCGCCTACGACGGCACCTCCCCCCAAACCCGTGGCGCCCGCGGCGTCTCCTTCATCCACTGCGGGCCCGCGGCCTGCGGCGGATCCTGCCACCGACCCCACGACCCTCACCCGCAGCTGGTCGGTGCAGACGCCACCCTTCTTGCGCGGGTTGGCGATGACCGATGCCCACGTGGTGGTGCAGTCGCGCACGGCGCTGGCGGTGCTCGATCGGCGCGGGGGAAAGGTCTTGGCGCAGCGGGAGACCTGCGAAGCCCCACGGGATGCCGTGGCGGCGACGGATGATGGGGTATGGCTCATGTGCCCGGAGGGGCTGCAGGCCTTTGAGCTGCCCAAGCTGGTGTCCGGCGTGCACCACGAGCTCGCATCGCCGGGACGCATCGTCGCCTTCTCGCGCGACCGCGCGCTCGTGGCCTCCGACGATGGGCTGGTCCGCGACATCGAGCTCACCACCGGGGCACCGACCCGCTCGTTTGCGGTCGGCGAGACCCCTGAGGCGTTGGCGGCCGGTCCGGAAGGGACCTTTGCCGCTGGGCGAGTTGGTGGCGACGTGGTCGTCTACGCCCCCGATGGGCGAGCAGCCCGTGTGGGGGCCCCCACGGGCTTCGGGGTGGTCTCGCTCCGCTACGCCCCGGACCATCGCCACCTTCTCGTGAGCGCAGGACCGTCCCTCGCCGTATGGCAGGTCGGACCCGAGGCCCCTGAGGAGCCACTTCGCTTCTCCGGGGTCCGAGAGGTCGTCGGTGCTCGTTGGCTGGGCCCGCACCAAGTCGCCACGGTGGGGCCCGATGGGGTGCTCGTGCTCGACGTCAGAACGCGGGCGGTGGCCGCGCTCGCGGGCGACCCGGGAGGGGAGGAGCTCGTGGCAGTGGCAGCCAGGGGCCGAGACGCCCTCTGCGCTGGTGACCGCAACGGCCGCGTCACCTGTTGGGCGAAGGGGCGCCCCCGTAACGTGGCGCCTACCGATGCGGCCCCCGGTGCGCGATGCACCGGCACCGTGACATCGTTGGAGCGTCGCGTGCTGGTCGTCGAAGCCGAGCCTGGAGCCCCGCTGCCAGAAGAGCGGGCCAAGGTCACGATTCGCCGTTTCGCGCGCACCACGGCCAAGAAGCGGCAGACCGCGGTGTGGCTCGAGGTCGCGCACGGTCGCGTGCTCTCCGTCGAGGACGCGAAGATCTCCCTCCAGCTGACCGGCCCCGTCGGCTTCGCCCCGGTCGAGGGCCCGGTCCTCGACGAAGGGGTTGTGGTCGAGCTCCGCTGGAGACCGTGAGCACGGTCGCGGCCTCGATACCGTGATGTCGGGGATTGTATACAACCACACTCGCGAGTAGTTTGGCGCCGTGGGCAGTCGTACGTGGGGTTCGTGCGGCGTGGGCAAGTCGGCCGCGCTGTTCCTGATGACCTTGGGGTGGGCCTCCACGGCGCATGCCGTCGAGCCGTGGATCGATCCCGATCCCGCCGGCCCCCCCGAGCGCTACAAGATGGGCGAGGACTTCGGGATTCGCATCAACAGCGCCGAGTACCGTGCGCAGTACACGTTCGTGAATCCCATCTCGCTCAACGAGGAGGCCAACCGCCGCTTCAACACCCTGGAGCATCGCGGTCGTCTCGGGACCACGGTCGACTACCTCGACAAGATCAAGATCACCGTCGGCCTCGACCTGCTCGACAGCGTGCTCTGGGGCGACAACGGCACCTTCGGCGCCACGCCGTCCTCCGACGTCGGCGTCAACGTCGGCGCCCGCGACCCCAACATCACCACGCCCTGCGTGGCGCTCCGCAACGAAGACGATCCCCTCGTCCCGCAGTCGTACGGCTACGACCTCTGCGAGGCCCCCCCGGTGAAGGTGCGTCGCCTGTTCGGACAGGTGAACACCCCCATCGGTGCCATTCGTGCCGGCCGCCAGCCCCTCGGGGTGGGCATGGGGGTGCAGAACGCTACCGGCGATGGTCGGCAGAACCGCTGGGGCGTGGCCTACGAGGGCGACCAGGTCGACCGCGTGCTCTTCGCCACCAAACCGCTCGAGGCCTTCAAGGACGAAGAGGATCGGGATCTGTCCGAGGAGAACGGTCTCATCACCGCGGTGATGTACGACCGCACCGTCAGCGACTTCGCCCGCGCCTTCGGCGACGACGTGCATCAGATCGCGACTGCGGCCACGTACCGCAACCCCGATTTCGGCGTGGGCACCGACATGCACGCGCTGCTCTTCTTCGCGCACCGCTGGAACAACCAGTTCAGCACCTACGTCAACGCCATCGGCGGTCGCTTCACCGCCAAGTTCTGGGACATCCACGTGGGCGCCGCGGGGGTGGTCAACTTCGGCAAGACCCGAGAGATCAGCGATGCCTACTCGCTGGTGACCAACGACCCCGTCGTCGACCAAGACATTCTACAGTGGGGCGGCCGGGTTACCGTTCGCTACGACTACCAGCCCGAGGAGCGCAAGCGTCCGATGGTGACCGGCTACCTCGAGGGGGCCTACGCCTCCGGTGACCGCGACCCGCAACCGGGTACCGCTCTCACCCAGTTCCGTTGGTCTGAGGACAGCAACATGGGCTTGCTGCTCTTCGATCACGTCCTGCGCTTCCAGTCGACGCGGGCGGCGGCGGCGGGCGCCGAGATCATCCGTCGGCTCGGGGCGACGACGTTCCCGGCCGAGCGCATCGACACCCGCGGCGCCTTTACCAACGCCATCGCCTTCTTCCCGCAGGTCGACGTTCGTCCTCACGACGACGTGCTCTTCCGGGTCGGCGCCCTCATCGCGTGGGCGGCCGCGGACGTGGTCGACCCACTCCAGTCGCTTCAGAACAAGGACGGCACCAGCATCGAAGACGACCTCGTCAACTTCGTCGGGGGCAAGCCGGCCAGCTTCTACGGGACCGAGCTCGATGGTCGGTTTCAGTGGCGCTTCCTCGATCACTTTGCTTTGGATCTAGAGGCGGCGGTGCTCTTCCCTGGAGATGCCCTTCAGGACGCCAACGGTCTGGCCATCAACAGCTTCATGACCCAGGGGCGAACCACCTTCTTCTTCTAGAGGTCAGCATGCGGTTTCCGATTCTCCTCGCGATCATCATCGGCCTGCTGACGGGCTGCTCCGACTTCGACGCTCCGCCCAAGGCGACCCTGGCCGGCCTCCAGGACGGGCTCTTGCCCGACCAGCTCGCCCCGTTGCAGCTCGTGTTCGACGAACCGGTCGACTTCAAGACCCTGAAGGTGAAGGTCATCCGACTCATCACCGATCCCGAGGGCAACCTCGTCTCCGACCAGGAGCTGCTCAACGAAGGCGCGCTGCTCTACCAGCTCGATGGGGCCACCTTCAACGAGAACGGCGGAGCGATCACCGACCTCGGAGGGTCGGAAGCGCCGAACCAGTTCTTCAGCATCCTCCTGCAGAACACGCTCCCGGTCGGCCCTCAGCTCGCCGTCGTGGTGGAAGCGGGGCTCACCAGCGAAGACGGAGAGCAGGTCTGGGTCGTGCCGCAGATCATCAAGTTCGGCTTCGAGTTCTCGTGTGCGGCCGACGCGATGACGCAGGCCGTCGACTTCCCGGAGCAGATCATCTTCTACCTGCTCGCGGACGTCGAGCTACCCATCCAGACCCAGCTCCAGCTGTTGGTCGACATTCGCACCGATCCCGCGACGGGCAACTGGGCGGGGCAGTTCACCAATGCCGACCGCGACCCCTCCATCGACTGCGCTCAGTTTGGTCTCTCGTGCACGGCGGAGCAGGTCTGTCGCACCTTGCCGAGCCCGGCTTGTGTCAACCCGTCGGAGCGGGCGGCGACGGTCTCGGAGTATCCCGACTTCATCCCGAACGAGATCCCCCCCATCGGCTACTCCTTCGGCGGTGTCGGCTGCGCCGCGCCCAGTGGTGATGCGGTGGTTCTCGGCAACGCGCCCACCGACGTGGAGGTCGAGAGCCCCGAGATCACGGTCAAGGGCATCGCCTTCAACCTCGAGGTGACACGCGACCCCGACTCGGGCCTCTTCGTCGGCGGAGG
>JAUHZF010000123.1 GCA_030426145.1 Polyangia bacterium
GCCGCCCTCGGGATTCGTTGTCCAAAGTGCGGCTCCAAGTGGTTCTGGCATGCGATCTCGACCCAGAAGGCCGGGAGCTGGTACTGGTGGCTCCTCCAGGAGACCAAGTGCCCGCAGTGTGAGCACGACTTCGCAAGAGGCTAGCGGCGAGTACCACGTGACGTCAGAGAAGGCCCCACTTGTCCAGCGTGTCTGGTCACTACTGCGAAGGCAGCCCGCCCTGCCGCTGTCGGTCATGGTCGTGGCCGCCGTGGCCGTCTACGCCAGGGGACCGCTCGACAGCTCCGTCGTCTCGAACTTTCGCGATTATCAGCCCGAGTTTGAAGAGCTTGCCGCCATGTTGCACGAGGACCAGGAGGTGGAAATCGTGCATCCCGACTACGTGCACCCGATGGACGACTCGCGGCGTCATGCCGTCCTCGATCCCGCCGAGGTTGGTCTAACGGGCGACCGTTTGGCACGGTATCGCGCGCTCATGGCGATCGCAGATGTCGTATTTGTCCGTCGCTACTTTCCTTGCGATGGAGTCTACCTCTCGACATGGTCTGCGGGAGCTCTCGATACACACCATTCCAAGGGGATGGTCCGGTGTTTCGACCGAGAAGCCGGAGACGCGGACCACGAGCTGACGCATGTCGATGGCGACTGGTACATCTTCGAGCTGCACTACTAGAGACCGAGCCACGCATCCGCGACACACGAGGCCAACTCGAGCCAACCTACCGAAGAGCGGGAGCTGGCCGCTCGTCGGCGAAGGTGAACGCAAGGGCAGCGGCGCAACATGTGCACGGGACAGTCCGCGTCGCCTATCGTGCAGTATGGGTGGAGCGCAAGCCCGAGTTCGGCCATTCTTCTGCTGTGCCCGGCGCTCCTGATAATCCAGTGTATCCCCTCACGGTTCGGTATAGCGACCCCGGGGCGACCTCAGACGATGACGAGTCGTACGAGGACGTGGCGAGCCTCGCAGGGAATCTCGAGGAGTACAACTACCGGCGCGACTGGCCTGAGGTCCGGCTGACGGATGCCCATGGTCGACCCGTAGCTCTCATCATGAGTTGCTGCAGGGTGCTACAGTTTCGTCTGGCGACCGCCGATGACCTGGGGGGCGTCGCGGGTTAACATGTCGTCGGAGGCAGACGAGGCCGACGGCCAGACCTCCGGTCGCAGGCTCCCTCCGAGCTTCCCTTGGGCCTTGCAGCTCAAGTTCCGGTCGTTGTCCAGACGATGGTGAAGCCGTATCGCAACCATGCCCTTCAGTCGGCTCTGAGCGAGTATCGGTGGGCGGATGCCGGCGACCTCACGCGCGAGGCGCTCTACGACTCGAGCTTCGACCGCGCGGCCATCAATGAGCTCGACAGAATGTGGCGAGCCGCCAGTGACGATCACTTCGGGTTCTCAGTACAGCCGGGCCTCGTTGGAGTGAGGCCTCCAAGGGGCCACGGTATCGCGACTCACAGATATGTTGACGCTGTTGCATGTGCCTGTGGTTGGCGCGGGTGGAATCACTGGCGCGCGCTTGAAGATTCGCCGCGCTCCGAGCAGTTCTTCTTCGTCCCACCCATCCCGCGCCATGGCCCTCCCCAGAGCTTCTCCCGAGGCCTGTTTCCGTTGTACGACGTGGTCGCGTCAGACCCCGAACGGGCCTTCACGCCGAGGGACGCCTACGGTGACCTGTACTGGGACCTCCTGTGCGAGGTATGGCATGCGGTCCTCCTGCCGAATGCTCGCAGAACGCCGGGCACAGGCCCGTGCCCATCAGACGCTGCTTTGCTTCGGACGCTAGCCTCTGAGCTTGCTACCTCGGGGGTTCACCACTGGCGTGGTCCCACAGTTGCGCTCGTGGAACTCATGCGACAGAAGCAGCTCGTGAGCCTCTCCGTTGAGGACCTGGCCTTCTTCAAAGGCCACATGCCCACCGTGGAAGTCTCGGGCACACGGGCCGAGGTATGGTCGCGAATCCGCGCCTGGGTCGAGTCCAACGAAGGCGCGGGATGACATGTCGTCGAGTGTCCCGAACGCGGGCGAAGATCATCAGGTCGCTCGCTACCTGCGGTGCCATACGGATGGCACCCCCATGGACGTCGACTGGGGCGCGGCACCATGGCCTCGAGCTCGACATATCCTTCATTGGCTGCGCGCCGTGCCAGAACCTGGAGATGCGGCGTCGGGGTGCCGTCTCTTGACTGAAGTTGAACTTGCCGCGCAAGGCAGGGTCGCCTGCGGTCGACTCGAGTTGGCATCGGCCTAACCCGTTGGGTCGAGCCACATGCTCGAGACCACGCCGGCTGCTAGCCTTTGCTCGTGGTCGAGCGGAATCTTCTATCAATGTCGTCCTTGTCGGCGACCCGTACGCGCAGCGCATCTGCCCTTCCCGGTGTCGTCGGCGTGTCGCTCGTGCTCTTGGGGCTGTTCGCCTCATGTGCGCCGCGGACGGAGGTGCCTGCGCCTGACCCCTCGTCGGAGCTCCTACTCGAAGTCCGCGTCACGAAGGGCTGGGTGCCCCCCAATGAAGACCTTCTCCTGTTTGCCGATGGGTCATACGTCTTCGTCCAGGGCGAGGCTACGCACAGGGGCCATCTCCCTACGCGAAGCTTGGACGATATTCGCGAGGCCATTCGCCAGTTCGACGGGATGGAGGAGGTGACCGCCGCATGTCCACGTGTGATGGACGCCGACCTCATCCACGTTACAGCTCGACTGGATGGTCGGACTCGGGCGTACAAGCACAATGGTTGCCTCCAGCCAGGCGTCGGATGTGCGGCCCACCTCTTCGAGTACGTCGTGGCACGTCGTTCGGGAGTGTCCTGGAAGTCGTCCTTTCTACGGCCGCCACCCGAGATCTGTGAGCCGTAGAGTCGGCCCTGCACTGGGTTTCGGGAGCCGGACCAAGACGCGACTGGATCCGTAGTGCTGGTGCGGAGCTCTCCGATTCAAGGTGAACGGCCGGTCTCGAATGTGACGCTACGGTGGAACCCCATCGAGTACTCGGACCTCGAGAGGCTTCTTCTCCGGCACAGCGAACGCGGCCCCCTCGCAGCCGTTGGGTGCTCCAGTTTCGTTTGGCGACGGCCGAGGACCAGGACGACGTGGAGGGGGTTAGCATGTCGTTGGAGGCAGACACGGCCGGTGGTCACCCTTCGAGACTTGCACGAAGACCTCGGTTGCCTGAAACTTCCGACGTCTTGGTCGTTCGTAGTCCCGAGGGCGCAACACGCAGGGCGGTGCCTTCTCGCGAAGGCCGACGCAAGCGAGGCGCGCGGCGCTCAGCCACTGGAGGTCGACACGGCCGCTTGTGGAGGCGCTACACGAAGCTGACTCGCCGTTTGGGCGACGAGCTCGAGGAACCGGTGCGCGACCGCGTGATGGATATCTGGCGGCACTCTCTCGGGGCCAGTGTCGTGGAAGGGCGTCGATTCGAGCGCACGCGGTTCACTCGCGTTCGGGTGGCAATCGCCTTCCTGGCCGGCGTCGGCGCTCTACAGCTCGGATTGTGGCTCGCCTACGACGCGCAGGGGATTGCGGCGTTGACCTCGTTCGCCAACTTCGTGGTTGTGGTTCTCATTTCCATGTGGATGAGCGCCGCGTACCAGAACACAAGAGACTTCGGCTGGGGACACCTCCGCTACACGAAAGGCCAGGCGGCCTGGTCCTTTTTCATTCCTCTCCTGAACATCTACCGCCCCTATCGGTCGCTCGTCGGACTGCATGCGGCAAGTGATCCCAATTTGCTTCCGCAGGTTCCCAGGTTGGTGAGCGACCAGGGCCCTGCCAACTATCGACAGGCACCCACCCAGCGTCGCGTCTTTGAGCGTACCTTCAACGACCTGCGGTTCCCGGTGGGCGCCTTCTGGGGAATGTACGTGGCCGCGAACGTCACCGAACAGTTCTTGGGTCGAGGTGGCTGGTCCCCAGTAGTCGACCTCCTCAATATCCTGGTGGGGGGCCTGGCGTGGTTCGTTGTGACATCGATCGAGGGAAGGCGTGATGAACTGGAGCGCCGCACGCTGGCGCTCTCCCACTTTGGCGCGAAGCGGGCGCGAGAATAGCCCGGAGACGCGAGGGCAACGTAGGACGTCCGCATGCGGTCAGGCGTGATTGAGGCCGAAGCCCCGGAGACTCCGCTTTCCTTCGAGGACTGCACCCCGGTGGAGCTTCGCCGTCGATTGGATGTCTGTGCTCGCCATGGGCTCATGCGCTTCCTCGCTCTCTTCCGGCCGTCGTTTCATGCCGAGGTACTCGTTGCGATTTCTCTCGGTCCCGGTCGTGGCTTCTTGATGGTGTCGTCTTTCGATGCATCGTTCTGCGACGCCTTGAACGGCGTGGGGTACGTGGAACCCACGCCGAAGGAGCGACTCCTTCACAAGTACCGCGGCCATCCTCTTCCCGGTATGCGGCTTCCGTCTGTCTCGTGGACCGAGGCCAAACTCGAACTTGGACGGCGTGAGGTGGCAGTTCGAGAGCTTCCAAGGTTGTTTGAAAGGGCTGCCGCGTTCACCAGAGTTGAACGTGGCTTGGATGGGATTTCACTCACCGGTTACTCGGACACGCCCAGCGACTCCACCAACTCCTTCGAGGCGTGGAGTCCCCCACCTGGAACGCCAAGGCATGACTTCTTCGTGTACATGTACGAGCTAGCCCCCAATCAAGCATCCTCGAAGAGGTTGTTGTGACCTGAGGAGGGGTGCAAACGATGGACGCAGGTCGTCGGTGCCGCTCTTGGAGCGGCGGGCGGGGTGTCTGTCGACTTGAATCACGGGGTGGGGCCTTTCTCGACGGAGGGTTGAATCATGCCACCAGCGCGGGCCCCATGCCGACGCGGCGGCGCATAGCTACGTGGCGTCGGCGAGTCGCATGAGGACGTGCAGCTGGGGTCGCCACGCGAGAAGTCGGATGGTGAGCCTTCGGCCAGTGGTCACGACTTGGGCGGGCACGTTGATGACAGCGTGGAGGAAGGTTCGAAACTCCATCCGCAGCCAGGCGTCGCGCTCGGCGCGATGCTTCTCCCGCCATCGGGGAGAGATGGGCAGCGACAAGGCCATCCATGCCTTGAGCGTCCAGGCGAGCGAAGCCATGACCATGTAGGCCCAGTTGGCGTTGAGCGTGTTCACGGGTGCGTGCAGGGCCCTCACGCCGCCCTTGAGCTGCGCGATGATGTTCTCGGCATCGCATCGCTTGCGCGCGTGACGGACGACTTCCTCAGCGGGCATGTCGTTGTCGTTGGTGACGTAGAAGAAGTACCTGACGTCATCGAAGAGGACGTGCTCGCCTCGTTCGATGCTGAGGTTCTTTCGCACGACGATGAAGCGGTACTCACGTTGGCACTTCGTCGGCTGGTAGACGAATTCGGCGATGTCCTCTGACGTGAGGCGGATGTTCTTGTAGCCGTTGTCTCGGACGAGCTGCTCCTTGACGCGGGGCTGCTTGGCACGACGCTTCTGCCCCGTGAAAGCCTCCCCGGCGCGACGGACCAGCTCGCGATAGCCGTTGTCCTCCAGCGCCGCCTCCTCCCTCGCGAAACCCTTCATCGTGGTGCTGGCGTCGTAGCCAAAGACGAAACGGACGCCGTCGTCGTCCCAGCGGTCGAAGTTCGATGTGAGCGAGAAGTCGGTGTCGCCGCGCAGCAGGACGTCCTTGAAACCGCCCTGCCGACAGAGCGCGACGGCCCGGTCGAAGTACGCGGCGGCCCCCTCATGAGAGGGCCGGTTGCCGCTCCGATTGGCGAGATAGAGAACCTCGCCCGTGTTCGCGAGCGTCACCACCAATGGGTGGTAGCCCCACACGCCGTTGTAGCTCATCGCCATCCCCTGCTTGCACTCTCCCCCGGTGCCAACGATGGAGCCGTCAGCCTCCACCACCGCCGTCTGCGCGGTGAGCTCGTCGCCCTGCTGCGCCCACACCTTCAGCCGCGCTTCGTCGATGGCCGTCATCAGTGCATGAATGTCCCTCGCCTCGAAGCGACGGCAGAAGTCCCCCGCCGTCGTCGGGTCCGGGATCGCCTCCGCCCCCACCGCGTTGAGAAACGCTGCGTCGTTTCGGCGAAGCTCGATCTCGTCCAGCGTCCGGCCGCCGCACATCGCGTTGAAGGCGATGTTCAGCACGTGGTCCGACTCGTAGTACGGGCAGTGGAGCTTCAGGACGTTCACCAGCTTGTCGATCGCGGTGACCAGTCCCGACTTCTTGGCCACCCGAAGCGCCAACGCGACCCCGCCGTGGATGGTCGCCTCGGTCCGCGCCGCCACATCGTAGCGGGCACGGGTCCTACCCATGACCGGCTCGCCGCTGTCGCCTGCTGGCGCGGCCTTCTCAAGCCGCCGCTCGAGCCGGCATCGTGCCGCCTCGAGTCGCCGTCTCCGCTTCAACTTTCGAGCACATCTGCGCGCCCTCCTCGACAGTCCCTGTGCTAAGTTTGGCTTCACCTGAAAGGCCCTTCTGGTCCGCCGACCGGTTGTGAGATTCCAGTCGTTAGACAGGGGGCCTTTCAGGAAATTCTAAGCTTCTCGCCTTTGGGGGATGCTTGATCGAGGGCTAGCCCGCGAGACAATCCCTGCCTCTGACGTTCGGCGGGTTCTCGAGAGTCTGAAGTGGTACTTCGATGACTAGGAGGCCCATGATGTGCTCCTACTGCGCCGTCGGCTCTCCGGTCGCAGGCTCTCCGAGCCTCCCATCGTCCTCACAGCCCAACTCTTGGTCGTCATGCCGACTGTGTGGGCGGGCGGCCTTGCGAGGGGCCAGTCGATAGGTCATCTTCCGCAGCCTCATGAGCGCGCTACCTGAGCTAACCGTCGACCTGGCGGTGGACGCGCGAGACCGCTGGTCATTCGCGGATGTGCACCTGCGCGCCGCCAAGGATCTTCTGTCCGTCTACAACGACGACATCGGTGTGGATGAGACCACGATGGCCTACGTTGCGTCGCTCGCCCCCGCTATCCTTCCCCCCGACACGATTCAAGAGCTCGAGGGCATCGCCTCCGTGCTGGGCGCCAGCTTTCCGCAGGTCCTGCTCGCCAACCTTCACTACGATCTGTTGAAGGTCGTCTTGGGCTGCACTGCGTTCGCCGTCGACACTCCCGACGGACCGCTTCACGCGCGCAACCTCGACTGGTGGACGACGGCCCGCGCGCTCAACGATGGGACCGTCGTGACGCGCTTCCTGAACGGACCACATGGCGACTTCATCACGATTGGTTGGCCTGGATTCGCCGGTGTCTTCTCGGGTTGTGCTCAGGGGCGGTTCTCGGTCAGCCTGAACGCGGTTCTGAGTGACGAGCCGAGCCAGATTGCCTTGCCCACCGTTTTTCTGCTCCGGCAGGTCCTCGAGGAAGCGCAGACGTTTGAGGAAGCCGTCTCGCGCCTCTCTGAGACGACCATCGCCACGGACTGCCTGCTCCTCGTGACGGGAACGCAACGCGGGCAGATGGTCGTCATCGAACGTACGCCCACGCGCTTCGCGCTGCGTCGACCTGTTGCCGGTGAGCCTCTTCGTGTGACGAACGACTACTTGTCCATCGACGCCGACTCCGGCGAGCCGGCGAACGAGCTCATGCAGACGTCGTGTGGAAGGTCTGACCGAATCGCGGAGCTGCTGCTCACCAAGTCCCCGACGAACCTCGAGCAGTGCATCTCTCTCCTTCGGGACGATGGCGTGATGATGGGCATCACCGTGCAGCAGATGGCGTTCCGACCACGCTCGGGAGAGCACCTGGTCCGCATTCCATAGAGGTTAAAGGCGCGAGCGGCATAGCATGTTGTTGGAGGTAGACGGCGCCGGCCGTCGGCTCTCCGGTCGCAGGCTCTCCGAGCCTCCCTTCGTCCTCGCAGCTCCCCTCCCGGTCGTTGTGCCGACGGTTGGAATACGACCACGCGGCGTCGCATTCCTTCAAGTCATTATGCCGGGTAGAGCGTTTCTCGTTGCGTCGGTAGCGTGCATTCTGATGATTTCGGGCCTCGTCGCTACCTACGTCTTCACCGACGTGTTCACGCAGGCCAGGGGCTCACTTCGTACCGGTGGGCTAGCGCGTCAGCGCGCGTGTCTGGGAGTCACGGTGGACAAATCGGAGCACATGCGTCACGCGTTTCACGAGCGTTGCGTGGGCGTTCCCTACGGACCGTGGAGGTGTTTTCGGATGGCCGAGTCGGGGCGCTACTATCGGGTGGGCTGTCCCGCTCCACGATGAGCCGGCCCTTGGCTGAACCTCGGCTCCGAGCGACTGGTAGACTAGATGCACTGGTCACACGACTCGCGCCGGCAGCGTTGTTGGTTGCATGGAACCCCGCGGAGACACTGCTGAGGTCGACCTCGACGCCTTGGCCCGCGGCTTGGTCGCCGCCTCCGGACGTTCAGAGGGCTGGCTTGTTCGACACGAAGGGCGACCCGTTGCTGAGCTGACGGACTGCCGGTTTGCAGGCATGTTCTGGGACTCCTACCGGCTTGAGGAGCTGCCTCTAGCGCTGGAACTGGAGTTGGACCTCAGCGACCCCAGCACCTGGTTCCTGGAGAACCTAACGTTCGAGACTCGAGCGACCCATCAGCTCGCTACGGGTGCCTTCCCGTCTCCCCGACGACCTGGCGCTCGTATTCACTTCCGACGCCTCTATCTCACAACCGAGCGACTCACTAGACTTCAACGTGTCGGGGTTCGCCTTCGGGTCGTGTGGATTCGGCTGTTCGGGTAGCTGGGATGTTCGTCCACCACCATCGTCGACTCGGGCTCCGATGGCATCGGCGGCTCAGACCGCGGGGTTACTACAACGGTGACGACCGTTTCCACCAGCTGTTGAGCCAAGACCGATAGATTGTCGACCGGGTTGTCGTACCGACGACCAGCCAACCATGACTAGGCACCGACCACCGAAATTTGAAACGTGTATGCGCATGATGCGTAGGCACAACGCCGCTGAGCAAGAGGAAGGCTTCGCTCTGCTCGCACCTCACGCGCATGTCTATCTTCCTGAGCTGCTGGCGGAGTTCAAAGCGGAGACCGTCGACCATGGCCTTCGCTGTTGGCTGCTCGAGTTGATCGGCATGGCCGGTGACCCGAGCACAATCGCGTTCTTCACGCAGGAGCTTCAAAGCAACGATGCCTCGTTCCGCGAGTGGGCCCGGCGGGGATTGCTCGCGATAGACGTCGCGGAAGCTCGAACGGCCCTGTACGAGGCGGGTTTGCATCGTCGTTCCCAGACCTAGGTCGGGTGTCTGAACTCGAACCCGGAGTGGGTTCGGACGCTGTGTCTCTGCGGTTGCGCCTTTCTCGAGGCGAACCTACCATTGCATCTGATGAGGACGCCCGAAGTAGTGCCACCACCTGATGGTGACGATAGATCCTCTTTCAGCGACTCGGACCAACTCCGGCTCTCTATGTATGCCTGCCACCATACGTTGCCCGCTGCCCATTGGATGCGTCTTGCAGGGCAACTGGCAAGTGCACTCCTCCTCGGTTGTTCTGGTGCTTCTGCGACGGCCAACACGTCGTTGTCGGCTGGCCATCCTGATGAGGCGCCTGCGTCACAGTACGTTCGAGTCATTTCCAAGGACGAGCAGGTCGATCCATGGGCGCGCGTGAGCCCCAACGAGGTTGCGCCGATGCCGTGTACGCCGACGCGCGCGGTAAAACTTGGCCATCATGAGTGGTCGCGATGTCCTACTCCTGCCGAGTTCGATACTTACCAGGTCACAAGCGAAACCGTTCTGATCGGTGTGGTTGTCAACGCGTATGGTCTTCCCACCCGGGTCAACCTCCGTTCGCCGGCGCGAGATGTCGTCGCCAAGATGGCGATGCGATGCGCGTGTGAGCACTACTACGACTCAGAGATCTACGGATACGATCCCAGGGCACCTCGCGAACTCGCGATTCGCGTAAGAATGGTGAAGTAGCCGACTGGTCGAGCGAAGGCGGCGAGCCGGGCGACAGGTCCGCGGAGGTACCGCTCGTGGGCGCCCTCCCGGGGGTCAGGGCTCCCGCGGCTGAGGGCCAGCGCCACCTCGTAGGCGTACTGTCGGCCCGCGTGGCAGGCGACCTCAAGCTCCTCGAGCGCCTTCTAGCGAACAAGGGTGTCGTGAAGGTGAGGGAGCTGGGAGCACAACATGTCGTTGGCGGCAGACAAGGCCGGCGGTCGACTCCCCGGTTTCGGGCCCGACCAGACCAACGCTGATGCGTTCTCTCAGTTGCGACCCGCTGGATCATCCCATTCTCGGCACTGCGACGGACCTAGCTCGTGTTCCAGATTTCGCTGGACTCAGTCGGCGTCGTGGGGGTGTATGAACATAGGTGCATGCCCATCGGATGACGACCGCCATGCCATCGTTCTTCAGATTGATCATCACGTGCTCGTTCTCAGGTCTCATTGTTGTGGGGCCTTCGGGTGCGGCGCCGAGCCGCGGCAGCTTCCACCTCCACCCCCGCTTCCACCTCAGGCTGAGCCGTCGCCTCCACCGCAGCGAGAGACTCCGAGGCCTGCCGCGGTGCCACGGAAGCCGAGCCTGGCATCTGGGGGCTTCCACCCGTGCGACAACGTAGATGGGGATTCGGCCCCAGAAACTAGGGGGTCATTCCCCTGTCCGTTTCCGCCTGCCGCGAATCTCTGGCAGATTGACTCCGCAACCGTTGTGCTCGAGGTTCAGATCGATCCATCCGGGTACCCTCAGCAAGTACGCGTTGAACAAGACCCTGGTTATGGGTTCGGAGACGTGGCCTTGGGCTGTGCGTGTCGTCACCGATATACCGAGCCCGCGTTCACGGAGCGCGTTGATGCATCGGGGCGAATCCATATCAAGCTGGTGTTCAGGAGAGACGGCCCGACCTAGAGGCGGGCGCGTGGTCTCTGAGAGCATTCCATGCAACGTTCGCTGCGCAACTTCATGTCTTCTGCATTGAATCCACAGCGGTGCTCCCTGGTGCGAATCGTTCTGGTGTTGGCCTTCGCGACCCACCAGCTTGGGTGTGACTGCACGACTGCGGACTGCGACGACAACCTCAGCGTAGGGGGTGAGACCTTCGTGGCGCTACGACCAACCGGAGACGTTCGCGCCTTGGTTTGTCGAGGGGACTTCTGTGAGTCAGCCAGCTTCAGCCTTGACGATGCCGGGTCGTTCGCCGTCCTCGACGGTCAGTTGGTGGGTTCCGCCGGTGCTTCGGTCTCGACCACAGAGCGTGAGGTCTTTCACGTGGAATTCGGAGCGAGCATCACGCCAGGCGGGGATGCGGGCGGCTTTGGCGCGCAGGAGCGCGTCCTCGTCGAGTTTACACGGCCGGACGGAACTCGGCTGGGACTGGCGGACCAAGTGGTGGAGCTCGAGAAGGTGCGGCCGAACGGCCAAGGCTGTCCTCCCACATGTGCGGCCGCTCGTGTCGACATCGACATCGAACTCTAGGACGTAGGTGTATGCGTGCATGAAGGCTTCTGCCGCCTACGAACTCATCCGGGACGAACTCGGGCTGCCGCTTCGGGAGCGCGGCTACCGTAACCCCTCCGGCGACGGCGGGTTGCGGCGGGTTGGACGCTGGCGGGTGGCGTAGACGCGCGGCGCCGTGTCGCCCAGCATGATGGGATGGACCAGGCGACGGTGCTCAGGCGACTTCGTGAGGAAGAGGAGCGGATCGCGACCGGATGGGTGGGACGGAAGGGCCAAGAGGACCCAGCCGGAGCGCTGAGGGAGTTGCTGGCGAAGCAGCTGGCGAGCGGGGTGCCCAGGGTAGAGGTGAGGGTTCGGCAAGAAGACCCGTATCTTCGGGCGTTCTTCATGACGCTGAGCCACCGCTATGGTCTGCAGCCCTTCCGCAAGCCGCGTCAGAAGCGTGAGAACCTGATGCTGGAGGTGCCCGAGCCGTTTCTGCAGGACGTGTTCTGGCCGCTGTACGAGGCGTGCACGGCGCTCATCCAGGGCGGTCTGAGCGCGTGGTACTACGGCTTGGTGGACGAGTTCCGCGACGGAGGACAACCGTCGGCAGAAGAGCGAGTCGACGATTGACGGCGGCCGTGGAGGTTGAGCTGGTTGAGCTCAGCCACGGACGGGCAAGAGCCTGCCCGCCGCGAGCTTGTCTTCGAGCTCGGCGATGATGTCGGCAAGGCTGGCGTCATCGGGTCCGTCCCGGACGGGCATGCGTAGCTCGGGATGGGTCTCGGCGAGGCGTTCGGGAAGGACGTCCTGCGGGTCGACGCCCCGGACCAGCAAGGCGAATGCCTCATGCAGGAAGGCGCGAGGGTTGATGCGCTGAGCGACGCAGGTGCCGAGCACGGTGAGGATGGTGGCGGTACGCTCAGCGCCGTCGTCCTTGTAGGCGAAGAGCCAGTTCTTCTGTCCCAGGACCAATGGGCGCAAGGCACGCTCGACGTGGTTGTTGGTGATCTGGACCCGTCCGTCGTCGAGGAAGAGGACCAATCGGTTCCATTGGCGGTGGAGGTATCCCAGGGCCCGTCCCAATGGCGATTGCGGAGGTACGACGGCCCTTCGGTCATCGACCCACGCTCGGAGCTCGTCGAGCACGCTCTGGCTATGCGCCTCGCGGCGACGTCGCCGGGCTTCCGCCGAGTCCTTATGGCAACCGGATAGCTTCTCGACGACGAAGAGCCTGGCGATGATGCGTAGCCCTTCGAGGGCCCAGGTGTCTCCCGAGCGAGCGGCCTCGACGAGTCGACGCCGCCCGTGGGCCCAGCAGCCCGGACGCTTGCCGCCGCCGCGCTCGATGAAGTTGGTGGTGGGGGTGCCGTCGCACTGCACGGTGCGCCCTGCGAGCTGGAGTGCGTCGAGCAAGTCCATCGCGCCGTCGGCGGTGCCGTCCGGCCAGTACTTGAAGCTGACCCACCTACCGTCGCCAATGCCGCACCAGATGGTGCCGAAGCGACGTCCTTCTGGCGCCTCGGGGTCGAGGAGGCGGATGCTTGTGGCATCGATGGAGATGATGTCGCTGCAGTTCATCTGCTCACCGATGAGCTTGGCCACCGGGGCGAGCAAGTCGATGGCTGTGGCCACGCTCCGACCCAGCGTCTGGGGCGGGATGTCGACCCCCTGTCGGCCCCAGTGCGTGCACTGGCGCTCAATGGGGACGTTGAGGAGGTACTTGTCCGCGAGCGCCTCGATGATGACGCTGTCGCGGGGCTTGCCACGAGGGACGATACGGTCCGGCGGCGCGGCCGAGACGATGGTGCCGTCAGCCGGGCAGTACAGGCTTTCGTCAACGCGCACGTTGACGAAGAGCTCAGCGGGTTTGACCTCCAGCGTCTCGCACCGCGAGTACCCCAGCACATGCATCTGGCGTCCACACAGCTTGCACCGACGCTGCTCTTCCGGGACAGGATTGGGAACCTCCACGCGCCGAAGGTGGTCCTCGAGGGCGCGCCGCCCAGGGTGGCGACGACGACGTCGACGCCGCTTCTTGTTCTCGTCGTCCTCCGCCGACGCCTCATTCGCCCGGGCGACCACCTTCTCGAGGAAGGCGAAGGCCAGCTGGTTGTCGAGTCGACGCAGCGTTTCGGAGGGTGGGCGCTTGCGCTTGAGCGCGGCCATCCCCTTCATCAGCTCCGTGTTGAGGTCGCGCAGTCGCGCAATGAGCGACACCACCGCCACGATGAGCTCCAAGAAGCGACGCTTGGCCACCATCTCTTGCAACCATTGTCGAACCCGCTCGACATCGGGGGCGTAGGGGTCGGTCACGGGCTCGACCGAAGGTGGCGGCGACTTCGCCATCGCATTCAGCGTGGTCACGCTCGACGGCGCGCGCCCGAAGAAACTGAAGCGCCGCGGCAGTTCGATCCGACAAAGTGCGAGATGGATGACACGCGCCTACCTCGCGCGCGATGCCGCTATCCGACCTTGGCCATCACCTTCGTCATGGCGACGGCGGACGCCTTGCGCGGGACCCATCGTGGGCGGCGCCTCGCCCCCGCCAGCTCGATGCCTTCGAGCACGAGCGCGAGCTCCGCGTACTCCACCGCTCGAGCGTCGAGACGACCATTGGGCGCCATCGCCGCGCGAAAGCGTCCCTTCTCCAGACGCTTAGTCCAGAGCGCAAACCCGTTACGGTCCCAGTACAGCACCCGCACCCGGTCCAGGCGCCGGGTGAAGAACACGTAGAGGTTGCCCTCGAACGGGTCGTGCTCGAACGCCGTTCGAACGATGGCCGCCAAGCTGTAGGCGCCCTTGCGCCCATCCACCGGCTGCGTCGCCACGAACACCTTCACCGACGGCGGGAACGTCAGCACGCCTCGCCCTCGAGGACGTCGAGAAGACGTCGCAGCGTCTCGGCGTCGAAGTCACGCGACACGCGGACCACCCGTCCGCTCACCGTGACGACCTCGAGTGCGCTCGCTTCCTTCGCCGGGCCTTTGCTCGAGCCCTGCTCCACCTCCACGAACGCCATCTCCGACGACGACGACGTCGGCGACAACCGGCTGCGCCACCAATACAGCCTCGACGGCGGCAGCCCCTCAGCCCGCGCGAACGCCGCTACGCTCTGGCCCGACGCTGCCTGGACCCGTAGCGCCTCGCGCGCCTCCTCCGCCGTCCACCTCGTCGACCACGACCACGACCCTCGGCTCGCCATTCCTCACGCGTGCCACCGACTCAGACGGGCAACCACCCGCCATTGGTGGAGGGGTTACCGGCTACCGCAGGACCAAGGGGGGCTTGCTTGGCTGGCACAAGTCTGTGGCGGACTTCTATGTGCTGCTTTGGTTCCAAGTCTCTCGTTCGGGATGGAACGATTTTCTGGGTTCGGCGTTCGTTGTCGAGTTGCAGGTTGGCGAGACCTATCAAGTTGGTGGACGTGGGCCGTATCGGGCTCGGGTGCCGCGGTTCATGAGTAGCGAAGAGCTCGCGGAGGCAACCCGGGTACAGAACGACGTCGTGAGGTCGCTCACTCGTCCTCCCGACGACTACTACATGTTCGACGACCCCAACCTGAAGAGCTTCTTCTTGCGCAAGCTGGAGCCGGTACCGCCCTACTCGGTGGGAGACGACATCTGGTTTCGCTATGGTCAGCGCAGCCATGTTCTGCTTTGGGCGGAGTACCTACGGCCTATCCTGCTCAGGTCGCTGACCGAGCTCGGGGAGGCGACATTCGCGAAGGACTTCTCGAACCTCGGCTAGGTGAGTCGAAGGAGCACGGATATCATCTCCTTTGCCATGCGCCTCCTCGATGCTTCAGACCTAGAGAGCGCGCTGGAGATCCACAAGCGCTGCTACCGCATGCTTGGTTGGATCGAGGACGCGCTTCGCGAAGACCTTCCAGTCTTCCTCGAGGAGCATGGGCCGATGGACGACGTGGAGGCGGCTGAGCGCTTCTTGAAGGCGAACGCGAGCTTCATGCCCGCGCAGATTCGCCCGCATGAGGTTGACGACCCCGCAGCCCTTCGAGCGTACGCGAACTACTTTGCGACGTACCTCGAGGTGTCGTTCGACGTAGATCCAGACCCGGGGCTGACCCGGGTTCCACTGAACCCGCGCGGATGTACATGCGAGCTCTGTTCGCTACTGGTGAAGGCCCATGCGTTTAGGCCCAAGCGAGTGACATCGCATATGAAGGCGCGCGCTCGAACACTCGCGAGCGACGTTCTGGCTTCTCTTGGTCGTCTCTCTGGTGACGTGGTTGACCCGGACCGCTGCCGAGAGGCTGCCCAGGCGGAGCCAGTCCGGACGGATTCGCGACCTGCCACGCCTCGGTCGACTTGAAGTAGATGTGACCGGGCGCGAGCGGTTCGTCCGAGGCTGCGATGTCGCTCAACTCGGGTGACGGGTCCAGCTTGCGTAGACCCTCGATTCGTTTGAGCAAAGACCCAGTGTGCCACGTCGCTAGCTCTTCGCTGGATACGATGGGTAGTGACTTGGCGCGCATGGCGCATAGCCTATCGTGGAGTTCCGACCTGAGCCACCGCGCGTGGCGCAGCCCGTCGCCCATCGACCGATCCAGCTCTCTGAAGACTTCTGTCACCCGCGCCGAACGAGTAGAGGTGGTCGATGTCGACTGACGAGCACGAGCTTGCACCAGCTCCCGCGGACTCTCGGGCTCGCGAGCTGTGGCTGCAGCATGCGGCGGCTTTCATCTTGTTCGAGGACGTTCGTCTCTATGCGCTTGCGCGCGTGGACCCCAATCTAGAACCCGCGGCCCGCGCGGCAGTGGAGAAGGGCATCGATGACGCCATCTACGGTCTGATGATGGTCGCAGATGGTGTGACTGGCTCTCTCGTTGGTGGTCCGGACCGAGTCGAACTGAACATCTTGGCGCGCTATCTCCGAACCGAGGGCGTGCCTCGCGAGGACGTCGTCGAAACGCTGTCTCTGGCGGACGGCGACGGCATGTGCATGGGTTTTCACGGGTGGAGAGACGGCGACTTCGGAGAGGTTCCCGTGGTGAAAGCGCGGCCGAGTCGGTAGACCAAAGGCACGGCGGGCGCAGATTCGTCGGTGTATAATCGAGCGGCGTGTACCGGATATTGAGCAGTATCGGGATGCTCCTCATCCTAGGCTTCATGGCCACGCCCGGCTGGTCTCAGGAGATCGCGGTGAGCGGGCGCTCGACCGGTCCATCTGCCTGGTCGGCGCCGGCTGAAGGTCCGGCCCTCACGCTTGCGGGCTCGGGTGCCTTCCTCGTTGGCGGTCTCGTGTCGGCTGCTGGCGCCGCGCAGTCGGAGTGTTCGGAGGGTGAATGCGGTCCGCGCTTCGCGTTGCTGCTCGGCGGCGCAGCATTCTCGGGTCTCGTTGGGGGACTCGGAATGGGTATCGGAGGTGGGATCTGGCGTCGCTCCCTCGGCGAAGCGCCAGAAGAGCTCGAGGACAGCTCGCCTTGAGCATACTCCTCTGCATTCGGAGCGGGAGTTGGACTCGTCGTCGTGGGGAGCTGCTCCTACGCGGTCGGCCTCTTCGGCTCCACCATGGGCGCATATAACAGTTCCGGCAGCGCCTACTTTCTCGGTGGGCCGGTTGGAGCGACACTCATCGGCGTCGGCTCGCTGGGCATCGCGGTAGGCGGGCCCATGACCCATCTAGGGAATCGGCGTCTTCCGCCCGACCAACTCATTCACCTGGCACCTGTCATCGGACCTGGTCATGTCGGACTCTCGGGAAGGTTCTGACGCGCGGCCAATCGCCGGTTTCACGGCCACGGATGAGACTGGGGCGCCGATCCAGGTGGAACGAGCAACCGCACGCGGCGACGCTGTTTACTTGGTTGTGGACGGAGCCGTCCGGTCGGTGACGGTCGGGGCGTGTCTGGTCACATCCTGACCCGACATCGCGTGCCATCATGACCTCGCTCGAAGACAGTATCGCGCGCATCCTCGCAGAGCATTGGAATCCGATTGGACGTTTTCGCGCTCTCGGTTCGGTGTACGACGCCTACGCGCGCGGTGTGATCTCGGCGTACCGTCGCGACCCTACCGCGCGGCGCCTTCATGACCACTTGGAAGGGCTCGAGCGCACGTCCCTTGGTGTGCGACCGCTCCCGATGGAGCAGCGCGCCCGTGCTGTGGAGCTGCTTCTCGAGACCCTGGATTCTTTCGAAGCGTGAGTCACACTTTCATCGTGTTCTCGCCGAGGCCTCTGTTGGTAGTTCTGCCGCTTGCGCCCTACGGCCAGCAACTGCTGTCGCGCTTGAAGGCACTGCATCCCGACTTGCCCGGCGATATCGAGCCCCTGTGTGACAGCAACCCCTCACTCGCCGAGGCGCTCATCGTCGAGGGTCTGCAGCTCGCTTGCGATTCGCAGCATGCGGCGAATATCGAGCTGGGACGAGCTCTCCTGCTTGCCATCCCGAGGCGCCTTCTTGAACGACGAGTATTGCTCGTGGCTCGGGCCGCGCTCGACCTCTCCGAGCCTTGGTCAGCTCGGCGCCTGCTCGAGATACTCCACGAAGTCGATTCCGCACTGCTCGAAGAGTTCGCCACGGAGCTTCTCTCGAGCGGCGTCGACGAACTCATGGAGGCCGGACGCGACGCTGGCGGGTGGCCCCCGGCCGGGTAACGCGTCGTGGCAGGCCGACGCTTGGCTCTCTAGCTGATATTCAGACTTGCTTCTCCGCCGCTGCGGCTCGTTGCTAGCCTGATCGGCCTCATGGTCACTCATACTGTTGAGATGCTTGCCCAGCGTGCTCCCGATTCCGGTCCGGGGCCACTCTATGTTCTAGCCGGACTTCTCGTGGATGGTGGGCAGCTCCGTCTCATCGACACCGAGAAGCACACCTATCGTGTCGATGTTCGGGATCCACGCTTCTGCCCCGAGAACCTAGCGCTCTGGCCGCTCAAGCCCTCCGCGGAAGCGTTGGTTCAAGTCGAGGTGGGGTGGGTCCTTTCTACCGTCGTCGTGCAGCGTATCGTGGACGTCTCGCTTCACTTCCCGCCTGACACTGAGCACCAGTGGTCTCTTCGCTGGCCCTCTTGAGCCGCGGTTCTGAAGCTCGTGGTCAGGCTGGGGTGGCGGACTCGATGGGGAGCGCCTACCTGCTACGCTCTGGGGTCGTGTCCGCCGTCTACTTCTACAGCCTTGGTGATGACTTTGGGGACTTCTCGAACTTTGCGTCGTACCCGATCAAGCTCGACGGTCGCGTGTGGCCCACGTCGGAGCACTACTTCCAGGCGCAGAAGTTCAAGGACAAGAAGCTCCGTGAGTGCGTCCGGAAGGCGAAGAGTCCAGGTGAAGCGGCGCGCCTCGGGCGGAGTCGCAAGAACCCGCTTCGTCGTGATTGGGACAGCGCGAGGCTCAACGTCATGCGCAAGGCCGTCCGCGCGAAGTTTCAACAGCACCAGGAACTTGCGGCGCTTCTTCTGAGCACGGGCGACGCCAAGCTCGTCGAGCACACCGAGAACGATGACTTCTGGGGAGACGGGGGTGACGGCTCGGGGAAGAACTGGCTTGGTCGTATACTGATGGAGATTCGAGGAGAGCTGGCGGAAGCTGGATGACGAGCCGTTGGAGGCAGACGAGCCCGGCGGTGCTTCGGTCTGACCAGTCGTCTCATGGCTGGTAGCGTCGCTTGGTGCTGAGGTGGCCCGCGCCGTTCGTCCTTTCAGTTCAACCCCCGGTCGCTACGGACTTCGATGACTTTCGACGCCACGCTGCTGGAACAGGCATACAAGAGCTGCTTTGGGAATCGGGACGCAGTGTCGTCCAGTCGATACTGCGCCTGCTTCGACTGCCTCGTGACGATGGAGGCATCGGTCATCTCCACGTTCTTTGCTAGCGGTGGCGCGTGGGCGGCAGCGTGCCCGAGTTGCGGAGGGGACACGGTGCTTGCGGATGCTTGTGGTTTTCCCATGACGCTGCCGTTCCTCAAGGCGCTCCACCTTCGCTATTTGAACGACGCGAAAGACCCGGAGGATGAACCGTGGCCACGGTCCATCGACTCGACGCCCGGCGAGCTCCTCTTCCGGGGACGGTCGAGGTCACGTCGATACGCAACGCCCGCTGAGGCTCGGGAGTTGCTGGTCCTGCTCCGGTGCAACGCGGCCCTTCTCGCACGTGTTGACTGCGCCCATGCAGCAGCCGGGGCGCTGCTTGATGGGCTTGCTCCCGTGGTTCCAAACCTCGACGCGGACTTCGTTGGCTTGGGGGCCGTACTGCACGATGCCGGCATGGTTCTTCATCCCTCTAAAATATCCGCACCGGGCGACCGGCACGAAGCCGCTGGGCAGCGGCTGCTTCTCGCGCGCGACGTGGAGCCGGACTTGGCGCGTGCCTGCTTGAGTCACGCGGGCTGGTCACGCATGAGCGTCTCGATGGAAGAGCTGCTCGTGGCCCTCGTGTCCCGTCTCTGGAGATCAGTCCGGGACGCCTCGCTCGAGCAGGCCGTCGTGCAAAGACTGTCCGAGGGCGCCAACATCGACACCGCGACGTTGGAACGTAGCCTCGTCGCGTTGTTCGATTCCATCGCTGCTGGTGGAGACGCAAGGCTCGAGGAGGCGACAAGCGCTCGGGCGAGCTAGATTGCGGTCGTGCTCGATGCGGCTACCGAATCTGAGGCCAACTCGCTTCGATCGGTCGCTGCGTCGGGCCCTGACCGATGAACTGCAGGCATCCGGCTGGGTTCCGGTAGACCGCACATGGGGCGTTGGCGGGTCGCAAGAGTGCGAGACGGGAACCTTCACGCGAGGTCAACGAACGATCGTCGTGACTTCTGAAACCTACATCGGACTGTACCTCGAGGGAGATGCCGATGTGGTCTCAGAGTTGGCGCGTCGCGTGCGTCACGCCGCACCGACCGGACCATAGGCTAGGACTTGCTACCCACCGAGGGGAGAACGCCTCGCTCCAGCTTCGCAGTGGGGCGGTGGTCACGTCTGAGCTCGTGTAGTTGACCACGTCGAGGCGCGGCGTCATGGTCGGACCGTGGCCGAGAACGCCTGTGAACAGTGGTTCGTGATGGCTCCGCTCGGCCGCGGCCGATGGGAGGTATCTACCTCCGAAGGTGAACCACTTCTGCAGGTGGAGGGTCTTTCGCACCGGGGGAACCTCTTTGCCCTCGTCATTGGTCCCGTTCTCGGTGTTGTCCTCGGGGGGGCCATCGGTCGGTTCATGGGTGTACCTGTCGGACTTGTCTCGGGAACGATCCTGTTTGTCCTCGGAGCTGTGATTGGCGGACGCCGGGCGCTCGACGACAGCGCTCCCATCCAGTTGTTTCGAGGATGTCGGGTCGCGCCTTGGGTCACTATTCGGAGGCATGCGGGGCTGTCGAGGTCGCACACGCCTACGTTCCAGGTGGAAGCAGGGGAATCGGTTCTGGCGACGATCCGTGAAGGTGCGCTGCTAGGACGCGACCGTGAACCCATCGCCAGCATGCGCGTGATTCCAGAGACACCTCTTCCTCGGTCGCTGGTCCGGTTGCTTGGTCTACCCGGTGATCGTCTTGGGTCGACGTGCTCGGAGGTTCGTGGACCTCATCAACATGGGCTCCTCGAGGTGCGCGGGCCGGCGCCGGCGTTCAGCTCGGTTCTCATTCGCGCATCGCCGGATGTGCTCGAGGACAGGCCACTCACGGCGTATCTTTGTATCGTTGCCACTCACCTCGGCGTCGTGCCGAGGATCTGACCACGAACATGTCTACTGCTGGCCGGGTTTGGAGGCAGATACGGCCGGCGGTTGACTCTTCGATCGCAGACGTCCTGATCCTGCAGCCCAGTTCCTAATCGCCATGCCAACTCAAGCTCCCCCAGCCCTGGTCCTCGATGAGCTTCAGCGCAAGCTCGAGACCGGAGGCCTGGTTGCAAGGCGTGTTTCGTTCTTTGCGGACGACGGGCTGATGGTCGCACGCCGCGGAGAGTCGACGCGCCAAGTAGACGTGCTCGAGAAGGCTATTTTCCTCTACTTCGAATCTAGATGGACGCTTCGCGTTACTCAGCACGGTGGCCCGCACTGGGTGCGCCGCCTAGACGCCGCTCTCGTGGACCAGTTGGAGGAGGCGTTACTCAGTGCCTTGGCCGCGTTCAAACTTCCTCCGCCCCCTGGCTGGGTCGAGGCCTGAGCTGGACCAAGTAACTTTCGAGGCCGGCACATCTCCAATGAACCGACGCAGCTATCGCGGTATCGCTCGACTCAACCTCGAGGGGGCGGCTCTGAGCTTCGAGTTCACGGCGACGCGTCCGGGCTGCTTCTACTGCGACCTCATTGTGGAGTTCGACCTTCCGAACGCCGGCATCCCCCCGGTTCGCGACGTTGCTCTGTCGCACTCCGACCTAGAGCGTCTGAAGGGCATGCTTCGGGCTGAGCTCGACGACATCGCCGACGACGAGGGCGGGGAGGCGAGGCCTGTCCCGCCAAACCGCGTGTTCGTCGCCTACGACAGCTTCTTCGAGCTACACCTTCACGGAGACGGCAGCGCTCGTTTCGTGGTCGACTACAGGCCTGACGCCGGGCTGAAGGTTGGAGCAGAAGCCGAGGTGTCGGACGAGGAACTGCAGAGCTTCTTGAACCAGCTCGAGGCTCTCGGCGGAACCGCGTGAGATCCATGACATGTCGTTGGATGCAGAAGAAGCCGGCGGCTGGCTCTACGAACGCAGGTTCTCCAAATACGCGGTCAGCATTTCATGCCGAAGGCAGGTGGCAACATCACGCCGGGCTCATCGTGCTGCTGGCCACGCTGGTCTTGGGTTGTGGCAATTCGCAACGGGCGACCTCTCGCCTTGCGATCCCTAGCGCCGCTGGCAGGTGGACCTGTGCGCCGATCGTCGTCTCGGTCGGTGTCCGCTCTCATGGCACGCAGGACTCCTGTTATGCAGACCTCGTGTATTCGGAGCTCACCGACCACGGTTACTGGGTCTACGACTACACCGACGAGGGGACACCAGGAGGCGAGCTTCACCTCGATGTTTCGGGTGGCGACCACCACGTCACCGTCGAGGCTGTTCGCATGCGGTTCACCTCGTGTCCAGCCGATGGGTGTCCGAGCGTCACGGTCGCGCTGGTCGGCTCGTCACGACGCCACGCCGTGGCGTCTGCGCTCGAGCAGTTGCTGAGCGACCCGGTCATCGTTCAGGCTTCCAAGCGGTTCCAATGTCTCCGGCGTGAGCAGTACCTGGCTCCGAGTCCGACGGACCCAGGGACAAGTTGCGAATGAGCCCCATGTACCGGAAGGCCCGGTCAAGCGAACACACAGTCGTGCCAGCTCGATCCGTGGTGCCCTCGGGTCAAGGCCGGCGGTCGGCTCAGCTCCGGTGCAAAGGCGAGCCTCGATCGACTACTGTTGACCGGTGGCAAGAACCTCCGTCCCATGCGCGTGTGGCGCCGAAGTCTTCTACGGAGCCAGCAGTTGCACCTCATGTGGTGAGGCCCTGCCCAGGGAGCTGAAGCTCGCTCTGGAGGAGCGACTCGAGGCCTCTAGCGAGGAGTATCGTGTCGCAAAGGCGCAGGTGTTTCGAGCTTCGTTTGCGACGGGGATCCTCGCCGTGAGCTACTTGGGCGCAGGAGCTTTGGTCGGAGGGGATCTCGGGGGGGCTTCGACAGCCGTTCTCGGTGGGGTCCTGCTCGTGTTGGCGCTCGTCGCGTCTCGCGCGCCCGTGCCGACCTTGGTGCTCGCCATCTTTCTCGGCACGGGGACATACACGCTGTCGGCGGTCCTGGACCCAGCTGCCTTCTTCGCCCGTTTCGCGTCGTTCGGTGGCTTCGCGTCCCTGTTCGGACGTCTCGCTCTGCTGATCCTTCAGGTGGGGGGCGTTCGCGGCGGCGTCATGCTCGGGAAGATCCGGAAGGGCGAAGTAGTGGCATGACAATGCGCTAGCGGCAGACATCGTCGGCAGCTGGCGTTCTGGTCGTGGATTCGCTTGGCCTTTGCCGCTCGGACGCCGGTGTGTGAACGACCCGCCGGCGCTCGGTCAATACATGTAGAATCACGGGATGCGGCTAGCGCTGCGCTTCTCGCACGTCCTCTTGGGACTTCTTGCGCTGGCATGCGTTGCTTGCGGCGAGCCTCTCGTAGACTTTGCGTCTGAGGGTCTACTTCCTCGTGCCGTCCGGGTCGCGCATCCGGAACCGACCACCGGCGACGCCGTCGCAGCGTTCATCGGCGCGACCGATTCGGGTATCCATGCCCAGATCATGAGCGCTCCTCAGTACAACGTGCTGAGGTACCTCTCTGATGAGGCCATAACGGAGGTGCTCCAGCTATTCGGGGGAATGGCCGCCTTGGACGCCCGGGTATGGGGCACACGCTACGCCCACAAGAAGGAGTGCCTGACGGACTTGCTGCCGGAGATTTGGACCCGCTTGCGTGCTTCGACCGAGATGGGACAGGCGTTGTCCCGTCACGACGCGTTGCTGCGCAACACGAAGATTCGCTTCGCGGACCTCCGTGGAAAGCCTCTACGTGCTGCAGTGGCGGAGATCGATTCACGGTTCCAAGCGGCGCGTGTTGGCGGACAAGACTCCGGGCGCCTTCGAATTACGACGCCCGCGATCCTCAGACCCTGCACGTACGTGCGCGACAACGCCTTCGGCAGGCGTTCTACGCCGCCCGTCGTAGCGACGCCCAGCGCCGAGATATCAGTTCTGGAAGCGCTTGGAGAGAACTGGCGGTACGCGGGAGGGGATACGGTCGAAGTGGAGTGTGAGCACCATCTGCTGCGGGCATCCGAGAGCACCGTGGTCAGCCACGAGGGCCGTGACGTTTGGGTCGAGAGCCGACTCGTCGACGTGCCGCGGAGTCGGTTCTACTACCGAGACGCCGCGTGGGAAGCACCAACGCCGAGCTCGGTTGACGCTGCGCTCGACCTAGCGCGGAAGACCTACGGCAACGACTCCGTCGAGCTGGTCGCTCTGCGCGTATGGTTTAGCCGAGCCCGTGGACGCTGGTACCACTCACTTCGCACCTGCGAGCAGCTCGACGAGCGGAAGCGATTCACAACCGGTGAATTCGGTGTCTACCGAGGTACTCTGTACGTGGCGGAGCCAGCGGCGGCGTCTGCCGGGACGCAGCCGACGAATTCGTTTGCAGACGCCATGGCGTTGGCATGTACCAAGCAGAAGACCGCCCACAAATGCGAGTACGCGGTTGTATATGGTCGAGGAGCTGACAAGACGGCCATGCCGTATTTCGTTTGGGCCACCGATGAGGCCCATCCTGCCCCGGGACATGGACTTCCCTACATCGTCTACCCCGACGGCCGAGTGGCCGGCCCACGTGTGTTTCGCGAAGCCTACGAGGCCACCGAGTGACGTCCGCGGTAGCAAGCCCACGCCACTTCTCGCCGGCTTG
>JAUHZF010000124.1 GCA_030426145.1 Polyangia bacterium
CGAACCTCGAACCTCGAACCTCGAACCTCGAACCTCGAACCTCGAACCTCGAACCTCGAACCTCGAACCTCGAAGTCAGAGGACGGTGCTGATGTAGAGGTTGGCGGCGCCGAAGACGAAGGGGCGTACCTCGTCGACCTTCAGTCCCACGCCTTCCATCATGGCCGCGAAGGCGTCGGGCTTGGGGAAGGCCTCGATCGATTTGGCGAGGTAGGCGTACTCGTCGTCGCCAGAGAGCCAGGCGCCGATGCGCGGCACGACTTGGTAGGCGTGGAACTTCGCAAAAGGAGCCAAGGGGCCGATGTAGGGTTCGCCGAGCTCGAGCACGGCGACGTGACCACCGGAGCGCGTGACGCGCGCCATCTCGCGTAGACCCTGCTCGCGGTCGGGTACGTTGCGGATCCCGAAGGCGATGCATGCGCCGGCGAACTGGTCGGTCTCGAAGGGCATGGCTTGGGCGTCGCCTTCGACCAGCTCGACCCGGCCCTCGAGGTCGTCGAGCTTGGTGCGACCGACCTCGAGCATGTTCACGGACGGGTCGAGGCCAGTGACCTTGACCTCGGGGTAGCGGCGCGCCACCGCGATCGCGATGTCGGCGGTTCCCGTGGCGACGTCGAGCACCTCGTCCCCTTTGCCGAGGGGGGCGAGGGCTTCGACCATCTGCCGTCGCCAGCTTCGGTCCATGCCGAGGCTGATGATGCGGTTGAGCATGTCGTACCGCTGCGCGATGCGGTCGAACATGGCGCCACTGCCGTCGGCATCGCGCACCATGACGCGCTCCTGGACGTTCTGACTCACGACGGGAAGGCCTTCTGCCCGAGGGCGATGAGCTGATCGGGGTCGAGCGCCTGGGGACCGTCGCTCAGGGCTTCGGCCGGGTCCGGATGCGCCTCGACCAGGAGACCGTGGGCGCCGGCGGCGAGGGCCGCGTGCGCCAGCGGTACGACCAGGTCCTTGCGGCCTGTGGCGTGGGATGGATCGGCGACGACGGGCAGCCCGTAGGCGTGCCGGAGAAGGGCCACGGCCGAGAGGTCGAGCAGGTTGCGGGTCGAGGGATCGAAGCTGTGGATCCCCCGCTCGCAGAAGATGACCACGCTCGCGCCCGCTGCCATGCAGTGCTCGCCGGCCTGAAGCCACTCGTCGATGGTCGCGGCCATGCCGCGCTTGAGCAGCACCGGCTTGTGGAGCTGTCCCACGGCGCGGAGGAGCGCGTAGTTCTGCATGTTGCGCGAGCCGATCTGCATGAGGTCGGCGACCTCTCCCACGGCTTCGACCTCGTGCTCACTCATCACCTCGGTGACGACGCCGAGGCCTTCGGCGTCGGCGGCGGCCCGGAGCCAGCCGAGGGCTTCGCGACCAGCTCCTTGGAAGCTGTAGGGTGAAGTTCGCGGCTTGAAAGCGCCGCCGCGCATGATCTGAGCTCCGGCGCGCTTGGCGATGCGGGCCGATTCGAATGCGGTCTCTTCCGACTCGACACTGCACGGCCCGGCCATGAGCACGGGAGGCAGGTCGCCGCCGATCGACACCTGGTCGTTGATGGCATGGCCACGCCGCGCGAGCTCGTCGACCCGCGGGTGAGGGCTCTTGGGCACGCTGACCTCGGCCACGCCTTGCACGCGCGCGATGCGCTCGGGATCGATCGTGGCCGAATGGGGGGCGACCAGCAGGCTGGCGGCGCCGCCTTCGGTACGTGGGGCGAGCGCTTGGCTCCAGAGACCGAGCCGGTAGAGGCGACGTTGCACCTCTTTCGGGTCGGCGGACTTGTTCAAGGTGATGAGCATGGGAATACCTCCTCGAGGGGGTTCACTTCTTTCGGTTCACGGCGGCGTCGACGACGGCCACGATGGCGTCGAGGGCCCGGCTCGGCGGGAGCTCGGCGAGGCCCTCGAGGGCGAGGCGACGCTGCTCTTCGACGAAGGCGCGCGTCTGGTCGATGGCGTCGGTGGCGCGGATGCGGGAGATGAGCCGGCTCGCGCTGCCCCCTTCGTTTTCGGACAGCGCGTGGAGGGCCGCCACGACCCCTGGGTCCTGTTCGGCCGCCACGATGAGGGGCCATGTGAGCTTGCCCTGCAGGAGGTCGGCGAAGAGGTTCTTACCGGTGTCTTCCGGGTCGCCTTCGAGGTCGAGCACGTCGTCGACGAGCTGGAAGGCCATGCCGAGGGCGGTGCCGGCTTGGGCGAGCGCGTCGAGCATGGGAGCCTGCGCTTCGCCCTTCGATAGCGTCGCGGCCGACAGCGCCCAGCGGAAGAGGCTCGCGGTCTTGCCTTCGATCACCTCGAGGTAGACCTCGCGCTTCGGCTCCAGACTGCCTCGCTGCTCGAGCTGAACCGCCTCCGCGGCCACCATCTGCTCGATGGTGCTGAGGAGCGGCTTCATCAGAAGGGGCGAGCCCACCGGAGCCACGCGCTGGAGCGCCTCGATGAGGAGGTAGTCACCGGCGAGGATGCTGGCCGAGTTGCCGTAGACCATGCGGGAGGCGACCTCACCGCGGCGGTCCGTGCCCTCGTCGATGACGTCGTCGTGCAGCAACGTGGCCGCGTGGACCAGCTCGCATGCGACGGCCACGTGGCGCATGCCTTCGTCGACCTCCACCCCAGCGAGCTGTGCGCCGAGCAGCACGCAGATGGGGCGGATGCGCTTGCCGGGCCGTCGCAGCAGGTGCTGCGCGGCCTGGCGCGCGACGTCGTCGCCAGCGCGGCGTTCAGTGAGGTCGGCGATCTCACGCTCGAGCGAGATGAGGTCGTCCTGGAGCCAGGCCTGGACTTCGGCCAGGCGCATGGCGAGGCTGCCCAGACCGACGCGCTCGGTGGTGCGGCGCAGAGGCTCGATGGCGCGGCGCTTGGCGCGCGGTGTGGCGCCGTACACGGGGCGGAGGCTGCTGTCTTCGGTCATGTCGGGTCTCCTGGTCACGGGGCGGCCCCTTCGGGCCTGCGATCCGGGTGGGGTCGTTCGTGGGTGCCCTCAGCGGGCGCTTCGAGCTCTTTGCGGAGCTCGCCGCGCCGCACCTTTCCGAGGGCGGAGCGGGGGAAGGCGTCCCGCCAGATGAACCGGTCGGGCACGGCGAAACGCGGCAGGCGCGCGCGCAGGTGGGCGATGAGCTCGTCGAGGGGCAGCGGGCGGCCCTCGACGAAGGCCACGGGGCGGGCGCCCCAGCGCGGAGATGGCACGCCGATGACCACCGCATCGCGCACGCCATCGAAGGCGCGGAGGGCGGCTTCGACGGCGCGCGGCTGGATCTTCTCGCCACCGCTGATGATCACGTCGTCGGCGCGGCCGGTGACCCGCACCCGGCCATCTTGCACCTCTCCGAGGTCGCGGGTGACGAGGCGCTGGCCGACCAGAGGACCCGCGACCACGAGGCGGTCGTCGTCGCCGCGTTCGACCCGGGCGAAGGGCAAGGGAGCGAGCCAGGGTCCGGCCTCGCCGGGCGGCTGCGTCGCGACCTGTGACGCGGCCTCCGTCATGCCCCAGGTCTCGGCGATGGGGGCGCCTCGCGAAAGCGCGCGCGTGCGAAGCTCCGGCTCCAGCGCGGCGCCGCCGATGAGCAGCGCGCGTAGGTGGCCGGGGAACGGCGTTTCCCGCGCGTCGAGCAGGCGACCCAGCATCTCGGGCACGAGGGAGACGAGGGTGACGCCCGCGTCGATGGCCGCGCTGGCCCGGGCGGGGTCGAACCGGCTGTGGAGCTCGACGGCGGTGCCGTAGAAGGCGGAGCGGAAGAGAATACTCGCGCCACCGACGTGGTGGAGGGGCAGACAACAGAGCCATCGGTCCGCGGGCGAAAGCCCGAGCCGCGTCGCCGATGCGAAGGCGCTGAAGGTGAGCTGGGCGGTGGTGAGCGCCGTGGCATGCGCCGGTCCCGTGCTGCCCGAGCTGCAGACGATGAGCCTCGTCTCGTGCAGGGGCCAGAAGCGCTCGCGCGAGCGGGGCGTCCAGCGTGCGAGGTCCCGCTCGACCGAGACGATCAGCTGCGGACGGGCCGCCTCGATGGTGGCGCGACGCTCGGCCTCGCCCGCGGGCAGAGGCACCACCGCGGCGCCGAGCATGCCTAGGCCGTGCAGGGCTCCGACCCAGGCCGGTCCCGGTGCACCCGAGAGACCGACGTGAACCCCGGGGCCGACGCCGTCGTGCGCGAAGGCGGTGGCGTAACGCTGCGCGATGTCGGCCAGCTCACCATAGGTGACGCGTACGCCGTCGTCGGCGATGAGAGCGGGTCGCTCGGGGTGGGCGTCGGCGGCGCTGATGAGGGGATGTGGGAGGTCGGCGGCGCGGGCGATGGGCGCGCGCAGCCGCACCCCGAGGCCGGCGCCCGGAGGCAGGGTGAGTCGCCCCTGCCGTGGCGAGGGCACCACGGCCACGTCTTCGGCGAGGTGGTTGCTCAGGCCGTGAACGCCCCCGATGCCGGCGGCGAGGTGTGCGGCACCAGTGCGACCCACAGCCGACTCCAGGGCATGCGTGACGATGACCCTCAGCCCCGCCGCTTCGGCCCGCCGGGCGAGCGTCAGGCCGCGGCGAAGACCGCCGAGGAACATGGGCTTGAGCACCACCACGTCGGCCGCGCCCGCCGCGAGCACGGCTTCGAAGTCTTCGGGGCGCACCACACCTTCGTCGAGGGCGATGGCGATACCGAGCTCGCGGCCGAGGTCGCGCAGTCGCACCAGTGCATCGAGGGCACCGCCAGGGGCGACGGGCTGCTCGACGAGCTCGATGGCGGTGATGCCCGCGAAGCGGCGGAGGGCGGCGACGGCCTCCGCTTCGGTCCACCGTCCGCCGGCGTCGAGTCGGATCTTCGCCTCCGGGCGCGCCTCGGCGATGCTCGTGACCCGCGCCAGCTCGGCCTCGATGTCGACCCCGACCTTGAGCTTGAGGTGACCCTCGGGAAGCTCGCCCTCGAGCCCGATGAGCTCGTGCGTCGCCACTTGGTAGGCCGGGGTGCGGTCGTGCAGCAGTGAGGCCACGGTGCGGTCGGTGCGGCGGCCTTCGAGGTCGAGCAGAGCGAGCTCGAGCGCGTACCGGCCTTCGGCCGTGCGACACTGCGCGTCGAGCCAGCGCTCGTCGAAGGCCTCGGCCGCGTCGACCCGAGATACGGCGTCGATCAGCTGCTGCAGATCGGCGGCGATCGCGTCGTCAGGGGCTCCGAAACCCGACCATCCTGCCGCGTCACCGAGTCCGTGCTGCCCGTCGGCATCCTCGAGTCGCACCAGCCAGCCTCGTCGATGGGCGATGGGTCCGAATGGCGAAGGCACGGGCTGTCGGAAGCGCAGCACGTAGGGCTCGACGGCGGCGCGTAGGCTCATGACCCCACCCCCAAGAGCGATACGCCTACTGCGAGGGCGATGGAGAACAGCAGGCCGAGGCGCCCGGTGGCCCCGAGCTCCGGGTTGAGCGCAGGGCCGTCCTTTGCCGCGACCCGGCGCAGGCCACCGAGGGCGAGCGGGAGGGTGATGAGCGGAGCGAGCCAACCGGCCGCCGAGAGTCCGGCGCCGTCACGCACGAAGAGGCCCAGCACGAGCAGGTAGGGCGCCACGACGGACACGAGGTACTCGCTGCGTCCGAAGCGCTCCCCGAAGCGAACCACCAGGGTGCGCTTTCCCGCCCTGGCATCCGTGTGGCGGTCGCGCAGGTTGTTGACCACGAGGATGGCCGTGGCGTGTGAGCCCACCGCGAGAGAGGTGAGCCAGGCTTCGGTGCTCACGGTGCCCGCCTGCACGAAGTAGGTCCCGCACACGGCGGCCACGCCGAAGAAGGCCATGACGAACACGTCCCCGAGGCCGACGTAGGCGAGGGGGGCGGGGCCTCCGGTGTAGAGCACCCCGCAGGCGATGCTCACGAGGCCGAGCGCGAGGATGGGCCAGCCCGCGGTGAGCACCAGGTACATTCCGAAGCTGGCCGCGAGCACGAAGCTCACCACGGTGCCGATGAGGACCTGACGGGAGGTGAGCCAGCCCTTCTGCACGGCGCGGGCGGGGCCCACGCGCTCTTCGGTGTCGGCGCCCTTTTCGAAGTCGGCGTAGTCGTTGAACAGGTTGGTGCCGATCTGGATGAAGACCGCACCCAGGACCGCGGCGAGAGCGGCGAGGGGGGCGAGCTTTCCGTCGCGATGTGCGAGCGCCGTGCCCACGGCCACGGGGCCGAAGGCCGCGGTGAGGGTCGCGGGCCGAATGGCCTGCCACCAGATCCCCATCGGGCTCGGTCGATCCGTGTGGACCGCGGTGCTCACGCCTCACCCCCACGAAGAGCGTCGGCGACGGCTGCGTAGGTCTGTTGGTGCCGCGCCACATCGGTATCGCGGTCGATGGGCACGACCAGAACGTCGAGGCCAGGACGGTCGAGCGCGGCTCGAAGTGGCGCATCGAGCTCGGTCAGCAGGTGGCGCTGAGCGCGATGACCCAGCGCCCGCACGACCGCTTCGGCGGCACCTCGGCGCGGCGTGAGGAAGAGCTCGGAGAAGGTGGCGGGGTCGTCGTGGCCGGCGACGGGGAGGTAGGAGAAGATGCCGCCGCCACCGTTGTCGACGACCACTACCGTGAGCCGGGTCTCGGGCGCGATGGTCTCGATACCGTCGAGGTCGTGCAACAGCGTCAGGTCGCCCACCAGCGCGAGGGTGGGGCCCTCGTGAGCGAGTGCCTCGCCGGCGGCCGTCGCCACCGTTCCATCGATGCCGTTCACGCCCCGACTGGCCTGGACCCGGATGTGGTGAGGGCCGGGCGCGCAGAAGGCGTCGACCTCGCGGATCGGCATGCTGCTCGCGAGGTGAAGCTGGGCGTCGCTACCCAGCGTCTCGACGACCTTCCGCGCGAGGCAGCCCGACCAGTCGCCCTCGGCTGTCGCGGCGTCGATCGCGGCCCGTGCCTGCGCATCCCGCGAGCGCCAGGCGTGCAGCCACGCGGTGGGGGCGCCCTTGGGTGAGCGTTCTGCGAGCGCCGCGCAGGTGAGGGCGGGATCGGCGACGACGAGCTGGCTCAGGCCCAAGGTCGGGTCGAGCCCGCGACCGGCGGCATCGAGCCGCACCACCTCGACCCCGTGGCGCATCAGCCAGCGGCCGAGAGACTTGCTCGTGGGAGGCAGACCCAGCGTGAGGGCGACTTCGGGCGCGAGGTCGTCGAGCATCTCCGAGCGACATACGACGTCGTAGGTGGAGACGACTTGGTGGCCGAAGCGGAGCCCTGACGCCGGGTCGGCCAGCACCGGCCAGCCCAAGGCGCGTCCGAGGGTGAGCGCTTCGTCGATCCCCAGGCCAGGCGGGCTCGAGGGCCCCGCGATGAGGATGCCGCGGCGGCCGGCGAGCCGCGCTTCGAGGGCGTCGAGCGAAGCTGTATCCAGGCCGCGTCGACCGTGCAGCGCGGCGGAGGTGGTCACCGCATTCGGGAAGACCTGCTCGGGCGACCAGAGGGGCTCGCGGAAGGGTGCGTCGAGATGCACGGGACCTGGGTGGTCGCCGAGCGCGGCCACGCGCGCCCTCGCCCCCGCCGCGCGCCACACGGACGCTGGCACCTCGCCGTCGGGCACGGGCAACAGCGTGGCCTCACGCACCCAGTCACCAAAGAGCCCGTGCTGTCGCATCGTCTGTGGAGCGCCGAGGCCGTGCAGCTCCGGAGGGCGATTGGCCGTGACGGCAATCAGAGGAGCGGCGGCGTGATGGGCCTCCGCGATGGCGGGCGCGTAGTGGGCTCCGGCCGAACCCGACGTGCACACGAGGACTGCTGGACGGCCGCTTCGTCGCCCGAGACCCAGGGCCAAGAAGCCGGCTGCGCGCTCGTCGAGCACCACGTGCACGCGACACCGCGGATGGGCCTTCGCGGCCAAGGTGAGCGGGGTGCTACGCGAGCCCGGGGAGACGACCACGTCGAGAGGGGCGTCGGCGGCGAGCCCGTCGAAGAGCGCCATGGCGGCGGCTGCATTGGTGGAGGCGTCCGTCACCGCGTTGCCTCCCGCAAGGCCGAGGCGAGGGTGGTCAGCTTCTGCTCGGTCTCCGCCCACTCGTGGGCGGGCTCGGAGGCAGCGACCAGGCCTGCGCCGACGTAGGCCCGCGCCCCCGCCTCGTCGATGAGGGCCGAGCGGATGGCCACGGCGAAGGTGCCGTCGCCGTTGGGGGCGGTCCAACCGATGGGGCCTCCGTACCAACCGCGATCGATGCCTTCGTGAGCCTGGATGTAGCGCTGCGCGGCCTCGCGCGGTGTGCCGCAGAGGGCAGGCGTGGGGTGAAGGCGGTCGACCGCCTCGAGGATGCCGTGGCCGGCGGCGAGGCGCGCGGAGATGGGCGTGACGAGGTGGCGGACCCGGCCGGCGGCGACGACCTCGGGCGTGGCACCATGCTCTACGGAGCGCGTGACCGGTTCGAGGGCCTCCACGATACCGCGCACCACGAGCTCGTGCTCGTGGCGGTCCTTGGTGCTGTGGAGCAGGTGCGACGGCGCTTGTTCCACGGGGGCGGTTCCGGCCACGGCCTGGGTCTCGAATCGACCATCGTGCACCCGCGCCAAAGTCTCCGGCGTCGCTCCGACGAAGGCTCTCGCGTCACCAAAGCCCACGCCGAAGACGATCGCTTGCGGGTGGCTCGCACGCAGTGCGAGCAGCGTGGCCCAGGGGTCGAACCGACCAGCGGCCACCGCAGCGCGCGACAGCACCACCTTGTGCAGGACCTCGCCCTTCATCGCGGCCACCGCACGCTCTACGCCGCGGCGGTAGCGGTCGGCGTCGGGCTGCGACCTCCACCGAGGAGATGCGGGGCGACCGGGCGCGGCCGGGTAGGGCGACAGCTGTGGTGTCGGCACGCCTGCGGGTTGCACGGTGACGGCGCCTGCCGTGGCCTGCCGCCGGTAGGCCACCCAGCGGGGGATGCGCAATTGGGCGGCGGGGATCCCCCCCCAAGGCGAGCCCGTACCGATGGAGTGGAAGGCCCTCCCGCCGAGGTACATCGGGGCGGTGGGGTGGTTCTTCAGCTGTTCTTGGAGCTGAGAACGATGTGCGGAGAGGGACGCGAGAGCCGTCGCTTCGGCCTGGCTCCAGACGGCGGCAGTGCCGACGGCGACGAAACACTCGTCGCGGCGTCCATCGTGCCAAGCGAACCAGGGCTCGGTAGCGGCGATGCTCCCCAGAAGAAGCCACGGGTCGCGCTCGACGGCGTCATCGAGCCTCGCCGACGCCACGCGCAGTCCCGCCGGGGTGCGGTTGCCCGAGGGCGACCGCGATGCGGTGGGGCGTGGTTCGAGGGTGGACAAGGTGTCCTCGGTTGTCGTCTTCGGGGCTTGGCGGGCGGTTGTTTACGCTGGCGTGAACAACTCAGGTAACCTATAGGTTCGAAGAGGCGTCGTCGCAAGGCCTCTTCGCAGGGGCTCCCTGCAGCGTCTGTCCTCTTTCCAGGCCCTCGGCGGGCAGACGTCAGCCGCTCCTTCACTCAGATTGTCCGCAGTGTCTAGAACAAGTGTCACCCGTAGCCCCGACGCTCTCGATCTGCGCATCCGGCAGGTCTGCGACGCGGTGGGCGCCTTCATCGGGTACTGGGGCTTCAAAGAGGTCTACGGGCGCGTCTGGACCCTGCTCGCCCTCCGTCGCACGCCCCTGACCCAGGTGGAGATCGCAGAGACCCTGGGGGTGAGCCGTTCGCTGGTGAGTGGTGCGATGGCCGAGCTGAGCGAGCGGGGCCTCGTGCGCGCGGTGTCCAACCACCGAAATGCGCCCTACGAGGCCGTGGTCGACGTGTGGCCGAGCATCTCCGACGTGCTGCGCCATCGCGAGTGGATGCTCATCGAGCAGACGCGGCTGGCCCTCGAGGCTGCGGTCGACGAAGCGGAGATGTCCCTCCGCGACGACTACGACCTCGAGCGTTTGCGGCAACTGCTGCGCATGACCGAGATCGCGCAGAGCTTTCTGCGGTTGCTCATCGGTCTTCGTGTCCCGCGCCGACTCGAAGGGGTCGGAGACTGGTTGCGACACTCGAGCCAGTTCTTGCAGACGCTGCGCGAGCTGCGCTGAGGCGAGCTACTTGTTCTTCTGGTAGGGATTGTCGCCGTCGATGGGCCGCGCGTCTTTGGGGCCCTTACGCGGTCCGAGCAAGCTCGAGGGCGGCTCTTCTTTGGGCGCGGGCGGCGGTGGTGGCGGAGGCGGAGCAGGGGCGGCCTTCGGCGGGGGCGGTGTCGGCGTCGGCGCGCGGTAGGGCGTGCGCGCTGCCGCAAGCCGCAAGTCGAGGACCCGGGACTTGTCGAGTCGCAGCTCGCGCTTGAGCTCGTTGTAGCCGGGAGCCTTGATCGTAAGCGCATGCACCTCCTCGTCGCGCGGGAAGGTGCCGGTGTAAGGACTGGTGCCGACCTTCTTGTCGTCGATGTAGATCGAAGCACCCTTCGGCTTGGCCTCGATGGTCACTTCGACCTCGCCGCTGGTGGGGTCGGGGTCTTCGACCGTCTTCTCGTCGACCTTCGCCTCTTGCGTCGCCTCCTGCGTTGCCTCCTTCGGGGCGGCTTCGGGCTTCTTCTCCGTCTTGGTCGCGGGTGCTGCGGGCTGCTCGTCGGCGCCGGACGAGACGAAGGCTACGCCGGCGACCACCGCCGCGAGCAGGAAGGCTGCACCGGCGAGTAGCAATGGGGTGCGTCGCCCCGCATCGGGTGAGGTCGGCACCGCCGTGGCCGCGTTGAACGGCGTTCCATAGGGGGGCTGGCTCGAATGGCTGAGGCCCGGATGGCTGGGGCCGGATGGGCTGCTCGGGTGGACCGTGGTCGGCGTGTCGCGGTCGTTGGGAGGGAGGGACGAGATGCGATCGGAGCCGTGGCTGGGTGTGGGCGAGGCGAGCGATTGCGGGGTCCCCGCCACCCGAGGGAGGTCGAGATGCTGGTACGCGCCGGTCGACATCGAAGCTGCCTGCCGCGTCTGGGCCTCGATGAGGCCGCGCAGCTTCTCGCGCTCGCTCGAGAAGTGATTGGCCACCAAGCGCGATGCGTCGAGGGGGCTGGTGCGATCGCCGATCCCGTCGAGGTAGCTGGTGAGCGCCTCGCGTAGTGCTTTGGCCGTCTGGTAGCGGTCGTCGGGGTCGAAGGCCAAAGCCTTCATCACGATGGCTTCGAGGGCCGGGTCGAGGTCCGGCATGTGCACGCGCGGGGAGGGGATGGCCTCCTCACCCATGATGGCATTGAGCACCTGGATGTCGCTCTTGCCCTTCCACAGCCGTCGACCAGCGAGTCCCTCCCATAGGCAGCAGCCGATGGAGAAGATGTCGGCTCGGCGATCGACCGCATCTCCTCGGGCCTGTTCGGGCGCCATGTACGAGACCTTGCCCTTGAGAACCCCGGTGCGGGTTTCAGCGACGCTGATCGCGGCTTTGGCGATGCCGAAGTCGACGACCTTCACCTGACCGTTGTAGGTGACGAAGATGTTGTGGGGCGTAGCGTCGCGGTGCACGACACCGAGCGCGCTGCCGTCGTAGTCGGTGAGCTCGTGGGCGGCGTGCAGGCCTTTGAGTGCATCGGCGAGGATCCGCACCACCATGGTGGGGGTCACCTCGTCGCAGCGACGGAGGATGCGGTTGAGGGGCTGTCCCTCGAGGTACTCCATCGAGATGTAAAACTGCCCGTGGTGCTCGCCGACCTCCATCGTCTGCACGATGTTGGGATGGCTCAGCTTCGCCGCGAGCCGCGCCTCGTCGAGGAACATCTGCAGGAACTCGTGTTCCTCCGCGAGATGTGGCCGCAGGCGCTTGATGACCATGAGCTTGTTGAAGCCCGCCGGTCCCTGCACGAGCGCGAGGAACACCTCCGCCATCCCGCCGCGCCCGAGCTCGGCGATGAGCTTGTACTTGCCCAGCACGTTGGCGGGCCCTGAATGCTCCCCCATCTTCGTGATTCTCTCGCCGTTATCCCCTGGTCAGAAGAGTAGCCGGCTCGCCGGGGTAACGTCGAGCTTCCCGCCGCCCGAGGCCTGCTTTCTGCGGACTCGGCTGCGGTGGAAGCGTGCGGAATGACGCTCCTTGCTAGAAGCTGCCGTGCAGATAGAGGGATCCAGGCCCCACGCCGAGCGAGACCTCCGCGTCGGCTTCGTCGTCTTCGCTCCCGGCAACCGTGAAGTAGATCGCGACCGCACCCGCCACCGCGGTTCCCACGAGCATCACGTCGGTCACCACGGAGAAGGCGATCATTCGGGTACGAATTCCGCCTACCTCGTCGGCCGTGGTGGGTGCGCTCAGAGCGTCGTCGAGCTGACTCTTCGCGCTCAATGCGAGCAATCCGAACACCAGCGAGCCCGCACCGAAAGCGGCGGTCACGGTCCAGGCTTCCCAGGGGGCGCTGGTCCCAGCCTCGTCACCATCGTCGTCGTCGTCGTCGCCCTTGGGGACGAAGGTCGTGCCTCCCCCGAGCTCTCGCAGTTCGAGGCTCACCTCGGCCTGGTCACCGCCGGCCACGTCGATCACCTTCTCGGCGTCGACGTAGCCCTCCTTGCGGGCTTTGATCTTTCGGCGTCCCGCGCTGATGGCGACGGGGCCGTCGAGGGGCGTGCTTCCGCGCTCGGCGTCGTCGACGAAGATGGTGGCGCCGGGCACGTTGACCGTGATCTCGACGGTGGCCACACGCTTGGCCAGTCGCGCGATGTCGTTCTGAACCGCCTCGCGCCGGTCAGCCTTGATCTGGTCGCCGCCTTCCGCGAGGTACTGCTCCAGGGTCTCCATGGCGCTGGCGTAGTCACCGAGCTGGTACTGAACCTGGCCGATGTTGAAGAGAACCCGATAGTCGGGGGCCTTGTCGTAGGCACGCTTGAACTCGATGAGCGAGGCCTGGAAGTCACCTTCGTCGTAGAGCTCTTTGCCGCGACGAAAGTGTTCGGCCGCGTCGCCGCTCTGCGCACGTGCCACCGGCAGTGCGACGCCGTTCCACAGGCACGGTGCAGCCGCGAAGGAGGTGATGAGAACCAGGACCTGCAGCAGTCGGGTCCAGACGGGGGAGCGGAGAACGTACCGGCGCATCGCGGTCATCACATCGTGGCGCAGCTGTCGGTCCCGACGAGGTTGTCGGTGGCTGCATCGTAGTACTGGTCCGAGCTCTCGAACACGGACTCCATCTGATTGTTCTCGCCGATGCACCACACCTCGATGTTGCTCGGCGCCTCACCGGTGTCGTTGTTGAAGTCGAGGGGGCCAGATGCGCCCTCGTAGTCGATGCTGCCGCCCCCACTCAGCGCGTTGATGGTCGCGTTGATGTTGTTGGGGCCGGTATCGACCTTGGACCCATCGCTCATCATCTTGAGCCCGGAGGCGATGAAGGGGCCGGTCAGCGCACCCTCACCTGCGGCGAGGATGCCGTAAGCGAGCAGGTACATCGCGTCGTAGGCGTTCTCGCTGTAGATGCCTGGCGCCGCGTTGTAGCGGGATTGGTAGCGCAGGGCGAAGGCGTCGTAGCGCGGGTTGTTGAGCGCCCCCGAGCCAGCCGTGCCACGCACGCGGACGGACAATGGTGGCGTGCTGGTGTCGTCCATGGCGAGGGCGAGCAGCTCGTCGACCTTTCCGCCGTCGGGGAAGAGGTAGTAGGGCCGCGGCGGCGGGCCGGCTTGGGAGTCCCACTGGGCTTCGAGAAGGCTCAGGATGCCCTCGGCCATGCCTTCGCGGTCGATGATTTCGTTGGTGCCGAGGGCGACCACGAGGTGAGGAGGATTGCTGAGGTTGACGATCTCGCTGACGACGCTCGACAGGTCGACGTTCTCGTTCTCGGCGGGGTCCTCGTAGGAGAGCACGGTGTAGTTGCCGTCCGTCAGGTTCTGTGAGGCGCTCTTGCCGTTGAACATGACTTGGCTGTTGAAGGCGTCGAAAAGCCCCTGGCCGTAGGCGCCATCGTTGGACACGGTGACGACCCGCAGGGGATCGGTGTTGGCGTCCGGGCCCAGGGTCATGTCGGCACGAAGCCGTGCCTCCAGCTGCTGCACCAATGCCGCCAGAGGTACGGCTTGGATGGCATCGGACGGCACGGTTCGCCAGTGCAGGTCGTTGTCGGCGAAGTCGGTGAAGACGGGGCTCGTTGCCGAGGGGGAGATGGTGAGGACCTCTTTCGGCACCGTGACCTCGCTGATCACGTTGAGGGAGATGCTGCTGAAGAGCGGCCCGACGATGGCCGGGACCTTCACCGTGTCGACGAGATGGTTGGCGGCCCGGATCCCGCTCTCGTCGGCGAGATCGTGGCAGGAGAGCAACACCAGGGGGCGTCGTGTGCCGTTGGCTCCGCCAGGGAGGCCACCCGCGCTCTGGTCGTTGAACTCTTCGACCGCGAGCTGGGTCGCTTGCTGGATGGGCAGACCGATGCTCACGAAGTCCCCTTCGAGGGCGCCCATCCAGCCGATGATGATGGCGTTGTCGTTGGCCACCGCCTCGACGGGTTGCACGGAGCGACAGTCTCCCGTGACCAGGTTCACGCAGGCGTTGTCGACACAACGCGCGGTCTCGGTACCGAGGTCGTCGATGCACTCCTGGGAGGCGTTGCAGCCGACGGTGCTCGCGTCGACGCAGATCCTGTCCGAGGTGCAGACCGAGTTCTCGAAGCCGGCGCCGAGGGCGAGGCAGTCATCGTTGGTCTCACAGTTCTCGCCGTCGCTGAAGACGATGGCCGTGCAACCACTGGCCAGCAGGGCGAGACCCGCCGTGAGCGTCCCAACGAGGCGCCGACGTCCATTTGGGTCGACCATGCGCATCTTGAATCCCCCAAGCACGTGAAGCTTCTCCCACACTAGCTTGCACGCCCCCCGAGCGACACCCCCTGCGTCACGGTCATCGCACCCATGAAGGACAATAGGTGACGAGGTAGGTGCAACTACGACGCGCTCGGGTCGACCTGCACGCTGCGCAGTCGGTTCAGCGCGGCCGCGATCTCGAAACGTCGAACGGCCGCTAGATCCGTGCGCCCAGCGGGGTCGAGGTGGGCAAATCCCTGCCGGTGGAGAGCCGCTTCGATCTCGTCGAGCAACGCAGAGAGGGAGCGCCCATCCGCCGCCTGCCCGAGCCGCCAAAGGGCTCGTCCGATCGTCTGCAGCTGGCTGCGACATACGAGCTGTCCGACGGCGGAGAGATCGATCCGATGTTCACCGAACTCGAGGGTGGTCACGCCGCGGGTGCCGATCTTCACCTCTCGTTTGCCTTTGCTCGCGTCGATGCTGTCGCCCCGGGGGGCGCGTGGGGTCGTCGCAGGCAGGGGGCCGCGGGCATCGCTCGCGCGTCCGGTGGGATCGCTCGCGATCGCCCTGGCTTCGGCCGTCACGTCGGTCGGTCGGTAGGCGTCCATGGCGATGACGGTGTCGGCCACGTCGAAGTAGTCACCGCTACCGCCCACCACGAGCACACTGCTCACCCCTTGTTCGTCGAAGAGCTGCCGCACCCGATCGACGTAGGGCGTGATGGGCTCGCGGTCCTTGGCGATGAGTCGCTGCATGCGGCGGTCGCGGATCATGAAGTTGGTGGCCGCGGTGTCCTCGTCGATGAGAAGACAGTGGCTGCCGGCCTCGAGGGCTTCGACCACGGCCGCCGCCTGTGACGTCGAGCCCGAGGCGTCTTCGGTGCGGAAGCTGTGGGTGTCACGGCCTCCCGGGAGATCGTCGATGAAGCCCGAGATGTCGACGCCTTCGACGCGACGGCCGTCTTCGGCGCGGATCTTCACACAGGTCGGATCGCTGACACACCCTTCGCGGCCATCGTTGGGGATGTGGTCGTAGATCCCGAGCTCGAGGGCCTGCAGCAGGGTCGACTTGCCGTGGTAGCCGCCGCCCACGATGAGGGTCACCCCCTCCGGGATCCCCATGCCGGTCACGACTTCGCCGGCAGGGGTCTCGAGCTCGACCCGTAGCGACGGGGGGCTCTCGAAGGGCACCACGTCGCCGGTCATGGGGCGGGGATCGACGCCGCTGCGGCGCGGAAGCCGGGCGCCATCGGCCACGAAGGCGACCAAGCGCCGGGCGCGAAGCTGGCCGCGCAGGTGCCGCTGGGTCTCGACCGCTTGGGTGATTCGGTGCGCTTGCCGATCGTCCTCGGGGGCGAAGGTCGCGTCGCGGATCACCTCCAGCAGCTCCTCGGTGAGAAGGGTGATGGCGGCGCGCCCAAGAACCCGCCGTCCGGCCGCGGGCAAGCCCACAGAGAAGCGCAAGGTGATGCCTTCATCGTCGAAGCCACAGCAGCTGCGCGCGAGTACCTCTTGGTCGGGCTCATCGATCTCGATGCGTCCGCTCTTGCCCGAACCGGCACGACCAGTCCGTCGGCGTGCGGCCCGGGCGAAGCGGCGCGCGACGAGGTCGGCAAGGGCGACGCGTCGCACCTCGGTCGCGTAGAGCTCGGGCTCGAAGTCGGCCACGGCGTGCGGCACGAAGGCGCGCAGCCGCGAAGGCGCTGCGAAGGGGTCGCCCTGCACGTGGTCGATGTGCAGGTCGAGGTGCTGGTTGGCGAAGACCCGGCCCGAGAGGTCCTTGTAGGCGCGGTATCCCTTGCCATCGATGCGCCGGAGCGTTTCGACTAGCGCCCCGAAGTCCTCGATCCGCGCCATCAGGCCTCGTAGTCGCGGCGGAGGATCCGTCGCATGACCTTGCCCGAGGCGGTGCGGGGCAAGGTCTCGAGCGGCACGAGATCGTGGAGCTTGAACAGAGGATTGAGGTCGGCCGCGATGGTCTTCTTGATCGCGAGGCGCAGGCCGTCGAGGTCTGGGTTGCCCTCGAGCACCGCGAAGACCACCAACTGGCTCGGCCCGCCGTCGGGCGGAGACACGGCCACCGCGGCGCACTCGACCACCTCGTCGAGGCCACAGAGCGTACGCTCGATCTCGGCGCTGCTGACCTTGATCCCGCCGAGGTTCATGGTGTCGTCCACACGGCCCATGGCCCTGTAGTAGCCCCCAGGGAGTCGCTTCATCTGATCGCCGTGCCGCCGCAGAGCGCGGCCGTCGGGGGCGGTGGGCATGCCCGCGTAGTAGACCTCGTCGTGGTTCCGGTTCAGTAGCCGCGACGAGCTTCCGAGCATCGGGGGGACGAGCGCGAGCTCACCTTCGTCGCCCGACACGCCTTCTTCGCTGAGCAGCAGGAGCTCACAACCGAAGCAGGCCGTGCTGAACGCGCTCGCGACTTGGGGCTGCACCACGGTGCCTGAGATGTAGCCCCCGGCGATCTCCGTGCCTCCGCAGTATTCGATGATCGGCCGGTAGCCGGCCCGGGAGGAGAGCCACATCATGTCCTCCGGGTTGCTGGCCTCGCCGGTGGAGCTGAAGCAGCGCAGCGCCGAGAGGTCGCGTCCGTCGAGCGCACCGTTTTGCCGCCATGCTTTCACGAGGCTCGGTACGACCCCGAGCATCGTCACCTCGGCTGCGGCGATGAAGTCGCCGAAGCCGGCGGCGTGGGGCATGCCCTCGTAGAGGGCGATGGTGGCGCGATTGAGCAGGCTGGCGTAGATGAGCCAGGGGCCCATCATCCAGCCGAGGTTGGTGGGCCATGCGACGACGTCGCCGGGTCTGACGTCGTGGTGGCCCCAGGCGTCGGCGGCGCCCTTGATGGGTGAGATGTGGGTCCAGGGGATCGCCTTGGGATCGCCCGTCGTGCCCGAGGAGAAGAGAATGTTGGTCGTAGCCTCGGCCCCCACGTGGTGGAAGCGCGTCGTCTCGGCGGCGCCTCGGAGGAAGTCGGCCCACGCCTGGTCACCGTCACGCAGCTCGGCGCGCAGGTCACCGTCGGCGGGGATCACGACGGCGCGGGGGGCTGCTGCTTCGAGCACGCGGGCGTAGAGGGGGATGGCTTTGCCGCCACGCAAGATGACGTCTTGGGTGAAGATGGCTTTGGCCTCGGAGATCCGAAGGCGGGTCGCGATCTCGGCCGCGGCGAAGCTGTCGGCGATGGATACGACGGCACCACCGAAGGCGACGATGCCGAGGTAGAGCGCGACCGACGCATAGGTCATGGGCATGTCGATGGCGATGGCGTCACCGGGGGACATGCCGGCGGCCTCGAGCGCATGGGCCACCCTCATCGCATCGCGACGGAGCTCGGCGAGGGAGACGTGGCGAAGGTCGCCTTGGCCCTCGCGACCCACGACCACGGCGACGCGATCGTCGTCGCCGGACAGAGCTGTCTCCGCGATGTTGAGCACCGCTCCAGGCAGCCACCGTGCGGCCGGCCCCTCGCCTTCGAGCACGCGAGACGGTGGCGTGGCGTATCGGATGCCGAGGTGCTCCAGCACGGCGGCCCAGTGGTGCTCGGGGTCGGTCAGGGAGTGGCGGTGAAAGGCGGCGACGTCGATGCCACCGCCCCGCGCGCGAAGGGCACGGCCCAGGTTGCTCTCGTTCAGATCGGCCTCGGTGGGCACGGTCATGGGCGCCGGGCCCAGCAGCTCCGTCTTCCAGTCCGCGAAGCAGAGCGCGTGGGCGGCGAGGTGGACGTCGATGGGGTCGTCGGGCTGCAAGACGTCGGTCAGCTCGCGCCAGCGCATGAGCGGGTCGGACGTGGTGGCGGCGGCCGCGACCAGCGCCTCGGCCCGTGCCGGAGACGCGCCCGCTTCGATGAGACGCTCGGTGTTCACGGCGCCAGCGAACCGAGGCTCCGGCGTGCTGTCAACCGCTACGCCCGTGGCGATCGACGTGCACGACGCCCGCAGCGTCGACCCACGCCACCCCACACGCTTCGGTGCTGTGGGCGTAGCCCACGTGGCCGCTCGGCGTGATGGCGATGACGCCGTAGAGACCCTGTGCGGCATCGACCTCGTCGAAGGTGCGTCGGAGCGCTGCCTCGAGGTCCATGCCGTCGAGCATGCGGGTCGCGATGCGCCCGCACACGTTGGCATCGAGGATCTGCTCGCCGAACCCAGTGGCCGACATCGCGACCACCGGGCAGGCGTAGTTCCCGGCGGGGGTGGGCGAGTCGCTCACGCGACCCACGGCTTCGTGGCCGCGCCCTCCGGTGGAGGTGGCGGCCCAGATGCTGCCATCGGCCGTGGCCGCGACGGCGCCCACGGTGCCATAGCGATCGCCCTCCGGGGGAAGCTCCTGCTGCTCGAGCTCGGCCGGCATGGGCGTGGCTGCCTCTCGCGCCCGGTCGACGGCGGCGGCGTCGTCGTGTCCGATGGCTGCCTCGCGGTCGGCGACCTCGCCGGTTGCGATGAGGCGCTCCCAGCGCTGTCGGCTCTCGGGGCTGCGGATGTCTTCTGCGGGGATGCCCAGCTCGTCCATGAGCACCGCGGCCCCGCGTCCGTCGAGGTTGCGATCGGGACGCGTCTGCAACACGTCGGCGAGGCGCGTCGGGTGGCGGCAACCTTCTACGTTGTAGACCGCGGAGAGCCGGGTGAGCCGGCCGTTCATCAGCGCCGCCGAGACCCGCGCCTGTCCGTCGCGCTGCAGCCTGGACCCGTAGCCAGCGTTGAAGCTGGGGTCGTCCTCCATCGCGTCCATGGCGGCGAGCACCGCCTCGCGGGCGGCCTCCTCACCCGTCATGGCGGCGTGGGCTGCGCGCGCGATGTCGGCCATGCGTCGACCGCGCGCCTCGCGCGTCGCTGCGGAGGTGGTCTTGAGATAGGCCCCCGCGCCGCCGTGGATGACGAGGGCAGGCAGAGGAACGGTCTCGACGACGACGGTAGCCATGGAGCGTGAGAGTCTAGTGGGGTTCTCGGTCTCGGTCTCGACCTTGACCTCGAACCTCGAACCTCGAACCTCGAACCTCGAATCTCGACCTCGACCTCGACCTCGACCTCGACCTCGACCTCGAACCTGGAACCTGGAACCTCGAACCTCGAACCTGGAACCTCGAGGACCTCGATCACTGGGGCCACAGCCACGCAGCCCCACGCACGCCGCTGGCGTCTCCGTGTTGGGCGCGGCGGATGGCGGTGCGCAGGTCGCGGGTGAAGACGTAGGGACCCATGGCTTCGGGCATGGCGTCGGCGAGGCCGGGCAGGTTGGATACGCCGCCGCCGAGGACGATGACGTCGGGGTCCAGCAGGTTGACCACGGTCGCGAGCCCGCGTGCGAGGCGGTCGCGGTGGCGGCCGAGCGTGGCGCGCGCCTCCATCGAATCCGAGCCGGCGAGCTCGGCCGCGGTGTGCTTCTCGCCCGTCACGCGGGCGTGGTCGGCCGCGATGCCGGGGCCGGAGAGATAGGTTTCGAGGCAACCGGCGCGGCCGCAGTAGCAACTCGGCGCGGGGGCGTCGTCGGCGCGCGGCCAGGGCAGCGGGTTGTGGCCCCACTCGCCGGCGATGGCGTTGGCCCCCGCGAGCGGTTGGCCCCCGACGACGAGTCCGCCCCCGGTCCCGGTGCCGAGGATGACCCCGAATACGACATCGGCCCCGGCGCCCGCGCCGTCGACCGCTTCGGAGAGGGCGAAGCAGTTGGCGTCGTTCTGCACCCTCACCGGCGCCCCGATGACCTCCGCGAAGCGGGCATCGAGGGGGAGGCCGTTGAGGCAGGTGGTGTTGCTGCCCTGGAGCCTCCCCGTAGCGGGGGAGATGGCGCCCGGGGTACCGATCCCCACCGGGGTCTCGTGCGGGAGACCCACGGCGGCGCGCGCCTCGGACACCAAGCGCGCGACCGCCTCCACGATCGCGTCGGCGCCGTCACGGGCGGGCGTAGGGCGACGGGAACGCCAACGCTCCTGCCCCTCGTCATCGAGGACCACACCTTCGATCTTCGTGCCGCCGAGGTCGATGCCGATGCGCATGCTCGGTGTTTACCGCCTGATCCGGCCCTAGAGGGTGGGAATGTTTACGTCGGGACGCGCTTGCGCCAGCATGCCTCTCGTGTCGCTCGACGCCGGTGAAGCCGTCGGGGCCGTCCTCAACGGCCAGTGGAGGCTGATCCGCCTGATCGGCGAAGGCGGCTTGGCCGCAGTCTACGAGGCGGAGGGTCAGCAGGGGCAGGGTCGTCGGGCCATCAAGCTCCTGCATCCGCAGTTCGTGGGCAATCGGGCGGTGGTCGAGCGCTTCTACGCCGAGGCGCAGACCTGCTTCTCGCTCCGGCACCCCCACATCGCGGTGGTGGAGGCCTATGCCTACGCCGAGGACGGGTCGCCGTATCTGGTGATGGAGCTGCTCGAGGGCGAGAACCTCGAGGAGTACCTGCAAAAGGGCTACCCCCTCACCGAAGCGGCAGCCGCGCCGATCCTCTACGGCGTCCTGCAGGCCCTCAGCTGTGCCCACGCACGCGGCATCGTGCACCGTGACCTCAAGCCACCGAACCTGTTCCTCGTGCCGGCCGGCAACGGCCAGTACACGGTGAAGGTCCTCGACTTCGGCATCGCCAAGGTGATGGATATCGCGGGCGGAATGGGCTCCAAGACCCGGACCGGGGCGGTGCTCGGCACCCCGGGCTACATGAGCCCGGAGCAGGTGAAGAACGCCAAGGCGGTCGACGCCCGCACCGACATCTGGTCGGTGGGCATCGTCTTCTACGAGATGCTCACCTGCATCCACCCCTTCGGCCAGGCCGACAACTTGTCACGCATGGTCGCGGTGCTTCGCGATCCCCCCAAGCCCATCACGGAGCTCAATCCCGCGCTTGCCAAGTGGTCGGGTTTCTTCGACAAAGCGCTGGCTCGCAACCCGGACGAGCGCTTCCAATCCGCAGAGGAGATGGCCGAAGCACTCCGGAGCCTGGCGCAAGGCACACGGGCGCAGTTCGTGCCCGACGGCCTACAGACGGTGGCGATCCGGCAGATGTCGGATCAGCGCACGCCCGCATCTGCCGGGCAGCGGTCTGGGGGAGGCACCCAGGCATCCCCCGCGGTGGGCCGAGGCCCTCAGGGTACCCAGCAGACACCCTCGGTGGCGATGCCTCCGTCGGGCTACGCCGCCGCGCAGTCCGCGCAGCCCGCGTCGATGGGCTATCCGTCGTCGCCGCCCCCCGCCTCGCGCCATCACAAGACCGAGAACATGATGCCGGCCATCGAGTCGATGGTCCCGTCGGCGCCGCAGCCGGCGCAGCCAGCGATGCAGCCAGCCGTGACGCCGGGACCCATCGCGGGCGCGCGGCCGGGCTCGGCGACACAGGTCTCGCGCCAGCGGCCAGACGGCACGCCCACCGTGCAGGGCGACGTGCCCGCGATCAACGTCTACGCGGCGGCCGACCCCGACCCACCGAGTCTCGTGTGGTGGGGGGTGATCCTCGTCGGCGTCGGCTGCTTTGCGCTCGGCCTGCTCCTGGGATACGTGCTCGCCTGACGTGCAACGCCGAGCCCTTTCGAGATGCATCGCCGGCCTGGTGTGGTTGGTGGCTTGCGGGCAGGCCGACCCTCCCGAGGCCAAGCCCACGCCCGTCGCGCCCACGGCGACGGCGAGCGCCGCCGCCACGACGAGTGCCGCGGCTCCTTCGGCGACGGCGCCGGCACCTCCGCCGCTGCCGGAGGTGGACCTCGCGGACGGCGGCGACACCTTCGAGGTGATCGACCTCCACGTCGACACCCCCTGGCGCGTGCACTTCAAGGACCGCCCGGTGGCCCTGCCCAAGGGGGACGCAACGCCCGAGAAAGCGCGCGAGGGGCACTACGCGGCGATGGTCTTTCCGATCTACATCCCCGACTACATCCACAAGTGGAAGCCGGCCATCGCCGACGCCGAAGCCATCTACACCACCATCGACGAGATCCTGAAGGCGCAGACGAGCTTCACGCCCGTCATCGTCGACGGAAAGGTGCAGGCGGTCGACCCTGACGAGGTGGCGATCTTCGTCTCCATCGAAGGGGCGGGCGCCTTCGCGGCCGACATCACCCAGATCGACCGCTTCATCGCGCGTGGGGTTCGGCTCGTGGGCGTGGTTCACGCCCACGACAACGACCTGGCGAGCTCGGCCACGGGCAAGAAGGCGAAGAAGAAGGGCGGCGGAGGCCTCACCGACCTCGGTAAGCAGTTCTGTGCCCGGGTCTACGAGAAGGGGGCCCTGGTCGACGTTTCCCACATGTCGGATCAGGCCTTCGAGGACCTGATCCCCATCGCGAAGAAGTACGGAGCGCCCATCGTGGCGACCCACTCCAACGCCCGAAAGCTCCGCAACCACCCTCGCAACCTCCCCGACGCCCAGCTGAAGGTCATCGGCGACACGGGAGGCGTCGCCGGTCTCAACCTGCACCGCACCTTCGTGCGCAAAGGCCGGGTGCAGATGAAGCACGTGGTCGCCATGGTCGACCACATGGTGAAGGTGGCGGGCATCGACGCGGTCGCCATCGGAACCGACTACGACGGCGGCAAGCCGGTCCCACCGGTCAAGGATGCCCGCAAGATGCCGGACTTGGCCAAGGCCCTGCGCGAGGCGGGCTACAGCGAGGCGGACATCCGTAAGATCTTTGGTGAGAACGCCCGCCGCATTCTCTACTGGGGGCTCCGTCCCCAATGACGGTTTGTCGGTTGGAGCGGGGCGCGTAGGCTGTGGATAGACAATTTGTCACAGCCCGGTCGGAAGGGAAGGGCCGAGGGGCCTTCTGGGTTGCTCTGAGCAGCCACAACCGGGGTTTGCCCCTTGGCATGTCCTGTGCGTAAAAGAGGTCTCGCGATGTACCCGATCCGCCGCATCATTCCTTTCCTTCTGGGTCTCTGCGCCCTCCTCACCTGGAGCGCCGGAGCCGCGGCGCAGATCAGCATCGTGTCGGGCACGCTTCAGCGTGAGACCGAGAACCACGATCAGGGCCTCGACGTCATCAGTCGCGAAGACTGCGAAGGCAACGAGTACGAGATCACCATCTCGGGTCTCACGTCGGGCGAGACGATTCAGGTTTGGGTGAGTCAGGACCAACCCTGTGACCAACAGGTCAATCGCAACCAGTCGTCCGGCGGGACTTGCCGCAACACCGGAATTTCGGTGACGGGAACGGGCGATGCGAACGAGGTCATCACGTTGCCGATGGGCGACCTGGTCAACGCACTCGACGACATCGATGGGTGCGTCGACAGCACGGGCAACCAGACGACCCAAGGGATGGACGTCTACTTCCTCGTCAACGTGAGCTCGGCCGACACGACGAACTTCGCCACCCAGGCGTTGAGCTACGACTTGGTCGGTCCGGCTGCGCCCGAGTTCACCGCCCTCGACGCCTCTGGAGAGACGTCGCTTTCCGCGAGTTTCAACGCCTCGTCGGCCACCGATGTGCTGGGCTTTCGCATCTACTGCGAACAGGTCGGCAGTTCTTCGGACCGCGCCGCCGACGTCGGGGGCGGGGGGTCTGGAGGCACCGGAACGGGGGGCACGGGCGGCAGCAGCGCGGGTGGAAGCGGAGGCACGGCTTCCACCACCACTGCGAGCAGCAGCACGACGACGACCACCACCGCTGGCAGCGGAGGGGGCAGTGCGGCGTGCGCAGCTTCGCAGCTGGTGGAAGGGGAGCTCCCCCCCACGGACCTCGAGGTCGGCAGCACCAACGGAACGACCGCGACCTCGGTCGAAGCCACGGGACTCACGCAGACGGAGTACGCCTGCGGCATCGCCGCCGTCGACCAACTCCGTACCTACGCCAACATCATCGGTCTGCCCCTCAAGGTCGCCCTCACGCCCGCCGACATGCGGCAGGCCTGCGAACAGCTCAGCGACTGCGATGTCATCCTGATCGATACCGTCGCCCGAAACGCCGATCCCGCCGACCAGCTGGCTGCCGCGATAGACCGGAACCGAGCCGGGGAAGATCTGGATACCATTGCCAAGCCGTGGCCCCTGCCCTGCAATGCTGGGCAGCGTG
>JAUHZF010000527.1 GCA_030426145.1 Polyangia bacterium
TTCTCGACCGCCGTGAAACACCCGCGGGTCTCGGCGCGGTCTTCCCAACGCCGGACCACGTTGCTGAGACCGGTCTCGAGGCTCCAAGGCGGGGCGGGCATGGCGATATACTAAACATCCGTGCGGTGCTGACCAAGTGTCACGTGCGGGGTGGGTGCGCTTTGTTCGAATCGAGGCTCGGGGAAGGGTTGCGGTCCGGGCCGTGTTCCCCCTTTGCCGTTTGGCTTTCGATGGCGTAGAGAACCGTTTCCCTCATGGACAGGACCGACAACGAGACCGAGCCCTCCGCCGACGAGGATCTCCTCACGGTGGACGGAGGAGGGGCCGACCCGACGTCCGACGACGACGCGGCGGCCTCAGATGGCGCCGCGTCGGATTCCGCGTCCGAGAAGGTCGCCACCGACGCCGCAGAGGCGGATCCGGAGGCCTCCGAGGGAGATGCCCCGGCCAAGGCCGCCGACCCCTACAAGCCGTCCTACGTGTTCCTCGTGGTGGTCACGATCGTGAACCTCGTGGCCGACCTCTGGTCCAAGGGTTGGGCGAAGGGCACCTTCGAGAACATCCGGCCCGGCGGTGAGCACAAGAAGGTGGTCATCGAGGGCTTCATGAACTTCATCTTCGCCAAGAACCGCGGCGGAGCCTGGGGCCTCCTCCAGAACGAGACCGAGGCGCTTCGGCGCCCGTTCTTCCTCATCGTGTCGGTGGCGGCCATCGTCTTCATCGTCTCGCTCTACCGCAAGCTGCAGCGGGGCCAGACGGCGCTGAAGTGGGGCCTGCCCCTCGTGCTCGGCGGTGCGCTCGGCAACCTCGTCGACCGCATTCGCTACGGCTACGTCGTCGACTTCATCGACATCTACACCGACGCCACCGAGGGCTCCTTCTGGGTCGATACCCTCGGGTGGTCGACGGGACCTCATCACTGGCCCACCTTCAACGTGGCCGACATCTCCATCTGCGTCGGCGTGGCCTTCATGGCCATCGACATGTTCACGTCGCGCGAGGCGTCGAAAGAGAGCGAGCAGGCGGAGGCGAAGCCGGCCGAGCTCGAAGCGCGAAGCGAAGAGGTGAAGGACGAAGCGCCCGTCGACGACGACGCGCCTGTCGCCGATGCGAGGTGAGCCGTGAATCCGGTCCTCTTCTCGCTCTTCGACGTCCCCGCGCCGGCCTACTTCATCCTCCTGATCACGGGGTTCACCTTCGCGACCGCGATCGCGGTCATGCGTGCGCGCCGCATCGGGCAGAACCCGGACGTCATCGTCGACTTGTCGCTCGCGGCCTTGTTGCTCGGCGTCATCGGAGGGCGGATCTTCCACGTGCTCTTCGACGGATTCCTGATGGACTATGTGCACCTGTGTACCGATCCATCACTGGTCGACTGGAAGATCTCGCAGGCCAAGTGCCTCAAGACGGGAAACGCCGTCTGGGACGCGGCGAACCAGGTCTGTCATCCCACCGAGCGCCAGTGCTTCGCTTGGGCGAAGTTCTGGTCGGGGGGCCTCGTCTACTACGGCGGGCTCGTGTTCGCGGCCATCGGGGGGATCGTGTTGCTCCGGCGCGATGCGTTCCCGGTTCTCAAGGCTTGTGACATGTCGAGCGTGGGCATCGCGCTCGGTCTGGGCTTCGGACGCATCGGCTGTCTGCTCGCGGGCTGCTGTTTCGGATCGGTGAGCCACGCGGACCACGCCCTCACGTTTCCCGCTGGGAGCCCGGCCAGTGATGCCCAGTGGAAGCTCGGGCTGCTCGCGTCCAACAGCCTCGAATCGCTACCGGTCCATCCGACGCAGGTGATGGAGTCGCTCATGTCGTTTGGCGTCGCCGGCTTCCTGATGCTCTACCTGCAAGGACGAAAGCGGTACGACGGCCAGGTCTTCGTGTGGTTCCTCGCGCTCTACGCCTTGGGTCGGTTCGTCATCGAATTCTGGCGTGCCGACGACCGAGGGAGCGCGGCGGGCCTTTCGACCTCGCAGCTCATCGGCCTTCTTCTGGTCGGCGTCGCCGTGATCTTGCACCGCCAGCTCGCGGCTCGTAGCCCCAAGCTCGAGCCACTCTCGGTGTGAGCCCCCGACAGCAGAGAAGCAGGAGCTAGACGCTGGGGGTCTCGCCGCGTCGGAGCTCGGCCGCGGTAACGGTGTTGTCGAGCAGGCAGGCGATGGTCATCGGTCCCACGCCACCCGGCACCGGGGTGATGTGGGCGGCTTTGCCGAGCGCGGCCTCGAAGTCGACGTCGCCGACGAGCTTGCCGTCGTCGGTCCGGTTGATCCCGACGTCGATCACGACCGCGCCCTCCTTGATCCAGTCGGCGCCCACCATCTTGGGGCGTCCCACCGCGACCACCAGCACATCGGCCGAGGCACAGACGGCCTGCAGGTTCTTGGTACGCGAGTGCGCGATGGTGACGGTCGCGTTGGCGGCCAAGAGCAACTGTGCCATCGGCTTGCCCATCAGGTTCGAGCGCCCGACCATGACCGCGTGCTTGCCGGTCAGGTCGACGCCGGTGAGGGAGAGCAGGTGCATGCAGCCGCGTGGGGTGCAGGCCACGAGACCCCGTCGGCCCGCGGAGAGCAGGCCGGCGTTCATCGGGTGCAGTCCGTCGACATCCTTGCTGGGGTCGATGGTGTCGAGCACCGCCGTCTCGTCGAGGTGCTTTGGGAGCGGGAGCTGGACGAGGATGCCGTCGACCGTGTCGTCGGCATTGCGCGCCGCGACCTGCTCGATGAGCGCGGCCTGGTCGACATCTCCCGGCAGTCGGTGCAGGGCCCCTCGGATCCCGGCCTTGTTGGCCGCTTTCTCCTTGTTGCGGGTGTAGACCTGGCTCGCAGGGTCGTCGCCCACCAAGACCACCTCGAGCCCGGGGGCTGTGCCATGGCGTTTCACGAAGCCCTCGACCCGTTCCGCGACGCGGGCTCGGAAGGCTTTGGCCGCCGCTTTACCGTCGATGATGCGCTCGTCCTTTTCCGCCGTCATGAGGGCCGGGACGTTACCATGCGCCATGGGCCATCGCGCGCTTTGCACGGACCTGTATCAACTCACCATGGCCGCCGGCTATTTCCACCGCGGCCTCAGCCACACCCGCGCCACGTGTGAGCTTTTCGTGCGGCGTTTGCCACGCCCGCGGCGGTACCTCGTGGCCAACGAGGTCGAAGCGGCCATCGACGCCGCCTTGGCGCTCCGCTTCGACGACGACGACCTCGCGTACCTCAGGGACGTACCCGGCCTCCGCGATGCGCTCACCCCCGAGCTCGAGGCCTATCTGAGAGACTTTCGTTTCCGCGGAGACATCGACGCGGTGCCCGACGGGACCCTGGTCTTCGCGGGGGCGCCACTCATGCGGGTCACGGCCGACATCATCGAGGCTCAGCTGTTCGAGACCCTCGTGCTGTCGATGGTGAATCACGGGACGATGGTGGCTTCCAAGGCTGCGCGCATCGTGCACGCGGCCGCCGGTCGTGCCGTGCTCGAGTTCGGCACCCGACGCACACACCCGGCGGCGGCCATCGGGGCGGCACGGGCGGCCTATCTCGTCGGAGCGGTGGGCACGTCGAACGTCGAAGCCGGGCGGCGCTACGGGATCCCCGTTTCGGGGACGGCCGCCCACATGTGGACGATGACCCACGACGACGAGGTGAGCAGCTTCGAGAACTACGTCGCGACCTTTCCGAAAGGAACGTTCCTCCTCATCGACACCTACGACACCCTGCGCGGTGCGGAGCGGGCCGCGAAGGTGGCCAAGGACAAGCTTCGCGGCGTTCGCCTCGACTCAGGCGATCTCGATGGCCTGAGCCGTGAGGTGAGAAAGATCCTCGATCGGGAGGGTTGCCCGGAGGCCAAGGTCGTCGCGAGCGGCGATCTGAACGAGTACTCCATCGACAGACTGCTCCGCGCGGGCGCGCCGATCGACACCTTCGGGGTGGGAACCGAGCTGGTCTGCTCGAAGGACGCCCCCTCGCTCGGTGGTGTCTACAAGGTCGTGCAGTACGAGCGGGACGGAAAGGTCGTGCCCGTGGGCAAGCTGAGCGAAGGAAAGGCGACCTATCCGGGGCCGCACCAGGTCTTTCGTCGACTCGACGGGAAGTGCCCGATCCGCGACCGCCTCACCTTGGTCGACGCCGAGCCCGAGGAGGGCGAGGTGCCGCTGTTGGTCCCGATGGTCAGGGGAGGCGAGCGTTGTTCGCCCTCGAGCACGCTCGACGAGCGTCGCGCCACGGCCATGGCCACCCTCGCGGCGTTGCCCCCGGGACTCACGGCGCTGGAGTCACCCACGCCCAAGGCCGAGATGTACCCCGTCGTCGTCGATGCGCCCGTGCAGGCGCTTCTGGGGGAAGTCGCGAAGCGGCACCGTGGGTGAGTCGAGGTTCCGGGTTCGAGGTTCCGGGTTCGAGGTTCGAGGTTCCGGGTTCGAGGTTCCGGGTTCGAGGTTCCGGGTTCGAGGTTCCGGGTTCGAGGTTCGAGGTTCCGGGTTCGAGGTTCGAGGTCGTCGAGAACGCGAACGAGCTCGAGAACGCGAACGAGCTCGAGAACGAGAATCGAGAATCGAGAACCGAGCCCGAGATCCGAATTACCCAGCGATGGGTAGGGGCCGTTTGCCGACGCGGGCGCGGTGGATGCGCATGCGCCAGTCGACGGCGACGATGTCGCCTTGGTTCATCGGGTCCCACACGTTGTCGCCGTCGATGATCTCGCTCGCGAACAGGAGGTGGTTGATGAAGCCGGTCTTGGTCGGCGCCTCGCACTCTTCGGCGAGGTGGGGGCAGGCATCGCGATCGGCGCAGTGGGTCTTGTAGGTGGAGACGAAGAGCTCCTTGCCTCCGTGGGTCGCGGCGAGGGTGGTGCCGTCGGTCACGATGAAGGTCAAAAGGCAGGGCTTCTCGTCGTCGGGAGACTCGCAGACCCCGCGGACGGCGGTGATGGTCTCGTCGATCGCGCGGGAGACCTCCTCGGCGCCGTGGCGCTGGGCGAGGGGGCCGTAGGCGGCGAGTCGCGACAGGAAGACGTAGAAGATCACCTCGCTGTCGGTGTCGCCGAGGATGAAGCGCCGAAGGCGAGGGGCCACCTCGGCCATGAGGGCGGGGCGTTTGGCGTCGAAGTCGGGGATGTCACCGTTGTGCGCGAAGACCCACCGGCCGTGTTGAAACGGGTGGCAGTTGAGTACGTTGTTCACGCCCTGCGTCGCTTTGCGGATGTGGGCGATCACCGT